>DGVE01000088.1 GCA_002395865.1 Lachnospiraceae bacterium UBA4292 | reverse complement strand
ACGGACTGGTATTCTACACGAATGCGGATATACAATTCCGTATGATATCCAACACCGATCCGCAGAACACGAAGATAAGCAACGACCCGGAACAGATGGTGGACTACCTGCTTAAAGTAGTGGGAATGGAGACCGATCGGGAGGATGTATCCGGTTCTTGGTCGGAGAATTCGTACTCAAAGGAGTATAGACTCGTTCAGAATACACAATATGGCGAGATCTTACTTGCAGATGTGTTCTTTGATGACAATGATGTTTTTGTAACAGGTAATTTTAACCCGGACGGATATTATAACGGAACGGATAGTATTCTTCCTCAGGATAAGATGATCGAGATTGCTCTCGGTTATGTTAAAGATGTCTTTGGCGAAGAGTATTATGAGGCCCTTTTGGGAAGGTACAAGATAGATATTATTCCTGTATATGCTTTTAAGGGTGAGCTTCGTTGTAATATTTTGTTTGAGAACACTGACGAGGATCCGTTTTATGCCGGTGGAATATGGTCGAACGGCTGTGAAATAATAATAAACGCCATTACCGGAGAATTCAGACAGTCAGGGTATTAAGTGATTATCGGTCGAAGGAGAATAAATGTATTTGTGAGTGGGATGGCGGTTCCCTCGCAATTCATACTACTGCATGAATAATAAGGAGCGTCCGGGTGGCTTAACGGCCATTCCGGGCGGATTTTTTTGCGCAGAATCACTCGAAAAAGCTCCTGAAAAGACTCCTTAGCGTCCATGCTTCATTATCGTTTTTTTCTTGACATTTACCCTGTGAATCATATATAATTATACACAATGGAAATGCCTATGGCTTTGTACACGGAGGACTGTGATGTTTGGAAAGGTTTTGAGGAGGCTGGCTGCGGGATTCATGGCTTTTTGCATGTGCGCGGCGGCACCCGTGGCTGCGCTTGCGGATGATTATTTCGCGGAGGGAGAGGTCCTGGACGGGCTCGTCATCCAGATAGTGGTACAGAATGACCAGACGGAGAACAACGCCTTTAAATGGATGAACGGCGGTGCTTTTGAGGAGATACCTTATCAGACTCCGGTACATATCGAGCTCAGACCCGATGAAGGATTGTTTGCCGACGCCGAGAGCCTGATGAAGATATGTGCCCTCTATATCAGCTATTACGGCCCCTACTCGAAGAGCGAGGAAGCTCAGATCGATGTGAAGCTCACGAATATATTCATGCATCTGAGGGAGGGCACGCCGGATGTTATAGGCCTGGCTGATTTCGACTCCGTGGAGGCGGGTATGAATGAACCCGACAAGAGCGGTAATTACGCGATCATCTATGATTTTCAGGAGCAGATACCGGACGGCCCCACGAGAGCATACTGTATGCAGCATCTGGACTACATAGAGATGGATATCGAGGTGTCGTATTTTTATATGAGCGATGCTGCACAGACCGAGGAGGAGACCACTACGGAGGTCGAGACCACCACGAAGAAGCCGAAGGAGACTACGACCGCAGCGCCTAAGGAGACTACGTCTGCCGCGATCGAGACGACTGTGGCCGCGGACGCGGAGGTGGAGACCGCAGCAGCTTCCACCGAGGCACCTGCCGCAGATGAGTCGTCCGAGGATAAAAAGAGTCTGGTGAAGACGATAGTAGCCATAGCTTTCGGCGTGGTGCTCATAGGAGCGCTGGCCGGCGTGGGCGTTATGTACATGAAGAAGAAGTGACCATTAGCCGCGTGCTGCCTCTGGCGGTGCGCGGCTTTCTGCATATTTGATGATAAGGAGACAAGTAAAGTGGAAATAAGAGAGAGAAATGACATTCCCGAGGAGTATAAGTGGGACCTGAGCACGGAGTATTCGGGCGATGATGCATGGGAGAAGGAGCTTGCGGAGGTGGATGCCGACGCGGCCCGTACCGCAGCATTTGAGGGCAGGCTGAAGGATGCAGCGACCATAAGGGAGTTCTTCGACGCGCAGGTACTGTTTTTCAGGAAGCTGGATAAGCTGGCCAATTACGCGATGCGCAGGCACGATGAAAATGTGACCTCGCCCGAGGGTCAGACCATGTACGGAAAGCTCATGGCGGCCTACGCGAAGGCCGGGGCGGCCGTGGCATTTGCACAGCCCGAGATACTTAAGCTTCCCGTTGAGGAGCTGGAGAAGATAGCGTCCGACCCCGTGATGGAGGAGTTCGAGTTTAAGTTCCGCGATATCATGAGGGCGAAGGCGCACGTGCTGGCGGCTGAACAGGAGAAGCTGCTGGCGCAGTTTGCGGAGACATTTGCGGCGCCTCAGAATATCGCCTCACAGCTTCGCGACGGCGATATGGTATTTGAGAACGCGAAGGATGCAAACGGCGCGGAGGTTCCCGTGTCCGGCGCTTCATTCGTGACCATACAGATGAGCCCCGACAGGGTACTCAGGGAGAGCGCGTTCAGGAACTATTACAGGGGATACAGGGAGCATATCAATACCTACACAGCCAGCTACACGGCGGCCGTGAAGGTCATGACGACGGAGGCAGGACTGCGCGGATACGAATCCTCCCGTGCCATGAGCCTGTCGGTATCAAATGTGCCTGTGGCGGTGTACGATAACCTTATAGACACCGTGAGAAAGCACATGGATCTCATGTACAGATATGTGGCTCTCAGAAAGCGCATGCTGGGAGTTTCCGAGCTCCACTTCTGGGATGTGTACACGCCTCTCGTGGCAGAGTCCGAGGAGAAGTATCCGTACGAGACCGGTAAGGATATGGTACTTGATGCCGTGAGCGTGCTGGGCGATGACTATGTGGAGCAGGTAAAGAAGGCATTTTCCACAAGGATGATAGATGTCTATCCCAACAAGGGCAAGCGCGGAGGCGCGTACTCGTCGGGCGGATTCGACACGAGACCGTACATCCTGCTGAATTATACGGATACTCTTGACAGCGTCTACACCCTCGCGCACGAGATGGGCCACAGCATGCACACATGGCACAGCTGCACACACCAGCCGGCTCAGTATTCGGACTATACCATGTTCGTGGCGGAGGTCGCATCGACTGTAAATGAGAACCTGCTCACGGCGAAGCTGCTTGCGCATGAGACCGATCCGAAGAAGAGGCTCGTGCTTTTGAACCAGTATCTGGAGGGCTTCAAGGGAACGGTGTACCGCCAGACGATGTTCGCGGAGTTCGAGAGGGATGTGCACGCGGCCATAGAGCGCGGAGAGTCGGTAAACGCGAAGTTCTTAAACGACCTGTACAAAAAGCTCGTCACCGATTATTTCGGACCCGACATGGTGATAGACGAGGAGATACAGTACGAGTGGGCGAGGATACCGCATTTCTACAACCCGTTCTACGTGTATGTGTACGCGACCGGTTTCTCGAGCGCGGTGGCGCTTTCAGAGCAGATCATGAACGAGGGAGCACCCGCGGTGAAGCGCTACAGAGAGTTCCTGTCGATGGGATCGAGCGCATATCCCGTGGACGAGCTTGCGCACGCAGGCGTGGATCTGAACACCCCCGCACCCATAGAGGCAGCGCTGCTTAAGTTCGGGCAGGCGCTCGATGAGGCAGAGAAGTGCCTTGACCTTTTATAAAAACAATAAAATATAACACAGGAGGAAAACAACATGAACATCAAAACAGCAGTCGAGGGAGCAGTAGTTACCGTAAGCGTCAGCGGAAGGATCGACACCACTACATCACCCGCTCTCGAGCAGGAGCTGAAGGGCAGATTCGATAACTGCGAGGAGCTGATACTTGATTTTGCGGAGGTGGAGTATATTTCGTCAGCCGGTCTGCGCGTGCTCCTCATGGCTCACAAGACCATGAGCAGGAAGAAGGGCATGACTCTGAAAAACGTGGGTCCCGAGATCATGGAGATATTCGACGTCACCGGCTTTTCTGATATACTCGCGATCGAATAGGGAGGATAAGGGGGGCTTACCGAAGCATAACGCCTGAGGAGTTTACGATATGGATGAAAAGGTACTGGAAATAGAAGCGCTGGTAGACAACCTGCCGACTGTACTCGGCTTTGTCGACGAGAATCTGGAGATGGCCGACTGCCCTATGAAGATACAGATGCAGATCGACCTTGCCGTGGAGGAGATATTTGTAAATATCGCCAACTACGCGTACAGGCCCGACGTGGGGACTGCGATGGTACGGGTCCAGCTGTTTGCCGACCCTCCCGTGGTCGATATCACATTCATCGACCACGGCGTGCCCTACGATCCGCTCGCAAAGGCGGATCCGGACGTCACGCTGTCCGCTGATGAGAGGCAGATAGGCGGACTGGGTATTTTTATGGTCAAGAAGATAATGGACGATGTGAGATATGAATACCGCGAGGGACATAACATACTCACTCTCAAAAAGGGCCTGGAGAAGATTTAAAGATGAAAAAAATAGGTAGACTCACATTCGGAGGACTGCAGCAGCGCCTGTTCAATCTGGTGGGACTTATCCTTCTCATGCTTATCGGCTTTTTTGCCATAGTCTCGGCCTATCAGTCGCGCCAGCTGACCAAGGTGGTCCGTGAGACCAACAAAAAGCAGCAGACGGCCATCAAGGAAGTGACAGGGAATACCATGCATCAGGTCATTGAAAGCTCCATGACCAAGACGAATGGCCTGCAGGCCTATATAGCCGATGACATGTTCTCCGATATAGCGACGGATATCTCGACGCTGCGAAGCATTGCCCAGAGCCTTTTTGAACACAGCTCCGATATAGCTCCCGCCGGAGCTTATCTTCCGGATCCCGATAATAAGGGCGTGCTGAGCGCCCAGGTCCTTTATGAGGAGGGCGTGGATTATACAGAGTCCGATCTGCTCGGCATAGCAGCGCACATGAGCAACACCATGATATCCATGTGTGAAAACTCGGGCTATATGCAAAACTGCTTCATAGGCATGGCCGACGGGACGCATATAGTGATCGATGACGATCCTCTGAGCAAATATGATGAGAATGGCGAAATGAAGCCGTTTCCCGTGAGACAGAGGCCGTGGTACATCGGTGCCTGCCAGACGGGAGATATATGGTTTTCGGGACCCGAGATAGATACATACACGGGTAAGATATGCGTGGAGTGCGCTGCGCCCGTGGTGGTGGACGGCGAGATCGTGGCGGTCGTGGGATCGGATCTTTTTCTCGATGCCATGGCTGACTATGTGGGCACAGATTCCGAGTACGGTGAGAAGGTGTGCGTGATCAATAATAACGGACACGTTATATTTGCCCCGGAGAACAACAGTGTATTTACGGTCCAGACGACCGATATGGCACAGGACTTAAGAGAGTCAGACAGCAAGGAACTGGCTGATTTTGTAAGCAAGGCGCTTGGTGAAAAGACCGGTCTCGTCTGCATAAGTGTAAATGGTAAGGATTATTATATGACGGGCTCACCCATAGCGACGGTGGGCTGGGCAGTCGTATCCTTTTTGGAGAAAGAGATAACCGAGATGCCCGAGGAGATGATGGTCTCCGAGTTTTCAAGGATCACCTCGGACGCTACTTCGGACTATTCACACAGCGCGGAGATATCCAGACAGGTGATGCTTCTGATCATGGCTCTGATACTCGGTTTCGGCTCGATAGCCGCATTTATAGTGGCCGGCAGGACCGTCAGACCCATAGAGTGCATGACGAAGCGTATAAGCGAGATAAGCGGCACGGATATGGCCTTCGAGATGGAGGACACATACATGACGGGCGACGAGATAGAGGTGCTCGCGAAGTCATTCGAAACGCTCTCAACACGCACACGGGAGTATATCCACCAGATCACCGAGATAACGGCGGAGAAGGAGCGCGTGGGAACGGAGCTCGCTCTGGCGACGAAGATACAGGCGGATATGCTGCCGAATATATTCCCTGCGTTTCCTGAAAGGAAGGATTTCGATATCTACGCCACCATGACGCCTGCGAAGGAGGTCGGGGGAGATTTCTACGATTTCTTCCTCATAGACGACGACCATCTCGGACTTGTCATGGCTGATGTGTCCGGAAAGGGCGTTCCGGCGGCGCTCTTCATGATGATGTCGAAGATACTGGTGAGCAATTACGCCATGGTCGGTGAGAGTCCGGCGAAGGTTCTCGAGCAGGTGAACAACCAGATATGCAAGAACAACGAGGAGGAGATGTTCGTGACCGTGTGGTTCGGCGTGCTCGAGCTGTCAACAGGTAAGGTAAGAGCGGCAAACGCGGGACACGAGTACCCCATCATAAAGAAGCCGGGCGGCGATTTTGAGCTGTTTAAGGACAGGCATGGCTTCGTCATCGGAGGAATGGAGGGAGCGCGTTATAAGGAATACGAATTCACCCTGGATAAGGGCGGAGTCCTCTTCCTGTATACCGACGGCGTGGCCGAGGCCACGAATTCACAGAACGAGCTCTTCGGAACCGACCGCACCGTGGCCGCGCTGAATTCCGAACCGGACGCCTCACCAGAGGAGCTCCTCAGAAAAGTTACCGCGGATATGAAGGATTTTGTGGGCAATGCCCCGCAGTTCGATGATATAACCATGCTGGCTGTAAAGCTTTTGTAGATCCCCCGATAAGGAGGTGCCATGGATATAATAAAGAGTATAAATGGTGAGGAACTGACTGTAAGGCTTTCGGGGAGACTCGACGCGAATACCGTTTCCGAGCTGGATCAGTCCCCGACCGGACTGGAGTCGGTGAGGAGTCTGGTGCTTGATTTTGAGCAGCTCGAGTATTTATCTTCCGCCGGTCTGAGACAGATACTGAAGTATAAGAAGAGGATAGACGCCACCTGTGTCGTAAACTGCGGTAAAGAGGTCTACGACATCATGGAGATGACCGGTTTCACGGAGATCATGAGCGTGAGCAGACAGCTCAGGCGGATATCGGTGGATGACTGTGAGCTGATAGGCGAGGGCTTCTACGGAAAGATATACCGTCTCGATCCGGAGACCATAGTGAAGGTCTACAAGATACAGGACGCTCTCGGGATGATAAAAAAGGAGATAGGCCTCTCGAAAAAGGCATTTATCATGGGAATACCCACCGCCATAGCGTATGACATCGTGAGGGTGGGCGATCTGTACGGCGCGGTGTTTGAACTGCTTAACGCCGAGCCGGTGGTGAAGTTGATAAACAGCGATGAGGCTCTCGATACCTTCGCGGTAAAGTGCGCGCAGATACTTAAGGAGATGCACTCAAAGGAGCTGCCCTCGGGGGAGCTTCCCTCGAGGAAGAAGGTACTCATCGGTATACTGGAAGATCTGAAGAGTTTTTTTGCGCCCGATGTGTACGATAAGCTCTCGGCGCTGCTGGCCTCGATAGAGGACAGAAATACCATAGTTCACGCGGATTTCCACGTGAAGAACATCATGTCGCAGGGCGACGAACTTCTGCTCATAGACATGGAGACTCTTTCCCAGGGACATCCCATATTCGAATTCGGCGCCATGTACGCGACCTACAGGTGCTATGCGTGCGTGGATAAGCACAATACCGATAAATTCCTCGGCATGCCGCTTGAGACTACCACGAAGCTCTTTGACAGGATATTCGGGTATTACTATGACGGCAGGAGTGCCGCACAGCTGGAGGAGATGAAGTACAAGCTTTCCGTCATCAGCTATCTTCAGGTTCTGAACCTCAGATCGAAATACGCGGAGCTTTCTTACGGAACCGAGAAGGAGGAGGTAGAGTACTGTGTTAAGTATCTTACCGAATGCGCGGGTAAGCTTGATACACTTAGTTTTTAGGAGGGGGTCATGAAGAAGAAAACAGGCATAATCATTGCCATAACATGCGTGGTGGTCATCGCTGCGGTGATCATCATCTTAACCGTGACACAGAATAACAGGAATCCGGATAATAAAGAGACGGCGGCAAATAATGAGACTACCGCTCAGGCTGCACAGACCACCGCGGCGGAGCTCGAGACAAAGGATCCTTCGCAGGGCAATGATACGGTCATTGTGAGCGGGACATACAGGCTTCCGGTGTTCGAGACGACGGATGTTCACGGATATATAGCAAGCAAGGAAAAGGATGAGTATGAGTACCGTCTGGCATACGTCTCCGACAAGGTGAAGGATGTCAGGGGATACGGTGATAAGTACGAAAGGGACTATGCGCTGCTTCTGGATGCGGGAGACATCTTTCAGGGCTCCATCATGTCGAATATGCTAAACGGCGCTCCGATCGCCGCAGCCTATGAGCTGATGGGTTACGATGCTGTTACGATAGGTAATCACGAGTTCGACTGGCTCATCGAGAACACGGTCGACAGTGACGGGACCATGATGGACAGCACCGAGGCGGGTTTTGAGCAGGAGAATACCGTTCCCGTGGTCGCATCCAATCTGTTCCAAAACGGCGGGAAGCCGGAGTGGGTGGACGACTTTGTCATCGTGACCAAGAAGGCCAGAAATGAAGCCGGTGACGAGATCGATGTGAGGATCGGTATCATAGGATATCTCGAGGACTATGGCATCGATATAATGCAGAGCAGGTTTGAAAAACAGGGCTTTGAGATAAAGAAGGATGAGAGCATTCCGAACGATATCGCAAGGGCGATGGAGGAGAATGGCGCTGCTGATGTAACGATCCTTCTGTGCCACGCTGATGCGGAGGGAGTCGCAAATGATCTCGGTGAGGACAGTGCGATAGACCTGGTACTCGGCGGACACACACATACGGAGAAGAACGGTATCGCGGATAACGGTATCCCTTATATAGAGTCGGATAAATACGGAGTCCAGTACAGCTATGCGGAGCTGGTATTTACGGCAAAAAGCTACAGCATCGCGTTTGACAGTGTCGATAATGCTGCCGTAATTGACGTGGCCCCGGATAAATCCTATAAGACAGAGGAGAACGCCGACGAGCTGGACGAGACGATCGTTGCGCTCACGGATCAGGTCATAGACCGGGTGGCGTCCCTGCTGGAGACGGAGATCGGTTACATCACGGTGAACGCCCAGAAGAAGGGCTTTATAGAGGGCAGCGGTAACAGAGCTACGACCGGCGGCAACTGGATGAGCTCGGTATATATGCGGGCTCTCGATGCGGACGTGGCTTTCGTCAATCGCGGCGCTGTAAGATACGATTTTGTTATACCCGAGGGCAGCGAAAGAAGGGTAGTGACCCTGGGAGAGATCATGTCGGATTATCCGTTCATGAATGAAATGTATAAGTATGAGGCGACCTACGAGGATCTGCTGAGCGTCATGGAATTTGCCATGAAGGACAATGGAGAGAGAGAATACATCGTAAGCCTCATGGGCATCGACTGTTATTTCGTGGAGGATGAGGTTGACGCGCTGGTAAAGGACGGAGAACTCATCTACCAGGCGGGCGAGTGGTTCGGCGACTGGAGGACGAAGACTCTGACCATTGCCACGAACCAGTTCCTGGCTACGGCCGAGGAGGAGCTGGGCGGAATGATGAACCCGCTTCCTTCGTGGAATGAAACGGACAGGCTGCTCGAGCACTACAAGATAGATTATGAGTGCGCGGTGGAGGTGCTCACTGCTGAGGCAGAGGCTAACGACGGATATCTGTACATAGATGTCGCGCCTCATATCATAGAGGGAAGGTACGCAAGATAGATAATTTCGGGGGTATACTATGGAGAACAAAAAGGAAATACTGGGGATGCCTGTCATAGTGTTTTTGATCGTTTCAGCGGTGCTTGTCATAGGCATAGTGATAGGCAGCTTTATGGATTTTCAGATCTCGCAGAAGCTGTCGAATCTGACCGATCCGGGCGACTTCTTCCAGAAGTACGGCAACATACTGTCACACTGCATGTATCCCGTCGGGGGCATATGCATATTCAAGGGTATCAGGAAAAAGAACAAGGGCTACTCGACTCTTGCGTGGGGAATACTGGTATTTACCATTTTCTGGACCTTTTATTCCTTCCTTGACGTCGGCGGCAAATATCTGCGCACCGCCTACGGATACAAGGCGGGCGATGAGAATACACTCTTTACGCTGCTTCTGACCTTCCTGTCATGGGTGGCTCTGGCATCGATCGTGGCATTTATAGCGAATAAGCTCATAGGCGACGCGAGGCCCGAGGCGCTTATAGCTGCGGGCTCGGTAATCATCCTCGGAGGAATGTTCGGCGAGTATGTGAATGAATGGCTGAAGGCAGTTGGATGCCGTCCGAGATACAGATATCTGATCACACTCGATGATCCCGCCAAGGAATTTAGGAACTGGTGGGAGATGATGCCGTATCTCAACGACGAGAACTCGTTCAGGAGCTGGCCCAGCGGACATATGACGAAGGCCACGATCATGTTCACGCTTCCCATGCTTGCGGGTATTGTAAAGCCTGAGAAGAAGGGACTGAAATACTTCATGTTTGCGATAGCCGTCGTATGGGTGTGCCTGTTCGGTTACAACAGGATACACATGAACGCTCACTTTCTGACTGATGTGTGCTTCGGCGTGCTGATCACATATTGCATCTATGCTTTGATATATAAATGTGCATTTTCTGCGGTAAGTATTATGGAAATAAACAATAAAGCGAAAAATAAAAACGGGAGGCGCAAATAATGACCGGAGATATGATCGAAAAGGGACCAATTACCGATGAACTGCTTACAAGGATGAACAGATACTGGAGAGCCGCGAACTACCTGTCCGCGGGCCAGCTCTATCTGCTCGAGAACCCGCTTCTTAAGAAGCCTCTCACGCAGGAGATGATCAAGAAGAAGATCGTGGGACACTGGGGCACGGTTCCCGGACAGAACTTCGTCTTTGCGCACTTAAACCGTGTCATAAAGAGATATGACCTCGACATGATACTCCTGTCGGGACCCGGCCACGGCGGCAACTTCTTCATCGCGAACGATTATCTCGACGGCTCCTACAGCGAGATATATCCGAATATCTCGCAGGATGAGGAGGGCATGCAGAAGCTGTTCAAGCAGTTCTCCTTCCCCGGCGGCGTTCCGAGCCACTGCGCTCCCGAGACACCGGGCTCCATCCACGAGGGCGGCGAGCTGGGTTATTCCATAAGCCATGCGTGCGGCGCGGTATTTGACAACCCGGACCTTATCGCCGCGGTAGTCGTGGGAGACGGCGAGGCGGAGACCGGACCGTTGGCTACATCATGGCAGTGCAACAAGTTTATAAATCCCGTGGGAGACGGAGCTGTGCTTCCCATACTGCATTTAAACGGCTACAAGATCGCGAACCCGACCATATTCGGCAGGCTCTCACACGAGGAGCTGGTGGATTTCTTCCACGGAAACGGCTGGGAGCCCTACTTTGTGGAGGGCAGCGAACCCATGGAGATGCACAGGAAGATGGCCGAGACCATGGACACCGTCATCGAGAGGATACAGGAGATCTGGAAGAGTGCCCGTGAGACTAACGACGCGACCAGACCCGTATGGCCGATGATCGTGCTTCGCACACCCAAGGGCTGGACGGGACCGAAGGTGGTCGACAGACAGCGCATCGAGGGCAATTTCCTCGCGCATCAGGTACCGATCATGATGGATAAGCCCGAGCATCTGGGGCTTCTGGAGAACTGGCTTAAGAGCTATCATCCGGAGGAGCTCTTCGACGAGAACGGAAAGCCCATGGAGGATATCGTTTCTCTGTGCCCCGAGGGGGACAGGCGTCTCGGCATGAACCCTCACGCAAACGGCGGAAAGCTTCTGCGTGACCTGAGGCTTCCGGATTTCAGAAAGTACGGCTTCGACATAGGAACACACGGCGAGAAGGAGAGCCAGGATACGGCCAATCTCGCGAAGTTCATAAGAGACATATTCAAACTTAACGCGGAGGCGAAGAATTTCAGGATATTCTCGCCTGATGAGAATAATTCGAACCGCTTCACTTCGGTATTCGAGGTGGAGAACAGGGACTGGAACGCGGAGATATTAAAGGGCGACGATCATCTGTCAAGGTTCGGAAGAGTGGTGGATTCCATGCTCTCTGAGCACATGTGCGAGGGCTGGCTGGAGGGTTACCTCCTGACAGGCCGCCACGGCTTCTTCGACACCTACGAGGCGTTCTCGAGGATCATCGATTCCATGGCAGCGCAGCACGCGAAGTGGCTCAAGGTCTGCAACCAGCTGCCATGGAGGGAGGAGATCGCTTCACTCAACCTTCTCATGTGCTCCACCGTATGGCAGCAGGATCACAACGGCTTCACGCATCAGGACCCTGGCTTCATGGACCACATCGCGAACAAGAAGGCGGATGTAGTCCGCATCTATCTGCCCGCGGACACCAACTGCCTGCTCTCTACCATGGATCACTGCTTAAGGAGCCGCAACTATGTGAACGTGATCATTGCCAGCAAGCACCCGAGACCTCAGTGGCTGTCCATGCCCGAAGCGGTAAAGCACTGCACACAGGGCATAGGTATCTGGGACTGGGCTTCAAACGATCAGGGACAGGAGCCCGATATAGTATTTGCCTGCGCGGGTGAGACACCCACGCTCGAGGCACTCGCGGCAGTATCGATACTGCGCAGCGAGCTTCCCGAGCTGAAGATCCGCTTCATCAATGTCGTGGATCTGTTCAAGCTTCAGCCCGCCGGAGAGCATCCTCACGGCCTGACCGACGCGGAGTACGACATGCTCTTCACCACGAATAAGCCTGTTATATTTAACTTCCACGGCTATGCGACGCTTATCCACGAGCTCACATATCGCCGCCACAACAACAGACTCATGCATGTGCGCGGCTACAAGGAGGAGGGTACGATCACGACCGCATTTGACGTTCGCGTGCAGAACGATGTGGACAGATTCCACCTCGTACAGACCGCCCTCAAGTACCTGCCGCAGCTCGGCAACAGGGGCGCGTACCTCTACCAGAAGATGAGCGACAAGCTCGTAGAGCACAAGCAGTACATCCACGATTTCGGCGTAGATCTTCCTGAGGTAGCTGGATGGAAGTGGGAGGATGTAAAGGAGTGATTCCATGAAAAAACTGGCAAAACAGGGCAATATGAACCAGCGCATAGACGTTATACTGCGCAAGTTCAGCTCACGTATGAATTCGTATCCCCCGGGGATGTGTCCCCTGGTTCTGTACAGGTCGCTGTTTCAGATATCGATGAACCAGAGCTGCGGCAAATGTGTTCCCTGCCGCGACGGTCTGGTGGAGGTCGACAGGCTCTTAAGTGATATCTTAAACGGCGATGCCGATGAAAATACGCTCGCCAAGATGGAGAGCATGTGCCGCATGATCGCGAAGACGGCGGACTGCGCAGTCGGAGTGGTATCGGCGAATCTGATACTCGACAGTATCACGGAATTTGCGGATGAGTACGAGAGTCATATCAGGAACAAGAGGTGCGTCGAGAACGAAGCGCAGACCATTCCCTGCGTGACACTTTGTCCCGCGCATGTGGATGTGCCCGGATATGTGGCGCTTATAAAGGATGAGGACTACGCAGGCGCGATCAAGAAGATACGCGAGAAGAACCCATTCCCCACGGCCTGCGCCATGGTCTGCGAGCACCCCTGCGAGAGAAAGTGCCGCAGAAGGCTTATTGACGATCCCATAAATATCCGCGGCCTGAAGAAGTATGCCGTGGATCAGATAAGCGCCGACAAGGTGGATAATCCGAAGAAGAACGTATCCACCGGCAAGAGCGTGGCGGTGGTCGGCGGTGGTCCCGCGGGACTCACCTGTGCGTACTACCTCTCGATGATGGGGCACCATGTCGATATCTATGAGGAGCACGAAAAGCTCGGCGGAATGCTGCGCTACGGCATACCCGAGTACCGCCTGCCGAAGGCGCGGCTGGACGAGGACATAAGCGCTATTCTCTCTCTGGGCGATATCGATGTTAAGTACAATACGAAGGTCGGCCGCGACATAGAGGTCGAGGAGATAAGAAGTACCCATGACGCTGTATTTTTGGGACTCGGCGCGCAGCTCGGAAACCGCATGCCCATGGAGGGCGCAGACGCGGGCAATGTTATACCTGCTGCGGATTTCCTGCAGCTCGTGGCTAACAAAAACGCACCCGATCTGACAGGTAAAAGGGTGGCGCTGATCGGCGGCGGCAATGTGGCGATGGACGCCGCAAGAACGGCAGTGAGACTCAACGCCGAGACCATACATGTATTTACACGAAAGCGCGATGATTACACTGCTCTCGCGAGTGAGATAGAGGGCGCGATGCAGGAGGGAGTGCGCTTCCGGACACTTCTGAACTTCCTTAACATCGAGGTCGATGACGAGACAGGCAATGTCTGCGCTGTATGGCTGCAGCCCGAGATCGTGAGCACTTACGACAAATTCGGTTTTGTGACCACGGAGCACTCGAGCAATTATCCCTACCGCTTCAAGTGCGATTATCTGATACTGGGTGTCGGACAGAGGAGCGATGTGGCTGTATTCGAGAAGGCGGGAATACCCTGCTACCGCGGAAGGATAACCGCGGATGTCACCTGTGAGGTGAAGGATATGCCGGGAGTATTCTCCGGCGGCGACTGCGTGACGGGCCCATCAACGGCGATAAATGCCATAGCCGCAGGTCAGGTGGCGGCTGCCAATATAGACGAGTACCTGGGCTACCACCACAAGTTAGTGAGCGATGTGGAGCTTCCTCCCGCAACACCCAACCCCTGCATACCCACAGGAAGGGCGGAGATCGAGGAGAAGGACCCCGTCGAGAGGAAGAAGGGCTTTGATTTCGTGGAGCTTCCCATGACACCGGAGGAGGCAAAGCGCGAGTGCGGAAGATGCCTGAGGTGCGACCACTACGGATGCGGAGCTATGATAGGAGGTAGAGGCGAATGAGCAGTATAACTATCAACGGCCAAATCTATGACATCCACGAAGACGATACCATATTAAAGACCGCCAGGGACAATAAGATAGACATACCCACACTGTGCTTTATGGAGGGCGTATCCGATATCGGTATGTGCCGCCTGTGCGTGGTGGAGGCGGAGGGCTTCGACAACTTCCTGCCCGCCTGCCGCACGAAGGCACTCGACGGTATGGTGATAAGGACCGAGAGCGATGAGCTGACTGCCTACAGGAAGGAGATGCTCGAGCTCATCCTTTCAAACCACCACTTAGCCTGTATGTCCTGCCCCGCAAACGGAACCTGCGAGCTGCAGAACCTCTGCAACCGCTACGGCATCAAGCAGACGGATTACGAGGGCTCGCGCACCGAGATCGAGAAGAAGATGCCGGTGCTTGACGCGAACCCGTTCATGACATACGACCCCAGCAAGTGCATTCACTGCCAGAGATGTATCAATGTCTGCCACAACATAGCCGGCAACGGAACCTTAAAGAGCGCCAGGAGCGGCGTGTTCCACATAGTGGACGCACCCTTCGGGGAGGGCTACAAGGAGAGCGGCTGCGAGAGCTGCGGCAACTGCGCGAGCGTCTGCCCGACGGGAGCTCTTACACTTAAGCGTGAGGAGAAGTACCGCAACTGGGAGGTAAAGAAGGTCTTAACCACATGCCCGCACTGCGCTACGGGCTGCCAGTTCTTCCTGGTGGTAAAGGACAACAAGATCGTAAATGTCGAGCCCGCGAACGGCCCTTCGAACCACAACAGACTGTGTGTGAAGGGACGCTCGGGAAGCATCGACTTCGTGAATTCACCCGACCGCATAAAGAACCCCATGATAAAGGACCGCGCTACGGGCGAGTTCAGGGAGGTATCGTGGGCCGAGGCGATAAGCTACACGGCGAAGCGCTTCATGGAGATAAAGGAGAAGTACGGCGGTGATTCGCTGGCCGGCTTTGCGTGCTCACGCTCCGCGAACGAAGACATTTACATGGTGCAGAAGATGGTCAGGACCTGCTTCGGCACGAACAATACCGATAACTGCGCGAGAGTCTGCCACTCGGCGACGGTAGCCGGACTGGCTACGACTTTGGGTTCCGGCGCGATGACGAACCCGATACACGACATAACGCACGATGTGGACTGCATACTGCTCGTGGGCTCGAACCCTGAGGAGGCGCACCCTGTCGTAGGCATGCAGATAAGAAAGGCTGTCGCGAACGGCACAAGACTTATAGTGGTCGACCCGAGAGATATAGGTCTTTCCAAGAAGGCTGATATCCACTTAAAGATAAGACCCGGTACGAACGTGGCCTTCGCGAACGGCATGATGCATGTCATGATCAAGGAGGACCTCATCGATCACGACTACATCGAAAAGTACGCGGAGAACTTCGACAACTTAAAGGCCATCGTGGAGAAATACACGCCCGAATATGTCGGTGAGATATGCCATATCGATCCCGACAAGCTCGTGGAGGCAGCCAGAATGTACGCGACCGCGAAGAAGGCCCCCATCATCTACTGCCTTGGCGTCACGGAGCACTCTACAGGTACAGAGGGAGTTATGTGCATGTCGGACATGGCAGTGCTGTGCGGCAAGATCGGAAGAAGCGGCTGCGGCGTGAACCCCTTAAGAGGCCAGAACAATGTTCAGGGCGCCTGCGACATGGGTGCGCAGCCCACGGATTATCCGGGCTACCAGAAGGTGAACAACGACGCGGTACGTGAGAAGTTCGAGAAGGCGTGGGGAGTTCCCTTAAGTCCGAAGCCGGGTCTTAAGGCTACGGAGGTATTTCCCGCGGCGATAGAGGGAAAGATCAGGGGACTCTTTATACAGGGCGAGGACCCTGTGGTATCCGACCCCGACACCCACCATATCATAAAGGCTCTTGAGAAACTCGAGTTCTTCGTGATACAGGATCTGTTCATGACAAAGACGGCCCGGTACGCGGACGTCATCCTTCCCGCGATCAGCTTCGCCGAGAAGGAGGGAACCTTCACCAACACCGAGAGAAGAGTGCAGCGCATAAGGAAGGCAGTCACGGTCGAGGGAAATATGCGTCCCGACACCGATATACTGATCGACCTCATGAACGCCATGGGATATCCCCAGCCGTATCTGACACCGGCTCAGATCATGGACGAGATAGCGTCCGTCACACCGAGCTTCGCGGGCATCAGCTTCGAGAGACTCGATAACGGCGAGAGCCTGCAGTGGCCGTGCAAGTCGAAGGACAGCGCGGGAACACCCATCATGCACGCGAACGGTCCCGTCAGGGGCAGAGCGCTTCTGTATGCAGTGGACTACAAGCCGTCCATGGAGCTGCCCGATGACGAGTATCCCTGGATACTCACGACCGGACGTATACTCTACCAGTACAATGCGGCAGCCATGACAGCGAGGACACCGGGTCTTAACGAGATCGCGGGAGAAGGCTTCATAGAGGTCAACCTGCGCGACGCCGACAGGCTGGGTATAAAGAACAACGAGAAGATAAAGGTGATAAGCCGCAGAGGCGAGATAACCGCTACGGCTCATGTGGGAAGAAAGGTATCTGAGGGTGAGACCTGGATGCCGTTCCATTTCCCCGACTCACCCGTAAATGTGATCACTAACGCAGCGCTCGACGAATTCGCGAGAATCCCCGAGTACAAGGTCTGCGCGGTAAGAATCGAGAAGACAGTATAGCATGAAGACACTGGACCCCGGCTGCACCATAGAAGCGGCAAGAGATGAATTTGTATCATATATCCCGCGTATAAGAGATAGAGAGACAGTCGCGCTTGCGGATGCGTATATGCGCATTGCAGCCGGGGACGTGTACTGTGAAAATGATATCCCTTCCTTCGACCGATCGGCCATGGACGGATACGCTGTGCGGTCTGAGGATATAAAGGACGCTTCGGAGAATGCACCCGTTACCCTTTCGGTGGCGGGTATTCTCTATGCGGGGGATCATAAGGAAATAATATGCACACCCGGGAGCGCGGTGAGAGTCATGACCGGCGCATACATTCCTGCCGGGTACGACTGCGTCGTGATGCAGGAGGATACCGACAGGGGAAGCTCGCGGGTGAAAATATATAAGGCTGTCGGCAGATATGTGAACTATTCCTTCGCGGGGGAGCAGTTAAAGCACGGCGAGGCCGTTGTAAAACGCGGCGACAGATTGGACAGGGTGGCTCTGTTCAGGCTCGCAAGCGCCGGCTGGGACAGTGTGGAAGTCGTAAGAAGAGCGTGGGTAACGATCGTGACCACGGGAAGCGAGCTCGTCTCTCCCGGACAGCCACTGCCCCCGGGCAAGATATACGATGCAGTGAGCGCCCTGCTGTCGGCCTCGGTGAGGGAGGCCGGTTTTTTGGCGGAAACTGTGCATGCGGCTGATACGGAGCAGGAGATAAAGGATGCACTGAGAGCTGGCGGTAAAAGTGATCTTATCATCACTACCGGCGGAGTGAGTGTCGGAGAAAAGGACTTGCTGCCGAAGCTCATGGAGGAGCTCGGGGCGGTGAAGGTTTTTGCGAGGGCCGATATCCAGCCCGGAACGCCCACAGCCGGCTATATACTGGACGGAAAGCCGGTGCTTTGCCTCTCGGGCAATCCCTTTGCGGCTCTGGCGAATTTCGACTGGTATTTTCCGCACATCGCATGCGCGCTGACCGGCTGCGCGGCTTATATTAAAAAGATATTTACTGCAAGGCTCGACGATGACTATGATAAGGGGAACCGCCACAGGAGAATGGTCAGAGCTTATTATGAACAGGGGAGCGTAAGGCTTCCGGTGAAGACGCATTTCGCCTCTTCTTTAGAGGGAATGGCTGAGTGTAACTGCTATATCATACTTCCCGCGGGAGCGAAGGTCTCGCGGGGTGATATGGTCGAAGTATTGATGTTGTAGGACGGATATGTCGGATATAGAGGAAATGGTGCGGATACCGGTCACAGTCGGTATCATAGCAGGCGGAAAAAGCAGCAGGATGGGAAGAAATAAGGCCCTCCTTAAGCTTGAGAATGAGACGATCATAAGAAGGACCGTAAAGGAGCTCGGTGGCTTTAGCGAGGTCCTTATTTCCGCGGCTGAAAAAGGGGAGTACGAGAGCCTCGGCACCGGCATGGTCTACGACGAGCACACGGATATAGGTCCGATAGAGGGCATATATCAGGTGCTTAAGGCGGCTAAGAATGACTATGTGTTCCTCTGCGCCGCGGATATGCCTTTTATAAAGAAAGAACTGGTGGATTATCTCATCCAGTTTATTTCAGGTGACTACGACTGCATCGTCATAGCGGATGAGGAGCACATCCATCCGCTGTGCGCCATATATTCAAAGCGTGCTCTCCCTGCCCTCGAGGAGATGATAGAGGCGGGAGAGTACCGCATAAGAAGACTTTTTAAGCGTGTGAACACAAAGTTCGTCTCGCTCGGGCTTTCATGCTTCGATAAAAAAGTCGTTAAAAATGTGAATACAAGAGCCGAGTACGCCGAGGCGCTGAGGCCGCTGATATTCTGTGTGAGCGGTTATTCGGACAGCGGAAAGACCGGCCTTATATGCAGGCTTATAAATGAATTCAAAAAGGAGGGGCTTTGCTGCGCAGCGATAAAGCATGACGGGCACGATTCCTTTTCAGACCTTCCAGGCAGCGACACGGAGCTTTTTACGCGCTCCGGAGCCGTGTGTACTACGGTGTTCTCAGACAGCAGGTTCATGACTCATTACATCAGAAAAACAACGGTGGAGGAGCATATTAAAAGGCTGAAGGGAGCTGACGTGCCCCCCGATGTGATCATAATCGAGGGCATGAAGAGATCTGCTTATCCCAAGGTCGAGCTTGTGAGGCGTGTGATACACCCGAAGAGCGAGTGCGACCCCGAAACTCTGATCTGCGTGGCAAGCGACTGTATTTCCCCGGATGAAATGTCTGTTAAGGTGCTGGATCTTAACGACACCCGGGGCATCTTTGACTGTATAATAGATTATTTTGACGTAAGGGATGTTCTGATCGGTCAGAACATATGCGAAAATGAAACTGATAAAAACAACTGATGCGGTGGGGACGGTTCTCTGCCACGACATCACAAGGATAATACCGGGAGTGGAGAAGGGACCTGTCTTTAAGAAAGGACACATAGTGCGCGAGGAGGATATACCCGTGCTGCTCTCTGTCGGCAAGGAGAACCTCTATGTCTGGGAAAAGCAGGAGGGGATCCTTCACGAGAACGAGGCGGCGCAGTGGCTTAAGTACATCTGTGTAAAGGACTCGCCCGACTTCATATGCTCAGAGCCAAGCGAGGGCAAGATAGAGATAAGAGCAGGCATCAGAGGGCTCCTCAAGATCAATAAAAAGGCTCTTGACGCGGTTAATTCTCTCGGTGAGATGATGATAGCTGCCATTCACGGAAACTTCCCTGTAAATGAAGGCGAAAAGCTGGCGGCTACCAGAATCATTCCCCTTGTGATACCACAGGAGAAGATGGAGGCGGCGAAGGCTGCGGCAGGTGATGAGCCCGTGCTGCGGATACTTCCCTTCAAAAAACTCACGGCAGGTATAGTGACCACGGGAAACGAGGTCTACAAGGGCAGGATAAAGGATGCCTTCGGACCTGTGCTGAAAAGTAAACTTGCCGAATATGATATCCCCTGCGAAAGGCAGATATTTGTGCCGGATGATAAAGCGATGATAAGCTCTGCCGTGACAGAGCTGGTGAGTGAGGGCGTCGATCTGGTGCTTGTGAGCGGAGGTATGAGCGTCGATCCGGACGACTGCACGCCTGGAGCGATAAAGGATACCGGCGCGCGTATCGTCAGCTACGGAGCGCCCGTGCTTCCGGGAGCGATGTTCCTGCTATCTTATCTGGATGCAGGCGGGCGGACGATACCCGTGATAGGGCTTCCGGGCTGTGTCATGTACGCGAGGCGCACGATTTTTGACCTTATTCTTCCGCGCGTCATAGCGGGGGAGGAACCGGAGGCGGAGGACATAAACTCACTCGGTGAGGGCGGGTTTTGCCTGTCATGTTCCGAGTGCACATTTCCGCACTGCGGATTTGGAAAGTAGGTAAATATGCTTACACATATCGATGAAAACGGCGACGCCGTGATGGTGGATGTGACCGATAAGGAGGTCACGGAGAGGATCGCAAGAGCAGGCGGCAGGATATATATGAGCCGCGAGGCACTCTCTGAAGTGCTCTCGGGCACGAATAAGAAGGGCAGTGTGCTGGGGACGGCGCGTGTGGCCGGGATAATGGCTGTGAAGAGGACTTCGGAGCTCATTCCCCTCTGCCACACACTTCTCATCACCAAGGCGGAGATAGAGCTTGTGCCGGATGAGGAGAGCAGTTCTGTATACTGCGAGTGCACGGTGAAGCTGACGGGTAAGACAGGAGCAGAGATGGAGGCGCTCACAGGGGTGAGCGTGGCGCTGCTGACCATATATGATATGTGCAAGGCTGTTTCGAAGGATATGACCATAACGGACATATGCCTTCTCGAAAAGGACGGCGGAAAGACTGGACAATATGTTAAAGGTTGATATTAAGGAGAAAATATACAATGAGATCAATCAAAAAATTGATTTTATCCATGATGGCTGTCATGGCGCTGCTTTTGTGCGCGTGCGCGTCGGGAAGCGACAGTAAGGAAACAAAGAAAGAAGAAGCTGCCACTGCGCTCGGAAACGGCACAGAAAGCGATAGCACTCAGGCGCAGGGGAATAAGGATGAGGGCGAAATCATAATACTCGCCGCAGCGTCTCTTAAGGATGTGTGCGCTGAGCTCGAGACAGAGTACAAAAAGACACACGATGTAAAGCTCACCTTCTCCTTCGGAAGCTCGGGAGCTCTTCAGACACAGATAGAGGAGGGAGCTCCTGCGGACATATTCTTCTCGGCCTCAACGAAGCAGATGAAGGCTTTATATGACGCGGGCAAGATGGATGAGTCGACCGTGAGATCGCTTCTTGAGAACAAGATCGTGCTGATAGTCCCTTCGGATTCTACAGCGGGTATCACGTCATTTGAAGATGTAAATACCGACAAGGTGAAGATGATAGGGCTCGGCGACCCCGAGAGCGTTCCCGCAGGACAGTACGCAGCCGAGGTATTCACCAGTCTCGGCATACTTGATGCAATAAACAAAAAGGCAAATTTCGGAACCGACGTGAGGACGGTCCTCTCGTGGGTCGAGACCGGGAATGTGGACTGCGGCGTGGTGTACGCTACGGATGCCTACACGACCGATAAGGTGAAGATCGTCGCTGAAGCTCCCGCGGGCAGCTGCAGGCAGGTCATCTATCCCGCAGGCGTGGTAAAGGACGCCAAGAACCCCGAGGCGGCGAAGAGCTTCATGGATTATCTCGCGAGCGAAGAGGCTTTTAAGATATTCGCGAAGTACGGCTTTACATCTGCTTCCGACAGATTCAACATAAATTGAGCTATGGACTGGTCACCATTATATATATCGGTCAAGATAGCTGTGGTATCGACCGTGATCACCTTTTTCCTGGGGGTCATCGCAGCAAGGGCCGTGGTATCCATGAAGAGGCTGAAATTTCTGGTGGATACCGTTTTTTCGCTTCCCCTCGTTCTTCCGCCTACGGTGGTGGGCTTCTTTCTGCTCATCCTGTTCGGAAAGAATACTGCATTCGGAAGCTTTCTTACTCGGATAGGGATAGAGATAGTATTTACATGGCAGGGGGCGGTGATCGCGGCCACAGTCGTATCCTTCCCGATAATGTACCGCACTATGCGCGGCGCGTTCGAGCAGGTGGACAGGGAGTTGATAGATGTGGCGAGACTCTTCGGCTGCGGCAGACTGCGGACCATTATGAAGGTCTGGATACCTCTCTCGTGGCCCGGCGTGGTCTCTGGGCTCACTCTGTCATTTGCCAGGGCTCTCGGTGAATTCGGGGCCACGATAATGATCGCGGGCAATCTCCCGGGTAAGACACGAACCATGTCAGTGGCGGTCTACACCGCCATGCAAAGCGGAGACAGGCAGCAGGCGTATCTGTGGACGGGGGTAATACTCGTTATGTCATTTGCGATGCTGCTGGCCATCAACTATCTGACTGAAAGAAAATACAGAACATGAAAGATTCATACGGCAGAAACATAGATTATCTGCGCATCTCGCTGACCGATAAATGCAATCTGC
This sequence comes from Lachnospiraceae bacterium UBA4292, assembly GCA_002395865.1. GTDB lineage: Bacteria > Bacillota > Clostridia > Lachnospirales > Lachnospiraceae > UBA4292. The sequence continues at coordinate 1,576 of DGVE01000088.1, read as the reverse complement.
GCTGCAGATACTGTATGCCAAAGTGCGGCGTGAAGTCAGTCGCCCACGCTGATATACTCCGGTTTGAGGAGATAGAGAGGGTTGTGCGCATCATGGCGGGCCTGGGCGTCAAAAAGGTCCGACTGACAGGCGGCGAGCCCCTCGTAAGAAAAAATATAACATCGCTCATCAGCTCTTTAGCCTCGGTAAGAGGCATAGAGGAGCTCTCCATGACGACAAACGGCTGCCTGCTGGGCGATATGGTGAAGGAGCTTTATGCGGCGGGTCTTAAGAGCGTAAATGTCAGTCTGGATACGCTGGATCCCGCAGCCTTCACGCGCCTTACAGGTGTGGATGCGCTGCACTCTGTACTTGAGGGTATAGATGCGGCTTTGGCCTGCGGCATGAAGGTTAAACTTAACTGCGTACCTGTGAAGGATGTAAATGACAAAGAGCTCACCCGGATAGCGCGCTACGGCGCCGAAAGAAATATACCGGTGCGGTTTATCGAGCTGATGCCGTTGGGACCCGGAGCAGAGTTTACCGGTATAGCTACGGACGATATCATAGGCGGATTATCGGAAGAGTTAGGAGAGCTGAAACCAGAGGCGCCCGAATATCCGGGGGCTCCGGCTGTGTACTATAGGATAGGGCCGACGGGCTCGGTGGTGGGCTTTATAAGCCCCATGTCGCATAAGTTCTGCGCTTGCTGCAGCCGGATAAGGCTTACGGCCGCGGGGTATTTAAAGCTCTGCCTTCAGTATCCGGACGGGGTGGATCTTAAGGGGCCTCTTCGTGATGGAGTGGATGATGAGGGCATAAAGCGGATCATAAGATCGGCGGTATATAAGAAGCCGAAAGCCCACAGCTTCGGAAGCACAGGCAATAACGACAACAGGGATATGTACGAGATAGGCGGTTGATATGGGAAGAGTAGCGGCAGTCTGCATAAGCGAGAGAAAGGGCACGGTAAAAAAGGACATAGGTGAGTGCCTGCTGATAAAGGAATACGGCTTAAAGAATGACGCCCACGCGGGCAGTGGCAGACAGGTGTCCCTGCTTCCTGCCGAGAGCGTGGACCGCTTCAGGGAGCTCATGAAGGACAGGGCAGATCTGATCGTGAGCGGTGTATTCGGTGAAAATATACTCACCTACGGAATAGATTATACGCTGTGTCCCGTCGGGACCAGGCTTCGCGCGGGTGAGGCGCTTCTTGAGATAACGCAGATAGGGAAGCAGTGCCACAGCGACTGCGAGATCAGAAGGATTGCGGGGGATTGCATCATGCCGAGAGAGGGCATATTTGCGCGGGTGCTTGAGGGTGGAATGGTAAAGAGCGGCGATGAGATATGCATAGTCGAAAAAAGACCTTTTTCCGCCTGCGTGCTCACGGCGAGCGACCGTGCATCCGTCGGAGCCTACGAGGACAGGAGCGGTCCGGCCGTGGAGGAAATTCTCTTAAAGGCCGGCTACGAGGTGAAGGAGAGAGTGATCTGTTCCGACGATGAGGAGGAGGTGTACACTGCACTGGTGAGGCTTGCGGACATTGTAAGGCCCGATGTGATATTTACCACGGGAGGTACCGGCTTTTCACTGC
>DGVE01000180.1 GCA_002395865.1 Lachnospiraceae bacterium UBA4292 | reverse complement strand
TGGTCGTCATCACCCACCACGCAGAGGTTCTTCCTCTCACCGGCCATAAGCTTCACGAGCTTGAACTGCACCGGATTGGTGTCCTGGTACTCGTCCACATGTATGTAGCGGAACCTGTCCTGATATACCGCAAGCACATCGGGACATTCTATGAAAAGCTCCACGGTTTTGTACAGAAGATCGTCGAAATCAAGCGCGTTGTTCTTCTTCAGCTCCCTCTGGTACTCTCTGTAGACCTTCGCTATCTGCTGCTCCGTATAATCTGAGGCCATATTTTCATACTGCGCTTCGCTTATGAAGCGGTTCTTGCAGTCGCTTATGGCGCGGTAAGCCGTCTTTTCCGCCAGAAACTTCGTGTCGATCTGGAGTCTCTTCATCACGGTCTTCACCACCGTCTTGCAGTCGTCCGGATCGTAAATGGAGAAATCGCTCTCGTAGCCCAGTCTTTCGATGAACCTGCGAAGTATCCTAACGCACATGCTGTGGAAGGTCGATACCCACACCGCCGCGCCGGCCGCGCCTATCAGCCGGTCGACCCTCTCGCGCATCTCCTGCGCAGCCTTGTTTGTGAATGTGATGGCGAGGATATTTGCGGGGCTCACACCCTTCTCGTCTATGAGATAGCATATCCTGTGCGTCACCACGCGGGTCTTGCCGCTTCCGGCGCCCGCCAATATAAGGAGCGGCCCCTCCGTCGTCGTGACCGCTCTGTACTGTTCCGTATTCAGACTGTCGTAAATAGACATGATAAAACCACCTTTTGCAAAAAGCTGTAGACTTTCACGCTTTAGCGTGTTATAATTCAGTAAAGTAAAATTTTAAAGTATGAAAGCGATTTACACTATCATTAGTTCAGGGGGGACAAAATGAACAGCAAGATACATGTACCCGAAGTCGACGACTTCCTAAACGCAGTACTTACTCTTAAAACCACCGACGAGGGCTATGCCTTCTTCGAGGACATATGCACCGTCAATGAACTCCTCGCCATCGCGCAGAGATACGCGGTAGCCAGAATGCTTCGCGAGAAAAAGACCTATCTCGAGATCTCCGAGGCCACAGGGGCATCTACCGCCACCATCAGCAGAGTCAACAGAAGCTTAAACTTCGGCAATGACGGCTACGACCTCACCTTTAAAAGGCTTGAGGAGAAGTCCTGACCTATTTCTTATCCTTCTTCCCGTTCAGGCGCGCTTCGCGCGCCTCTTCGTCGGCCCTCATCTCGTCTATTATGGCCTCCATTATGACCTTCTTTATGTAGACATCAAAGCCCAGCATACAAAGGAAGCCGAAGCGGCGCAGATACGCGTCCTCCTCCTCGTCCCCGGAGCTGTCCTTTGAGAACTCCTCTGTGGCCGCATTGAACTTTCCGAGAATATCCTTCACATAGTCATGCTCCCTGTCCAGGCAGAGCTTGCACACCCTGTCATATATTTCCTTAAGCGTAGTCCCGCTCTTCTTCTCGAAATACTTTTCGCTTAAGGGACTTAGCGCCGTCTTTATATCCCCGATCGAAAGCATATACTTGTAATAGTATATAAGCGTGAGCATGATAACGTGGTCGCGCGAATACTTCTTCTTGTTCGAGGGAGGGAGAAGATCATTCTTCGAATAGTTATTGATCATGGTCTTCGTGAGTATCTTGTCATCCTCATACCTCTTGCAATGCTCGAGGTGCTCCTCCATGAAGCGTGTGACCTGATCCATATACAGCTCGATGTCGGGGATACTGTCCGTGCTGACATAATCGAGGCTGTCTATTTTTTTTATCAGTTCCTTTATAAGAGTTCTGTCATCCTTCATTCACACACCTCCGGATAATTCTATCTCCAGAAAACCAAAAGATCCTCAAGCAGTTCATAGTAGAAGGGCTGCATATTGACGATACTGAGAGCGAATATAAGAAGCATCGTGGCTATCACGGTACCCGTGACTACCTTGTAACCTGTTCTGGCAGACCTTGCAGTGGTCCTTAAGACCGTGCACGTGCTTATCACTATAAACAGCGGAATGATATCAAAGAGATATCTGCAGTTTACGCCTGCCACACAGAAATCCATCCAGGCGATCAGAAGACCCATCACTACAGCCTGTATAAAAAAGGCTCTCTGAAGTATGATACTGCTGCCGTTCTTCCCGCATGTTCTGCGGCTTAAGCTCTTCTTCAGAAGTACGAACGATGCCGTGATCACAGGCAGCCACAGAAGTCCCACGTTCTTGTCGTTGTACACATACATCGTGTAATTCGCCATGGAATACTGCCCCATCATGACGAAGGGAAACGCTGCGCGCTGCACAGGCATCTGCAGGAAATAGTGCCATATCGCACCCGGTATTCCCGACAGTCTCAGATGATTTGCATGGATATCGCTCACCGTCATCTGATGAGCCGCGCCGAAATCGAAGAATGAGCCGAAACGCGCATGGTTGTATATGAGTACCAGAGCGATGCCGAAGAACACAGGTACAAGGAAATACCCCGCCTGGAGTATCTTTCTTATCGGTCTCTTGCTCTTGTCGAATATAAAGCCCAGAAAGGCCGGAGCCAGTATGAGCGCGCACAGCGCGACCGTGGGACGCGCGCATATCGAGAACGCAAGCCCTATACCCGAAAACAGGAGGCATATGTTCTGCTTCCAGCCCTCCTTCGAGTTGACCGCCTTAAAACCGAAGAACAGGGTCATATAAAGATAGCACATTCCGCACGAAACTGCAACATTATACTGGTCCGCGTACTGCAGGCAGAAATAGACTCCGCACATAAAGGTCGCGCACGGATACATCAGAAGATACAGCAGCAGGTTCGGCTTCTTCACATAGGTCTTTATGATCTCACAAAGCGCCAGACAGAGAAAGATCACCGCCTGAAAACAGAAAACGAATACCATAAGATCGTTGTCAGGAAGCTTTGAAAACAGAGCGCCGCAGGGATACATGATGAGTATCACGGGCGCCACACCGAAATACGAATAGTATTTGCCGTTGTAATATGCCCTGTCGAACCTCGACGAAACTCCCGCCTCGTTTCTTGCGGAGGGATCGTAGGGGTTATCGAGCTTCTCAAGGTTTTCATCAACCGGAAGGTCCAGCCACGTCCTTCCGTTCATAAAGGCGTCGTATGTCTGCACATACGGGTTTTTGCCCCAGCCTCCCCCCTCCAGAGGATAATCGATAAAATTGTACTCCTGCTTTAAGTGCGGCAACACACTCATGACGCAGATAGTGCACACTATAAGAAGCGCCGCCCTGTGTGAGAGCCTTCCCGCATCATATGTCTTATTCGCTATGCCGAAGGCCTTTATAAATATGACCAGACCGGTTATCAGAAGGAGCCCGAAGAAGCGAAGTCCTGAAAATGAGTACGCTAGCGCTCCCCTGTATTCCACCGATGAGATGATCACCGGCTCGCTTCTCAGCTCGTATAACTTGAGACAGAGGCTCTTCACCTCGCCGTAGGGTTCTATGGTGAAGCCCGCCGGATGGCAACCTCCCCAGTAGGTATCACCCACATCTATGTATTTCTCCGAAAAATTGTTGTCCTTCATCTTGAGGACAACGTGGAAATTACCCTTTCCGTCCTCACGGATAAGGTTCACAACTACTGCGCCTGTACCCTCCGGCACGTCAAAGAGCTCCACCTCGGAGTTTTTATCTATGACTATCTGACCTTCATTATTAAAGTGAGCTGTCTCGGTGTCAAACACGGCCTTTGAAAGATCCGCAAGCTCGCTCATATCGCTGCCGGCGCTCTTTGCGTTGAATACCACTGTCTCGAGCAGGATGATGACGAGCGCAGCGCGGCCAAGCCCTGTAAGGAGGCGTCTTGTCCCCCCCTCCCGCATATTGAACCTGACGGCGAGAGCTGCCCCGCAGAGAATACTCACGGTAAACGCAGCCGCGGCCGGTATCCTGTGTCCGGTTCCACTGTAGAAGGAGGCGGCGAGTTCAAGGGCGCTCAGATAAACAACGAGAGCACACGCGAAAAAGCCCGTGCGAAGGCACAGGTATTTTCTGTCGTTTTCCACGCCTCTAAAGAGCCTGTCGGCCCTCAGGCATGTCCCTCTCTTTATTTGTATCAAAAACACCGCGAGCGCGCATACAAGCGGCGCAGCGATGATCCAGATATTAACACCCATTTATATCAGTTGCTCCAGATTGTAATTCAGGCCTTCCTGTGATACGTGGTCACGATGGAAGCCACCCTGTCGAATATGTCGGGCGTGTTTTTGTGCGCGGCCTCGAAAAGCTCGGGGAGGCTCGCAAGAAACGCCTTCTCGTCGAAATCGATGGGCTTGCCGATGAATATCCTGCTGTTCTTCGTCTCCTTCATGCCCTCCTCGCTCATGAGAAGCTCCTCATACAGCTTCTCTCCGGGGCGAAGGCCTGAATAGACGATCTTCATATTCACATCGGGGGTATATCCCGAGAGCCTGATCAGGTTCCTTGCGAGGTCGTCGATCTTCACGGGTGAACCCATGTCGAGCACGAATATCTCGCCGCCCTTTGCGTAGGCGCCTGCCTGAAGCACCAGGCTTACCGCTTCCTCTATCGTCATGAAATATCTGATGATATCGGGGTGTGTGACCGTGACAGGACCGCCTTCTGCTATCTGCTTCTTGAAAAGAGGGATGACACTTCCGTTGCTGCCGAGCACGTTACCGAAGCGGACTGCCACGAACTCTGTGGGGCTGGTGCCGTTTAACGACTGGATCACCATCTCGCACATTCTCTTGCTTGCGCCCATGATATTCGTCGGGTTGACTGCCTTATCTGTACTGATGAGCACGAATCTCTTCGTTCCTGCAGCTATGGCAGCCTTAGCCGTATTCAGCGTACCCTGAACATTGTTCTTGATAGCCTCGTTCGGGCTGTCCTCCATGAGGGGAACATGCTTGTGAGCCGCCGCGTGGTAAACTATCTCCGGATGATAATCGTTAAATATCTCATTCAGTCTTACCGCGTCGCGCACTGAGCCTATGAGAGTCACCAGATTCATACCGGGGTATTTTCTCCTGAGCTCCTGCTGTATATCGTACGCATTGTTCTCGTAGATATCGAATATTATGAGCTGCTTCGGCTGGTGTGACGCTATCTGACGGCAGAGCTCGCTTCCTATGCTTCCGCCTCCGCCCGTTACCATTACGACTCTGTTCTTCACATAGCCCATGATGCTGTCGATATCGACCTTTATCACATCGCGGCCTAAGAGGTCTGCGATCTCTACCTTTCTCAGAGCCTCGAGCTTTATCTCACCCGTCACGAACTGGTAGAGTCCGGGGAGTATCCTCAGCTCGCAGCCCGTGTTCTGGCAGATCGCAAGGATATCCTTCCTCTGCTCCTTGGTGGCTGTGGGTATGGCAACGACTATCTTCTTTATGTCATATTTTACGACCGCCTCCATGATGGCTGTGCGGTCGCCGACTATCGGAACGCCCTCGACGAATCTTCCTGCCTTCACCGGATCGTCGTCTATCACGCAGGCCACTCTCTCATCGAGCTCATTGGAGTTCTTGTACTCTCTGATGATGAGCTGTCCGGCACTTCCGGCGCCTATGATCATGACATTTTGTGACCTGTCCCTTTCGGCTCTTGTGATCCTTCTCGACTGAAGCATCCTAAGTATCCTGGGTATGAACCTGACAAATCCGACGAACCCTGTCTGAAGAATGTAGCCTATGAAGAATACAGATCTGGGAATACTCAGTCCCATCACCGCGGCTATGATCACATAGCATACCGCGCATACCGTGGATGCAAATACGATCTTCGCGACCTCATTGACACCGGCTGCCGCCCATATGCTGTGATACAGCCTGCACAGGTAGAACACCACAAATACTACAACAAAATAGATCGGTGTTATCCTGAGCCATGACCCGAGGTATGCACCGCTGATCTTCTCCATCGAAAAATCGAATCTCACCCAGAGCGCTATCGCGTAGGCAAGATTTGAAAAAATAAGGTCGAATATGACCAGAAGTATCTGCTTTACAAGATAATTGCGCTTGCGTATCCTGCTGTTATCCATCCCAATTCCTGTCTTTCCGTCTTATTCTATCTCTTTATATCGTAATTCATATTCATAAGGTTTTTGATCGCGCTCACGTCGTCGGTTAAATTCGCGTCACCCCTTATGGTATGCTTTATGGCGCTTGAAGCAACCGCAAAATTCACCATGTCCATGGGCTTGAAGCCGTGCATCATCGCGTAGATGAGGCCGCTCGCGAAGGCGTCTCCTCCGCCGACCCTGTCCAGTATCGTAAATGTGAACAGCTTGCTCTCAAATGTATGGTTCTCGTACCACAGAAAAGCCTTCAGACTGTTCTCGCTTCCGCTGTGCGCATATCTGACATGTCTGGCAATACATTTGATGTTCGGGTACGCGCTCACGAATGCGTTATTGATCTCGTCCTGCTGCTCATAGCTGGGCTGCATGGGCACTCCGTCCTTTACATCACCCTTCGCGTGATCCGCAGGATCTGCCCAGAGGTGATAAGGCTCTATGCCCAGAAGCACATCAACATACGGAAGGCACTTCGTGCAGAAATCCCTTGCCTCCTCCCAGCTCCAGAGCTTCGAGCGGAAGTTCCCGTCAAAGCTTACAGTGAGTCCGAGCTCCTTCGCGGTCTTTAAAGCCTCCAGGGTCAGATCCGCGCAGCTTGGACACAGAGCCGGTGTGATACCGCTCATATGCAGCCATGTGTACCCCGAGAGCAGCTTCTTAAGATCGACCTTCGAAAAATCGTACTCGGTTATGGCACTGTGCTTTCTGTCGTAGATGACCTTGCTTGCCCTTATACCGAAGCCGGTCTCCAGATAATATGTGCCGAGCCTGTGCGTGGGCGTCTCCTCCGGTGTGGAGTAGATGACCGGAGAACAGTGCACATCGTTGCCTCTGAGCATCCTTACGGCGCTCTTTCCCAGAGAATTGTTCGGAACTACGGTAAAAAACGTGCTGTCCACGCCGAGATTGGCCAGCGCCAGAGCGATATTTGCCTCGCTTCCGCCGTAGCTGGCCTCGAAATCCGTGCTCATGCGTATCTTCGCGTAGTTGGGGGGCGTAAGGCGGAGCATTATCTCGCCTATGGTTATAAACTTATCCATGATTCCTCCTACAGTGAGTTGAATACTCCGAATGTGGATCTGTTGAAATGCAGCGGCAGTCCGTTTCTTGTGATGAGCTTGATATCGCCCTGGATGAGAGGCATGAAATAAGCCACAGCCTCATCGGTCACATTGTTCTTCGCGCTGTTTATCCACTCGTGAGGAAACTTCTTCTCTATATTTGCGCACTCGGTCGCATCGACCATCTCTATCCTCATGAGATACGGCTGATTTGAAATGCGCTTGAAATACATCATCTTGCCGGTATTGCCCGCGAGAGCGGCCTCAAGTCCTGCCGCACCTATCTCCTCGGCCTCGTCGATATCCGTCTTCGAGCAGATATGGCTCGAGCAGCGCTGCATGACGTTTAGCTCGATGGAGCGCACCTTGCAGCCGAACTCCTGGGCGATTATCCTCTCAAGCACCTTACCCACGCCGTTCTGGAACTTGTGTCCGAACGCGTCCACGCCTGCGGTGGACACTCCCGCGCTCTCCGCGAGATCGCTGACATCTATGCCCTCCGAAACCGCTATGATGACTGCCTGATGCTTTGCCCTCTCGCGCTTTACGTCCTCGAGTATCTGCTCCACTGTGACTCCCGCCTCGGGGAGATAGATGAGATGGGGTGCCTCCTGACCTATGGTGTGGAGGATGCAGGTGCTGGCCGTGAGCCATCCCGCGTGCCTTCCCATGATCTCTATGACGGTAACACTGTCGATACTGTATACCGAGCTGTCCCTTATGATCTCCTGAACAGTGGTGCAGACATATTTCGCTGCAGAACCGAAGCCGGGTGTGTGGTCGGTGATCGGAAGGTCGTTGTCTATCGTCTTCGGCACGCCCATCACACGGTATGGTTTGCCCTTCTCCTTAAAGTATGCGGAAAGCTTCACCACCGTATCCATGGAGTCGTTGCCGCCGATATA
>DGVE01000104.1 GCA_002395865.1 Lachnospiraceae bacterium UBA4292 | reverse complement strand
TCCATAGTCAAGGAGGTATCCTACTACAAGGGTGATGTGGATGAGTTTGTGCCTGAGGGCATCGCGGAGATCGTTCACAAAAAAATGGTGAAGCTTTAAGCTTCGAGTTCAGTCAAGGAGGAAGTATGAGCAAGTTAGAGAGCATCATTGAGCAAATGGAGGATTATATCTCCAGCTGTAAGCCGAAGGCATTTTCATCGACCAAGATCGATGTTGATAGAGAGCAGATAGAGGAATACTTGGATGAGCTGAGGACTAAGTGCCCCGATGAAGTCAAGAAGGCACAGAAGATCATCAGCAACCGCGACCGCATCGTCGAGGAGGCTCAGGAGCGTTCAGATGAGATGATCGAGGACACCAAGAAAAAGATCGAGCGCATGATCAACGAGCATGATATCGTTACACGCGCACAGGAGATCGCAGACAATATCGTGAAGGAAGCCAGAATGAAGGCTGAGCAGATCGTTGCGGACGCAAACCGCGACGCAGACGAGATCACTACCAGCGCTATTCAGTACACAGATGATCTTCTCGCAAACCTCGAGGGCGCTATCGAGACCACACTTGCAAACACTTCCAGACAGTTCCAGGGCTTCGTGGATTCCTGTGAGTCCAGCCTGAAGCAGGTAAAGGCCAACAGGGCTGAGCTTGTCAGCGAACCGGAGGCAGAATAGTTTCCGCGTTATAATCAAAATGTTTCATCAGCCGAAGATCTGACGGTCTTCGGCTATAGTTGTAGGGTGATATGGAGCTTCCTGTTAAGTTTTCAGAGAATATGAGGTCTCTTCTGGGACCTGAAGAATATGAGAGATATCTGGCGTGTTTTAATGACGAAAGGCTCTACGGCCTTCGCCTGAACAGGCTTAAGACAGATACCGTTCCTAAGGGGCTGGAAGAATATGATCTGCGTCGTATACCGTGGATAGATAACGGATATTTCTACAAGGGCGATGTGCGCCCTGCCAAGCATCCCTACTATTACGCAGGCCTCTATTATCTACAGGAGCCCTCAGCCATGACCCCCGCGAACAGGCTCGATATAAAGCCCGGGGACAAGGTACTGGATATATGTGCTGCTCCGGGAGGCAAGAGCACCGAGCTCGGAGCAAAGCTGGGCGGCACGGGGCTTTTATTCACAAACGACATCAGCAATTCACGCGCGCAGGCACTTCTTAAAAACATCGAGCTTTTCGGCATCGGCAATGCGGTGATCACCAGTGACAGCCCCGAAAAGCTTGCGGGCAGGCTTAGAGGCTTCTTTGACAAGGTGCTTATAGATGCTCCCTGCTCCGGTGAGGGGATGTTTCGGAAGGACACCGCAGTTATGAAGGCGTGGGATGAGGGCAGCAACGAGAGATTCTGCGCTCTTCAGAGGCAGATACTCGGCTATGCCGCCTCCATGCTTAAGCCCGGCGGACTTTTGATGTACAGCACCTGCACCTTCGCTAAGATGGAGAACGAGGAGAATATCGCGTGGTTTATTGATAATCACCCGGATTTTTCGCTTCTCGATATAGATGGCTACGAGGGTTTCAGTAAAGGGTATACCGACTGCGGAGACGAGTATTCCAAGTGTGTGCGCATATTCCCTCACAGGATGGAGGGCGAGGGGCATTTTCTTGCCCTTCTTAAAAAGTCAGGGGAAGGCGAAGAGACAACTGCCGCTGCCTATCGTACCTCTAAAGCCGCGAAAGAGCTTGGTAAGAATACCGAATTTACCGATTTCCTTAAGTGCATCGACAGGTCCTTCGATCCGCACAGATTTGAGCTGAAGCAGGAGGGGAAGGTCTATTACATTCCTGAGGGTCTTGCGGATCTGTCCGGACTTCGCATCATGAGGACCGGACTCTTCATCGGCGAGATAAAAAAGAACCGTTTTGAGCCCTCACAGGCACTTGCTATGAACCTCAAGAGGGATGAATATGACGGATGTATAGACCTGAAGCTGGAGGATCCCAGAGTCCTAAAGTATCTGAAGGGTGAGACCATAGATTCGGATGAGTGCGGCGACGGACTTAAGCTCGTATGTGTGGACGGTCATCCTCTCGGCTGGGGCAAGCTCGGCGGAGGTACACTCAAGAATAAGTATTTGCAGGGCTGGAGATGGCAGTAGACAGGATAAGGATAGATCAGCTTCTGGGAAAGACCGGCGCGGGCTCCAGAAGCCAGATAAGACAGATGGCCAAAAAAGGCCGCATAATGTTAAACAATGTTGTTATAAACGACCCTTCCGTAAAGATCGATCCGAAGACGGATGAACTGAAGCTGGACGGTGTGAGGGTTGCATACTCCGAGTATGAGTATATCATGCTCTATAAACCCGCAGGATATATAAGCGCTACAGAGGACAGGAAGCAGAAGACCGTAATGGAGCTTATCGACAGCGCGAGGAGCGATCTATCGATAGCCGGAAGACTGGATATCGATACGGAGGGACTGCTGCTCATCACAAATGACGGCGAGATGATCCACAGGCTGCTCTCACCGAAGAGGCATGTGGATAAGGTATATTATTTAGAGACGGACGTGAAGATACCGGACGATGCGGCGCAGAAGATGGCTGAAGGTATCGTGTGCGATGAGGAACTGACCGCGCTTCCGGCCAGGCTTAAGGTGCAGAGCGAAAACAGCGCTCTTCTGACGATACACGAGGGCAAGTTCCATCAGGTCAAGCGGATGATGAAGGCTGTCGGCTGTGATCTGACGTATCTGAAGCGCCTGTCTATAGGACCTCTCGTGCTCGACGAAAGTCTGGGTGCGGGCGGTTCGCGAAATCTGACAGAAGAGGAGATCGATGCCCTCAGGCATTGCAACTGATCCATGATGAGTTTAAGAAAAGGAAAAAGAGGATATCTGCGCAGAAAAAAGTATCTGTACATCGTGGTCGGAACGGCTCTTTTTGTCGTGATTGGTCTGCTCTTTTTCGTGCTGGGGGGCAAAGAGGACGGCTCAGCGAAGATAGCCAAGGTATGTGCGGTGCTTACAGCTCTTCCCGCGTCATATTTCGTGACGCTTTTTGTGGTCATGCTTCCGTATAAGATGACGGGAACGGACGAGTACGAGCAGGTGCGGGACGCAGTCGGTGAGGGTATAATGATCACTGAATGCGCCATAACCTCTCCATCTATGAAGACTGTCCTTCTCGACTATATCTGCGTCACGGACAGCGGTGTGATAGCTGTCAGCCGTAATACCTATGACAACACAGACAAGTACGAGGAGTACATAAAAGGTATGCTCTCGGCCAACGGCATCCAGACACATGTAAAGATATTCACTTCATTCAAGGATTTCATAAAGCGTCTCAAGAATGTGGAGATCATTTCCAGAAAGGACGCGGATGACAAGCTTTTGCAGGCGGAAGGTGTACTGCTGAATATATCGATATGATCAATGACAGAACAAGCTTCCCGGACGGAAGCAGGATAGACGACTGGTTTTATGACATAAATATTCCGGATATAGAAACTCTCGGAAAGCAGTATCATTTTAATGAATACGGCATATTTCCGTCTGACCATGTACAGACGAAGAGCATTCAGTCACTTATCGACAGAGTGGCAGGTGAGGACGGCGGAGTGATCGTGGTCGATCCCGGAGTATATATAAGCGGTGCGCTGAATTTTAAGAACGGAGTTAATCTGTATCTCAGTGAGGGTGCCGTATTAAAGGGAAGCGACGATATATGCGATTTCCCCGTGACATTTACACGCATCGAGGGGCAGAGCTGCGACTATTTCCCCGCGCTCATAAACGCGGACGGTATGGACGGCTTCGTGATAGCCGGAAGCGGCGTGATCGACGGAAACGGCCTTCGTTACTGGAAGCAGTTCTGGTGCAGGAGGGCCTGGAATAAGGACTGCACCAACAAGGACGAGCAGAGGCCCAGACTCGTGTTCATATCGAACTCGAGGAATGTCACAGTCTGCGGAGTTACCATGCGCGATTCCGCCTTCTGGACGAATCACCTGTACAAGTGCGAGCGTGTCAGATATATCGACTGTCGCATTACATCACCGCATGAGCCTGTGGGAGCGCCCAGTACCGATGCCATAGATATCGATGCCTGCCGCATGGTGCATGTGAAAAACTGTTACATGGCTGTAAATGACGATGCCGTGGCGTTAAAGGGCGGCAAGGGCCCGGATGCGGACAGTGCGACGGAGAACGGAGCCAACGAGAGAGTGATCATAGAGGACTGTGATTTCGGCTTCTGCCACGGCTGTCTGACCTTCGGCTCAGAATCAATACACGACAACAATATCATACTCCGAAACATCACCGTGGATACCGGATACAACATGCTCTGGCTTAAGATGCGGCCCGATACTCCACAGTGTTATGAGAATGTTCTTGTGGAGAATGTGAGCGGTCACGCGGCGAATTTCCTGAACATCAATCCGTGGAGGCAGTTCTTCGACGCGAAGGGAAAGGCAATTCCTCCCTCGCTGTGCAGGAACATCACCCTTAAGGACTGTACCTTTACATGCGACACGTATTTCAATGTAAATTCCGATCCTTCGCAGTTTATTCTGAAGGATTTTACTTTCAAAAACCTCAGTGTATGTGCCGCTGATATCGGTTTCGACGGCTCGGTATTTGACGGATATAAAGAAGAAGATATAGTTTTGAGTAAGAAGGACGACGTGGCATTTCCTGACAGTATAACCACATTGTGACATGAAAGAATTGACTATCGGCAGAAACGATGCCGGACAGAGGCTTGACAAGTATCTTTTCAAGCTCCTTCCTCAGGCGCCGGACGGCTTCGTCTATAAGATGCTTCGCAAAAAGAATATAGTATTAAACGGCAAAAAGTCCACGGGCTCCGAGAAGACATGCGAGGGGGACATCGTTAAGCTGTTTCTTTCGGATGAGACCTTCGAGAAGTTTAAGGGAGCCGCATCCCGGACTCACAGTGCGTCATCGGTTTCCAAAAAGACCGTTATTAAGCCTGAAGTGATCTATGAGGACGCGGATGTGCTGTTTGTAAATAAACCTGCAGGCATTCTGTCGCAGCCGGATCAGTCCGGGGCGGTGAGTGTGGTCGATATGGTCAGATCGTATCTGTCCGAAAAAGGCTTTGACAGCGGGCTGTTCAATCCGACGGTCTGCAACAGACTCGACAGAAATACATCCGGGCTGATAATGTGCGCGCTTTCCCTTCCGGGAGCTCAGGCTCTGTCCGAGGCGATAAAAGACAGGGCATTTTCAAAGGAGTATCTGTGTATAGTAAGCGGCAGGATGGAAGGCGAGGGCATGATCACCGGCTACATAGATAAGGACGAAAAGACGAATACCGTCACGGTCACGAATCTTCCCGAAAAGGATTGTTCGCATGAAAGATGCAGGTACGGACTTTTCGCTAAGACCGGGTACAAAGTGCTCTCATCCGAGTCGGATTGTTCATTGCTGCTCGTAAAGCTCTACACAGGAAGGACCCACCAGATAAGGGCGCACATGGCTTCCATAGGCCATCCTGTCATAGGTGATACAAAATACGGCGACAGAGTGATAAATGCAAGGTATAAGGCACAGTATGGCGTAACTTCGCAGCTTCTGCATGCCTACAGGGTCACATTTCCTGAGGAGCTTAAGGAGCTTAGGAATATAGCGGGAAGAAGCTTTACGGCAGATCCGGATACACGTATGATGAAGGTAATAAAAGGGGAATTATCATGGCAACCTGGTCCACAAGAGGTCTGAGAGGAAGTGTTTTAGAGGATCTCATCAACAGGACGATAGATAAATACCGCGAGCAGGGGCTCGCGCTCATACAGAAGATACCCACACCCATTACACCCATAGATATCGATAAATCGACGAAGCACATCACTCTCGCTTATTTCGATAAAAAGTCGACGGTCGATTACATAGGCGCTGTGCAGGGGATACCTGTCTGCTTTGACGCGAAGGAGTGCGCGCAGGAGAGCTTTGCCGTGAGCAATATCCATGAGCACCAGTTTCTGTTCATGAGCGATTTTGAAAAACAGGAGGGTATCTCCTTTCTGATCATAGCTTACACCAATAAACAAAGGTATTTTTATATGCCGATGAAGGCCGTCAGGGAATATTATAACAGGGCTAAAAACGGCGGAAGGAAGAGCGTCACATTTGAGGAGATAGAAGGCAGCTGCTATGAGATAGAGCACAATGAGATGGGCTCACTGCATTTCCTCGAATGTCTGCAGAGGGATCTTCTGGAAAGGTGAGGTTGACAGACGGATATGCTTGTGGTATAATCTGCGATTATTTAGTCTGCTATCACATTAGCACGCTAAAGTACACAACGAAAAGGAATAAGTAAGACAATGAACAACACATTGCTCCACACTCCCGAGGGAATGAGGGATCGATACAGCACCGAGCTGGCTGCCAAGGAGGCGGTGAAGGCCGGTATAAGGGATGTCATCCATTCCTACGGATACAGAGATATAGAGACACCGACCATTGAGTTTTTTGACATTTTCAATAAGGATCGAGGAAGTGTTATATCCTCCGATATGTTCAAGCTCTTCGACAGGGATAATAACACCCTGGTCCTCAGGCCCGATATCACTCCGGCCATCGCCAGAGCGGTGTCCAAGTACTACGCGGATGAGGACATGCCGATAAGGCTTTGCTACTGCGGCAATACCTTCGTGAATTCAACGACTCACCAGGGGCGTCTCAAGGAGAATACGCAGATCGGTGCCGAGCTCATAGGTGATGCCACCAGCGATGCGGATGCGGAGATCATTGCCATGATCATCGACTGCCTTAAGAGGGCGGGTCTGGTGGAGTTTCAGGTAGAGATAGGCCATTCGGGCTTCTTTACCGGCATGGCGCAGGAGGCGCATCTGGAGGATCACGAGGTCGCGGAGCTCAAAGGGCTTCTTGAGAGCAAGAACTATTTCGGTATAGAGGAGTTTCTGACGCATAGGAACACCCCCGAGAACGCCAGGAAGCTCATACTTAAGCTCTCCGAGACATACGGCAATGCCGATGCCATCGGGTGTATAAGGGACTACACGGACAATGAGACCATTCTCTCAAGTCTCGATTATCTCGAGAAGCTCACGCATATACTCGAGTTCTACGATATGGAGAGATACGTGACGTTCGACCTCGGGATCCTGAGCCATTACAAGTACTACACAGGTATCATCTTTCAGGCATACACCTACGGTACGGGCGATATGATCGTGACCGGAGGACGATATGACAAGCTTATCGCACAGTTCGGTAAAGACAGCGCGAGCGTCGGCTTCGGAGTGAATCTTGATACTCTTATGATGGCTCTCTCAAGACAGGGCATAGAGGTGAAGACCGATATCGGAGCCACCATACTGCTCTATGAGAGGGAGTTCAAGAAGGATGCTGTAGAGTATGCCACGCAGCTTCGGACGACGGGTGTGCGTGTGCAGATGATGAAGAAGTTCCATGAGAGATCCATAGACGATTATATTGCCCTTGCGCACAGGAGCTTTATCGACAGGATAATCTATATTGACGAAAACGGTAAAAAAGAGAGTATAACGGTATAAAATGACTGAAGAAAGATATATAACGGTCGCCCTTGCGAAGGGCAGACTGGCCAAGAAAAGCATGGAGCTCTTCGCGAAGATGGGTATCGACTGCGAGGAGATGAACGATCCGGGCACCCGCAAGCTGATATTTGCGAACGAGGAGAAGAAGATGAGATTCTTCCTCGCAAAGGCGAACGACGTGCCTACTTATGTGGAATACGGTGCTGCGGATATCGGTATCGTGGGCAAGGATACGATCATGGAGGAGGGACGCTCCCTCTACGAGGTGATCGATCTCGGCTTCGGTAAGTGCAGGATGTGTGTGTGCGGCCCGAAGAGTGCCAAGCAGCTACTTAAGAACAGAGAGCAGATAAGGGTAGCCACGAAATATCCAAACATCGCCAAGACATATTTCAACAACAAGAAGCACCAGACCGTTGAGCTTATAAAGCTGAACGGCTCCATTGAGCTTGCACCCATAGTCGGCCTCTCCGAGGTGATCGTGGATATAGTAGAGACCGGTTCCACACTTCGCGAGAACGGGCTCGACGTGCTCGAGGAGATATGTCCCCTGTCTGCGCGCATGGTGGTGAACCGTGTGAGCATGAAGATGGAGAATGAGAGGATCTCCCGCATCATCCGGGAAATGAAGGAATTGTTGTAATCACAGGTAATTTACAGGAGTAGTATATGAGAATAGTTGAATTAAACGAAAACAATAAAAAGAACCTGATGAGTGAGCTTTTAAAGCGCTCGCCTCAGAACTATCAGGCTTACAATGACCGCGTGATGGAGATACTGGACAATGTCCGCACGAAGGGCGATGAGGCTCTGTTCGGGTACACGGAGAAGTTCGACGGAGCGAAGCTTACACCCGAGAGCATAGTCATCACGCAGGAGGAGATCGATGAGGCAGTGGCATCCGTAGACCCCGCGCTTATCGAGACCATGAAGCGCGCAGCGGCCAATATAGAGGACTTCCACAAGCGTCAGCTCCCCAACAGCTGGTTTATGACCAGGGAGGACGGCTGTGTGCTCGGACAGAAGGTTTCCGCCATAGACAGCGTAGGCGTTTACGTGCCCGGCGGTAAGGCGGCTTATCCCTCGACGCTTCTCATGAATGTGGTGCCGGCCAGAGTGGCGGGCGTTAAGAATATCTACATGGCTACCCCCTGCAACAGGGAGGGAAAGGTGAATCCCGCGACTCTTGCGGCTGCATCCATCGCAGGCGTTACGAAGATGTTCAAGATGGGCGGAGCTCAGGCCATAGCCGCGCTTGCGTACGGCACCGAGACCATCCCTAAGGTCGACAAGATCGTCGGCCCCGGCAATATCTATGTTGCCCTCGCGAAGAAGGCGGTTTACGGCTTCGTCAGCATCGATTCCGTCGCAGGACCCTCGGAGGTGTGCGTGATCGCAGATGAGAACGCCAACCCCAGATACGTGGCTGCGGATTTGCTCAGCCAGGCGGAGCACGATGAACTCGCGAGCGCCATCCTCGTGACCACATCGAGAACTCTTGCAGAGGCTGTAAGCCGCGAGGTGGACGGTTTTCTGGGCGTGCTCTCAAGACGCGAGATCATTGAGAAGTCACTGGATAACTTCGGCTACATACTGATCGCTTCCTCCATGGACGATGCGATCGACACCGTAAATGAGATCGCTCCGGAGCACCTTGAGATAGCTGCGGCGGATCCATTCGCTATGATGGCAAAGATAAAGAATGCCGGAGCGATGTTCCTCGGAGAGTATTCGTCAGAGCCTCTGGGAGACTATTTCGCGGGCCCGAACCACGTCCTCCCGACGAACGGAACGGCGAAATTCTTCTCGGCTCTTTGCGTTGAGGATTTCCTGAAGAAATCGAGCATCATATATTACACAAAGGATGCTCTTAGGGCTGTGAGCGACGATATAGTTACTTTTGCGAAGAGCGAGCAGCTGACGGCTCACGCAAACGCGATAAGCGTCAGATTTGAAAACGAGTAACCATTACATAATATAACTTGGAGGATGTATCATGGTTTTATATCCGGCAATAGATATCAAGGACGGGAACTGCGTAAGACTGCGCCAGGGGGATTTCGACAAAAAGGAAGTGTTCTTCGAGAATCCCATGGTTCCGGCGCAGAGGTGGGAGATGGCCGGAGCCTCTTTCATACATATCGTCGATCTGGACGGAGCCTTGAAGGGACACGGAGTCAACCGCGAGGTCATCAGAAAGATCTGCAGCCGTGTGAACATACCCATTCAGTTAGGCGGCGGAATCCGCTCCATGGATGATCTGAAAGAGGTCTTTGATATCGGTGTCGAGAGGGCCATTATCGGAACGAAGGCTATTTCGGACCCGGATTTCGTAAAGAATGCGGTCGAGACCTTCGGAAGCGAGAGGATCGCCGTGGGTATAGACGCTAAGAACGGCATGACTGCGGTATCCGGCTGGGGCGAGGTCAGCAATGTAAAGGCAGTCGATCTCGGTATAAAGATGGGTAACCTGGGCGTTAAGACCATCATTTACACCGATATCAGCCGCGACGGAATGATGAGCGGTCCGAATATCGACCAGACGCGCAATATGCAGTCTCTTACCGGACTTGAGGTCATCGCAAGCGGCGGAATTTCGTGCATGGAGGACTTAGAGCAGCTTTATGTAAATGACATAAAGGGCGCCATCATAGGCCGGGCCCTTTATGAGAACCGTATACATCTCTCCGTCGCAATAAGTGTTTTTGAGAGGATATAGTATGCAGTATAAATGGTCTGATCTGAAAAAGGATGCGCAGGGGCTTGTGCCCGTGATCTGCCAGGATCATATCACCGGACAGGTGCTGATGCTTGCGTATATGAACGAGGAGGCCTATAACGAGACCCTTCGGACTGGTCTTATGACATATTACAGCAGGAGCAGGAACGAGCTCTGGGTGAAGGGGCTGACGAGCGGACATTTCCAGCATGTGAAGGAGCTTTATCTGGACTGCGATCTGGATACGATACTCGCGAAGATCGAGCAGGTAGGCGCTGCATGCCACACAGGAAGCTACAGCTGCTTTTTCAACAAAATAGAAACAGATGGATTCGAAAGTGAATAATATGCGAAAGCTTGCACTCCCGGAGGAGATACTTTTAAAGGTCGAGAAGCCTGCCAGATACATTGGCGGCGAGATAAACTGTGCCTGCGGCGATTTTGATGATGCGGATGTTAATTTCTGCATGTGCTTTCCGGATGTATACGAGATAGGCATGTCGCATCTGGGCATCCAGATACTGTACGATATGTTCAACAGCTTCGACAGAGTGAACTGCGACAGAGTGTATTCGCCGTGGAACGATCTTGATAGGATAATGAGGGATAGAGATATCCCTCTTTTTGCAGTGGAGACGCAGAGGCCCGTCAGGGATTTCGATTTTCTTGGCATCACGCTCCAGTATGAGATGTGCTACACGAACGTGCTTCAGGTCCTTGAGCTCTCGCATATCCCGCTGTTTTCAAGGGACAGGACCGATGATGATCCGATAGTCATAGGGGGAGGTCCATGCACATACAACCCCGAGCCGATAGCGGATTTCTTTGACATGTTCTACATCGGTGAGGGCGAGACCAGATACAGACAGCTGCTCGATCTGTATTTGAAGATAAAAAATGAACACCCGGATGGCTGGAGAAGTATATTCCTGCATGAGGCCGCGAAGGTGCCGGGCATATATGTGCCCTCTCTGTATGAGGTCAGCTATTATGACACAGAAGGCGGCGGTGAGTTCCCCGCTCCGCATCCCGAGCTTGCTGGTACTATAAGGGAATTCAGACCTGTATATGACGATATCCCCGCGACTGTCAGAAAAGAGATCGTTATGGATCTCGACGACACCTATTATCCCGAAAAGCCCCTTGTTCCATATGCGCGCGCCACACAGGACAGGGTAGTGCTCGAGATACAGAGAGGCTGCATAAGAGGCTGTAGATTTTGCCAGGCCGGTATGATATACCGCCCGGTCAGGGAGAGAAGTCTGGAGTTTTTGAAGGACAAGGCGCTGAAGATGTTAAAAAACACCGGACAGGACGAGATAACGCTTAGCTCGCTGTCATCGAGCGACTATTCACATCTTCAGGAACTCGTAAACTATCTCGTCGACAATATCCACGGAAGAGGTATAAATGTATCCCTTCCCTCCCTGCGTATCGACGCGTTCTCGCTCGACGTCATGAGCCGCGTCCAGGACGTTCGGAAGGGTAGTGTGACCTTTGCGCCCGAGGCCGGCACGCAGAGGATGAGAAACGTCATCAACAAGGGGCTTACGGAGGAGGATATAATCCACGGCTCCTCGGAGGCTTTTGCCGCGGGCTGGAACAAGGTGAAGCTGTACTTTATGCTCGGACAGCCGACGGAGACCACAGAGGACGTGGAGGGCATTGCCGTGCTCTCGGATCTTATCGCAAGGAAATACTACGAGATACCGAAGGATAAGAGAAACGGAAGGGTGCAGGTGTCCGCGAGCTCCTCATTCTTTGTTCCTAAGCCTTTTACGCCTTTTCAGTGGTGCAGGATGAATTCGAGAACGGAATTTATCGAGAAAGCAAAGCTTTGCAAGGCTAATTTTGCAAAAATGTTGAATGCCAAGAGCCTTCGCTACAGCTGGCACGACGCGGACACATCCGTTTTAGAGGGCGTTCTGGCCAGGGGCGACAGGAGGGTCGGAGCCGCCATATACAATGCATACAAAAAGGGCTGCATATACGACGCGTGGACTGAAAGCTTCGTCTATCAGAACTGGCTCGACGCCTTCGAGGAGACAGGCGTCACCTTCGAATACTACAACGAGAGGGTAAGGAGCTTTGACGAGATACTGCCGTGGGACTATATCGACTGCGGCGTGAACAAGAAGTTCCTCTGGCTTGAGTGGCAGAGGGCGCAGGAGGGCAGAGTAACAGGCAACTGCCGCATGGGCTGCGCGGGCTGCGGAGCGCTCGTATTCGGAGGAGGTGTCTGCTTTGAAAATACGAATTAAGTTCGGCAAGTACGGCGAGCTGAAGTTTATAGGACACCTTGATGTGATGAGGTATTTCCAGAAGCTCATGCGAAGAGCCGATATAGATATATGCTACAGCAAGGGCTTCTCGCCTCACCAGATCATGAGCTTTGCGCAGCCTCTGGGCATCGGTGTGACCAGCGATGGGGAGTATTTCGATATAGAGGCGCACTCGACACTGTCCACCGATGAGGCGGTAAGGAGGCTTAATGAGTTCTCCGTACCCAACCTTCCGGTATATGACTACAGACTGCTGCCGGATGACGCTAAGACAGGAATGGCTGTGATAGCCGCGGCGGATTATATCGTCAGGCCGAGATATCCGGAGAGGGTATATTTTGATATCAAAAAGAGCTGGGACGAATTCATGGCTCAGGAAACCATACTCATAGATAAAAAGACCTCTGCCGGTGAGGAAGAGCTGGACATGAAGACTCTTATCTATGAAAATGAGGCCGATGAGGGGAGCATCTCATTCAGACTCTCATGCGGCAGCGTGATCAATTTAAAACCCGAGACCGTGATGGAGAAGTTTTTTGAGTTCGTCGGCTATGAGCCTGCCGAGTTCGAGCTGATCATACACAGAAAAGAGCTCTACGCGGCCGCGGGGGACGGCTTTATCAGCCTCGGCGATATGGGAACAGTGATCGATAAGGGATTTAGCGAAGATGATAAGGGTGATAACTGAAAAAAACGGCTATGTTTTAAACTGCCTGACGGATGGCAGCAAGGCCGCCGAGCTGCGCGTTGATCCTGTTGAGAACGATTCGTGCATCGGCAATATATACATAGGACGTGTGCGCGATGTGGTTCCATCGGTAGCTGCGGCGTTCGTAGACATCGACGGTATCAAAAATGCGTTTCTTCCGTTTTCGGACCTGGGACCTCACACCGTATTCACGAAGAAGAACGGAAAGGGCATCATAAACTGTGACGACGAGCTTCTGGTCATGGTAGAAAAAGAGGCCCAGAAGACAAAGCCGAGGGGACTCACTACGAAGATATCATTGTCCGGAAGATATTGCGCTCTGGTAAAGAGCGGCGCGGCCGGGCTCGCCTTCTCGAAGAAGATAAGCGACGGGGAGTGGAAGAACACTGTCCGTGAGCTTATAAATTTCAAAAGCGACGATTACGCTCTCATCGTGCGGACGAATGCATACAATGCCGATACGAACGTGCTGAAGGCCGAGATCGGAAGGCTTACGGATTCCATGACTGATATCGTAAGCCGAGCGCCTTTTTTTAAGAGAACCGGCAAGCCCATATACTGCGCCGAGCCTGCATGGCTCACCGATATCAGGGATACCGCGGGTGAGGACAGCAGGATAATAACCGACAATGTGTCACTGCTTGATCGCATAAGGGATATGCTTCTTATGGAGGGCGATTCGCGGGTTCCGGAGCTGTATACCGACCCGAACCTTTCGCTCATCAGCGCCTACAGCATCAGAAAAGCGGCGGATGAGGCGATATCACGCATAGTGAACTTAAAAAGCGGCGCGTATCTGGTCATCGAACCCACGGAGGCTCTGACGGTCATAGACGTAAACAGCGGACGCTACAGCAGCGACAAGGGGCGCGAGGAGAGTTATCTTAAGGTGAATATCGAGGCTGCGGCCGAAATCGCGAGACAGCTTCGTCTGAGGAACATCAGCGGCATGATCATCTGCGATTTTATAAACCTATCCGGTCAGGAGGATCGCGACGAGCTGCTGTCAAAGCTTGCGGCTCTTCTTAAGACGGATACTGTCAAGACCGGACTGGCCGGTATAAGCAATCTCGGACTGGTGGAGATCACCCGCAAAAAGATACGTAAGCCCTTGGATTCTGAGGCTGTAAAAACTTTTATCAAAGGACTTTAAATTTCCTGTTGACTTTTTGAGATTTTGAGATTATTATATGCAGAAGTGCTTCCGTGGCTCAGCTGGTAGAGCAACGCATTCGTAATGCGTAGGTACCCGGTTCGAGTCCGGGTGTCGGCTCAATATGGATGTCA
>DGVE01000189.1 GCA_002395865.1 Lachnospiraceae bacterium UBA4292 | reverse complement strand
ACCTTCGAGACGCTCACGAACAACCGCGTTGTGGTCGATTCCTTTGACAGAAACTTTAAATACGATGTGGCGCATGTGGAGCTTGCCAAGGCAGCGGATATCATGCTCATAGCGCCGGCCACGGCAAATGTCATCGCGAAGATGGCAAACGGCATAGCGGATGATTTCCTGACGACCACGGTGCTGGCAGCGAGGTGCAAAAAGCTCGTGGCCCCCGCCATGAACACCGCCATGTTCGAAAATCCGATCACTCAGGATAATATAGCGAAGCTTAAGAATTACGGATTTACCGTGATAGAGCCCGATGCGGGGTATCTCGCCTGCGGCGACGTGGGTGCGGGCAGACTGCCGGAGCCGGGAGCCCTCTGCGAGTATGTATACAGGGAGCTTGCCAGAGAGAAGGATCTTGCGGGCGTTAATGTCACGGTCACTGCCGGCCCCACGCAGGAGGCGATAGATCCGGTCAGATACATAACCAATCACTCTACCGGCAAGATGGGCTATGCCATTGCCCGCGAGGCTATGCTCAGAGGAGCGGATGTGACGCTTATATCCGGGCGGGTTAGTATCGTGCCGCCTCCATTTGTGAAGGTGGTGAATATCACCAGCGCGCAAGATATGTTTGAGGCGGTGAGGGATGCTCTGCCGAAGACAGATATTCTTATAAAGTCCGCAGCTGTAGCAGATTACAGGCCGGCTTCGGTGGCGGAGGATAAGATAAAAAAGAGTGATTCGGACATGTCGATAGCGCTTGAGAGAACACAGGATATACTGGGCTATGTGGCGGAGCATCGTCATGACGGCCTCTTCGTGTGCGGCTTCTCCATGGAAACGAAGGACATGCTGGAAAATTCCAGGAAAAAGCTCGAGAAAAAGAAGCTGGATCTGATCGCCGCCAATAATTTAAAGGTCGCGGGCGCGGGATTTGCGGTGGACACGAATGTGCTGACATTGATAAGCCGCGACGCAGTGACGGAGCTCCCCCTTATGAGCAAGGCGGATGCGGCCGGAAGACTTCTCGACGCTATACAGGAGATGAGAGGATGATACTCGCTATTGACATAGGCAATACCACAGTTGGCGCCTACGCGTGGGATGATGCGGCCGACATACCGGTTTCAAGCATAAAGATGCCCTCCGACAAGTTCTGGAGTGCTTCTGAGTACCTTCTGTTCATGGAGGACTCCGAGCTGGGGGGACTGAACTATGACGGTGCTGTCATATCGAGCGTGGTGCCTGTGCTCACGGATGTCCTTCGCGAGGCGGCCAGGCGGCTCACAGGTGTTGAACCCATGGTCGTGAAGCTTTCGGATATACCGGATATGAAGGTGCTGGTGGATGAGCCCGACAGGGTAGGTATGGACAGGCTGATGGATGCCTTCAGCGCGAGAAGCTACGCACTGCCTGCAGTTACAGTCGATATGGGTACCGCAACCACGGTAAATGTCATCGACTCTGACGGATGCTTTTTAGGCGGAATGATAGCACCCGGAGTGGTGACCGGTTTTAAGGCACTGGTGAACGGAGCGGCACAGCTTCCGCCCATCGAGTTGACAGCTCCAGATGACATTATCGGTAAAAATACGACCGACTGCATGAGAAGCGGTGCCCTGTACGGCGCTGCGGCCATGGTGGATGCCGTGACGGCGCGCATAGAAAAGAAGCTGGGGCCGGTGAGCCTGATAGTGACGGGCGGGGCGGCAGAGCTGCTTCACGAGCTGATAGAGCATGAGCATGTGTATGACCCCTTGCTTTTGGTGAAGGGGATGGTAGGAGTTTTCTACACTGGAAGGAGCTTTTATGGGGGAATATTATGATCCCGGTAAAGATGGGTTCGAGCAGATCGTAAACGGTAGGTATATTGATAAAACAGGGATGATTGATGACCTAAATCGTAGAATCGGTACGCCGGATAAGCTTGTCTGCGTGAGCCGTCCGAGAAGGTTCGGAAAGTCGTTTGCTGTGGATATGCTTTGCGCATATTACGATCACTCATGTGATTCGCATGACCTGTTTTCGGGAAAAGAGATCAGCGGTACGGATAGATACGAGGACCACATAAACAGGTACAACGTGATATCCATTGACATGGCGGGTGCCATATCAAAGCTGAAGAGGCAGAATGGGTCGTTAAACGGAATAGTAGGATTTGTCTGCGACGGTATCAGAAAAGAGTTGGTGGAGGCATATCCGGAGCTGTCTAAAATAGCTGATGTGTCGGATTGCATCGTAAAATGTGTTGATATTACCGGAAGAAGATTCATTTTTATCATTGATGAATGGGATGCTGTCATAAGGGAGGCAAAGGAAGACGACAGAACACAGCAGTCATATCTTGATCTGCTCAGGGAATGGTTTAAAAACCGTAATTTTACACCCAAGGTAGTTGCCGGGGCGTATATGACCGGAATCCTCCCGATAAAGAAGGACGGCTCGGAGTCTGCCGTGTCGGATTTTAAAGAGTTTACCATTCTTGATCCGGGCCCGTTTACGAAGTATACAGGCTTCAGCGAGAAAGAGGTCATGGACTTGTGCGATGAGTATCACATGGACTTCGATCTTATGAAAAAGTGGTACGATGGATATGAATTCGAAAGCGTAGGCTCGATCTATAATCCATATTCGGTAATGGAAACGATCAGTACGGGGGATTATTCTTCACACTGGAAAAAGACGTCTGCCGCCGAGAATCTCATCACCTACATAAACATGGATGAAGACGGATTGCAGGCGGATATACTGAAGCTTCTTTCGGGTGAGCATCTTAGGGTAAATACGAGAGGCTTCAACAATGACGTGGAGACCTTTTATTCAAAGGACGATGTCATAACACTTCTCATTCATTTGGGATATTTGACCTATGATAAGAAGACTCAGAGAGTTAGAATACCGAATGAGGAAGTGAAACTGGAATTCATGGATATCCTCGAGAAACCAAAGCATACAAAGCTTTTGCAACTTGTACGTGTCTCGGAAAAACTCCTTGACGATACCCTCGCAGGCCGTGAAGACGAGGTGGCAAAGGCTATCGAGAGAGTTCGTGAGACCAATTACGCGCCGCAGTATTACAATAATGAGCAGGCGCTTCGCTACTGTATAAAGTTCGCTTACATCGTATGTGTGGACAGATTTTTAAAGGTGGAGGAGCTTCCGTCGGGTCGTGGCCTCGCGGATGTTGTGTTCATTCCGAAACGTGATTCCGCTTATCCGGCGATCATCATCGAACTTAAATGGGACAAGGATGAGGCGCAGGCGATAGGACAGATCGATGAGAAGAAGTATGCGGCAGCCTTGAATGGCTATGGCGGAGATATAGTTAAGGTCGGTATCAATTATGATTCTGACAAAAAGATACACAGCAGCAGAATTGAAAAGATAAAGAGACAGGAGAGTAAGCAGTAATCGATGAACCTAGGGCTGTCGCACTGATAACACAGTGGGGCAGCCCTGTTTTTTATATTCATTATTTGATGAGCAAAGAATTAGAAAACGATCATTCCTTCCCGTTCCAGCAGTAGGTGCACAGCTCGTTCTCGGGGATGCCGACTGCCTGAAGCATGTCGTCGAGGCGGTTGAAGCGCAGAGTGGTGAAGTTTAATTTCTTTCTTATGCCCTCGACCATTCTCTCATACTTCTCGGAGTTCGGGTCTGCGTACTCCTCGAGGACCTCGCGGCTCACATTCTCGCCCTCGAGCTCATTGATCACATTTCTGGCGATGAGCTCCATCTCGGAATTGCTCCTGGAGAAATTCAGGTAGCGGCAGCCGAAGAGAAGAGGAGGGCAGGCGGGTCTGATGTGGACCTCGCGAGCGCCGCTCTCATACAGGAACTCGGTGGTCTCGCGAAGCTGGGTGCCGCGCACGATCGAGTCGTCTATGAGGAGAAGCGATTTGCCTCTGATCAGCTCGTGTACAGGTATCAGCTTCATGTGAGCGATAAAGTTCCTCTTGGTCTGTATCGTGGGCATGAAGGATCTCGGCCATGTGGGCGTGTATTTGATAAAGGGTCTTGAGAAGGGGATGCCAGACTCGTTTGCATAGCCGATGGCGTGTGCCGTACCCGAATCGGGGACTCCTGCAACCACATCGGCTTTTATATTGTCGCGCTTAGCCATGTTCTGGCCGCAGCGGTAGCGCATCTCCTCGACATTGACGCCCTCGTAGACTGCGGAGGGGTAGCCGTAGTACACCCAGAGGAAGGTGCAGATCTTCTTGTCCCTGCCGGGGGCAACGAGTGTTTTGACAGAGCTCTCGTCGAATACTACGATCTCGCCGGGGCCGAGCTCCTTTAAGTCCTGATAGCCTAAGTTCAGGTAAGAGAAGCTTTCGAAGCAGGCGCAGATGGCGTCGTCCTTTTTACCCATGATGACGGGTGTGCGGCCGAGCCTGTCTCTTGCGGCATATATGCCCTTGGGGGTAAGCACCAGCATGGACAGTGAGCCGTCTACGACCTCGAGTGCATATTTCATGCCCTCGATAAGGTTGTCCTTGCAGTTTATGAGGGCTGCTACGAGTTCGGTCGGATTGATCTCACCGTTGCTCATCTCGAAGAAGTGTACATTGTTCTTAAGGATACTCGAAACAAGCTCTTGTGCGTTGTTTATCTTGGAGACCGTGGTGATGGCGAATGTGCCGTGGTGCGATCTTACAAGTATGGGCTGCGCCTCGAAATCCGATATGCAGCCGATGCCGTAATTGCCCTTGAAATCATTGAATTCCTTGTCGAATTTGGTCCGAAAGGGTGAGTTCTCAATGCTGTGAATGCTCTTGGTGAAGCCTGTCTCCTTGCCGTATGTGGCCATGCCCGCGCGCCTGGTGCCCAGATGCGAGTGGTAGTCCGTGCCGAAGAACAGGTCGAAAGCACAGTTTTCCTTTGATGCAACTCCGAAAAATCCGCCCATAGTCTGACTCCTTGTATATGCTTTTGGGTTCCGGCTCTTCCCCGGAACGGGTCTTATTCTATCACATAAGACCGCATTTATCCATACAAAAAATATAAAAAATCTTATTGAAAAAACTATGAAAGTTTTGTGAATTTCGGGTTGTTTGAGATGGATTATTGTGGTATATTAGCGAAAGGTGTGTTTTTAGCACAGCAGGAGGTCTTAGATGGAACGAATGATCCGCTATCTGAAGGAGTATAAGAAGGAGAGTATTCTCGGCCCCGCATTCAAGATGCTCGAGGCACTCTTTGACCTTTTTATCCCTGTGTGTGTCGCTGCCATGATCGATAAGGGTGTATGGGCGAAGAGCAGCGGCTATATTATCCTTATGGCTGTGGTCATGATCATACTCGGTGTGGTCGGACTCGCCAGCGCGGTCACTGCGCAGTTTTTTGCGGCCAGGGCCAGCGTGGGCGTGGCTACGACGATGAGGGATGAGCTCTTCGAGCATATAAATGACCTCTCGTACGCCGAGATCGACAGAATCGGTACCCCCACACTTATAAACAGGATGACCACCGATATCAACCAGGTACAGAACGGACTGAATCTCTCTCTGAGACTGCTGCTTCGCTCACCGTTTATAGTTCTCGGCTCAGTCATTGCTGCTTTCATGATAAACGGTACCGCGGGCGTTCTGTTCTTCTTCGTGACAGGCGTTCTCGCGCTCATAGTTTTCAAGCTCATGCAGCTTTCCATGCCCGGCTACAAGAAGGTGCAGGGACAGCTTGACGTCGTTCTCGGGAAGACCCGCGAGAACCTGATCGGTTCGAGAGTGGTCAGGGCATTCGGCCGACAGGACGACGAGGCGAAGGATTACGCGAACAGCACCAAACTTCTTTACAAGCTCCAGACCAGGGTGGGCAATCTTTCCGCCCTCATGAACCCCCTGACTTATGTCCTTATTAATCTCGGTGTCGCCGCGATCATCATAGTAGGCGGCTTCCAGGTCGATGAGGGACATCTCACACAGGGTGAGGTCGTCGCGCTTGTAAACTACATGTCACAGATACTCGTCGAGCTCATCAAGCTCGCAAATCTTGTGATCACCGTCAACCGCTCCCTTGCTTCGTACTCGAGGATCGATGAGATATTTGGGCTCGAGCCCACAGTAAAGGAGGAGCATCAGTTCACCATCCCCGCCGTAAACGGTTCACCGAAGATCGAGTTCAAGAACGTAAGCTTTACCTACAACGGTTCACCCGAGGCTGCGGTGGAGGGCCTGAATTTCTCCATAATGCACGGCGAGACCATCGGTATCATAGGCGGTACCGGTTCCGGTAAGTCCACGCTTGCGCAGCTCATACCGAGATTCTACGACGCGACCGAGGGACAGGTATTAGTCGACGGAAGAGACGTGAAGGAGTACTCCTTCGGACAGCTTCGCGGTAAGATTGGCTACGTTCCCCAGAAGGCAGTGCTTTTCAAGGGCACTGTAAGGGATAATATAAAGTGGGGCAAGGCCCTCGCCTCCGACAAGGAGATAAACAATGCCCTCGAGATCGCGCAGGCGAAGTCGTTCGTGGACGCGAAGAAGGGCGGGCTCGATTTTATGGTAGAGCCCAACGGTAGAAACCTCTCGGGAGGACAGAGGCAGAGACTGACTATAGCCAGAGCTGTAGTCAGAAAGCCCGAGATACTGATACTCGACGACTCCACATCGGCGCTCGATTACGCTACCGAGGCGAAGCTGCGTGACGCGCTCGAGTACAGGAACCAGGGAACAACGATCATCGTCACTCAGAGGGCAGCGGCACTCAGAAACGCAGACAGGATACTGTGTCTTGAGGACGGCAAGGTGGCCGGCATGGGCACTCACGAGGAGCTTTACCGCAACTGCCCTGTATACAGGGAGATCTGCATTTCACAGCTGGAGGGCGACGATGAGTAAGAACAAGACAGGTAAGAAAATGCTCGACAGTCGCCAGAAGGCGACGCTTAAAAGGGTCATGGGTCTCATAAAACCCCACACCCTGCTTATGATAGTGTCATTCATACTGGCCATAGGAACCGTGGGACTCACGCTCTACGCACCCATCGTGGCCGGTAAAGCCATCGACGCGATAATAGGCGCGAAGAAGGTCGATTTCAGCGTCGTATATCCCATGGCGCTTCGTTTCGTGATCGTTATAGCGGCGACGGCTGTATTCCAGTGGCTTTTGTCCGTCATCAACAACCACGTGACATTCTCGATCATCAGAAACTTAAGAAACAGGCTGTTCTCACACCTTCAGAACATGCCGCTCATGTACACAGATTCGAACCCCACGGGAGCGGTCATCAATCGAGTGATCTCGGATGTGGATCAGCTCTCCGACGGCCTTCTGATGGGCTTCACGCAGCTGTTCACGGGTGTCGTGACCATTATCGGCACGCTCGTGATCATGATTCTGCTGAAGTGGCAGATCGCGATAATCGTTATCGTGCTGACCCCTGTGTCGCTCTTCGTGGCCAGATATATAGCCAGAAAGACATTTGATATGTTCCAGCTCCAGACAGATACCAGGGGCGAGATGACTGCGCTGGTTGATGAGATGGTGGGCAATCAGAAGGTCGTATGGGCCTTCAACCACAAGGACGACGTGGTGGAGCAGTTCGGTATCATCAACAAGAACTTGAAGAGATGCAGTCAGGACGCTGTGTTCTTCTCGTCGCTCACCAATCCCTGCACCAGATTCGTGAACAGTTTGGTATACGTGGGAGTGGGACTTGCGGGATGTCTCTTCGCCATCGGCGGCGGTATAAGCGTCGGCGTGCTCACGGTATTTTTAAGCTACGCGAATCAGTACACGAAGCCGTTCAATGAGATAAGCGGTGTAATAGCGGAGCTTCAGAACGCGCTTGCCTGCGTGGCGAGAGTATTCGAGCTTCTCGACGAGAAGGAGCAGGAGGACGACTCCAGACAGATGGAGCTCACAAGCCGTGTAAAGGGCGCTGTGGAATTCAAGAAGGTGAGCTTCTCTTATATACCCGAGCTGCCACTCATGGAGGATGTGAACTTCAAGGTGCTGCCGGGACAGCATGTGGCTATCGTCGGCCCCACCGGCTGCGGAAAGAGTACGCTTATCAATCTCCTCATGAGATTCTACGACATAAACTACGGTTCGATCTCTCTTGACGGCAACAATATCAATACACTCAGGAGAAAGTCGGTCAGGGACTGCTATGGCATGGTGCTTCAGGAGACATGGCTCAAAAATGCCTCCGTGAAGGATAACATCGCCTACGGCAAGCCCGACGCCACCTTGGAGGAGATCATAGAGGTGGCCAAGGCGGTACACGCGGACGGTTTCATCAGAAGGCTGCCGGACGGCTACAACACAATACTCGGCGAGGACGGCGGAAGCCTTTCACAGGGACAGAAGCAGCAGCTTTGCATAGCGCGTGTCATGCTCAAGCTGCCGCCCATGCTCATACTCGACGAGGCTACGAGCTCCATCGACAGCCGCACGGAGCTTCATATACAGCACGCTTTTGCGCGCCTCATGAAGGGCAGGACGAGCTTTGTTGTAGCTCACAGACTTCAGACTATTCAGGACAGCGACCTCATCCTCGTCATGGAGGACGGCGCCATCGTGGAGAAGGGAACGCACGAGGAGCTTCTGGCTATGTGCGGAAACTATGCGGAGCTCTATTACAGCCAGTTTGCTGTGTAGAGTGTTTACCTAATCGGAGTAAGGAAGATGATATAATGTTTTTTGCGGCAGCTGCATCAAATGATGTGGCTGCCTTTTTATGCGACTGCCGGAATAGAAAATATTTGCGATAAAATGCAAAATATACTTGACAAAATGTAATAGATAGGCTATACTGCATTCAACATAGATCAGAAATGGAGGCGAACACTTTGAAAAAAACGATACGGAGAGTTATATGGCTGCTGGCCGGTGTGGCACTTTTGATTGCAGGTATTTTGATCATTGCGGGTTCAGAAAGCGGGCTTGTGTGGAAGAGTGACTGGAGATGGGAAGTATCTGTGAAGGACGGTGAGCCGGCCCATAAGTCTGATGAGTGCGATTTCAGCATTGACAGGACAGGTGATTACATTCTGAACATCGGCTGGGAGCAAGATACCTTGAGGGGGCGGGCTGATAGCGTGGAGGATATCGGCTTTATAACGGTCTGCACCCTGAGAGATGATAAAGGAAGAGTATTGTATGCCCTTCACGCAGCTTCGGCGGATGAAAAGCTTACACTGAAGCTTTGCGCGGGTGAATATCACCTTGAATACATGTATTTTACTTCGAAAGAAAAAATTGAAGAGTATTCCGGGACAAATTATATCGGTACGGCTCCGGTCGAAGATGATTTTGACGGCCTGGCTGGGGACGGAAGCTGGCAGATGCATTATCACCTGAACACATATTGGAATAGAACTTTCAGCTTCGCTGATGTGTGTGCCTTATATGCTGTGCTGCTGGGGGCCTGCCTGCTCCTTACGTTTTTTTACGGTGTGTGGAACGGGTACAGATCATCAAGACCCAGATATGACGAGAGACAGGAGCTGGAGCAGGGGAGAGGCTTCAGATATGCTTTTTTCTGTATGATGCTTACTGAATTTACTGTGGTGTTCATGGATTCTGTGGGGATACTTGCCGAAGGAGCGTCAGGAATTTATTATGCATCGTGTATATTCATTGCCCTGAATGTTTATGTGATCTACAGCCTGTGGCATGACTGCTATGTGGCATTGAATGAAAAGAAGGTCACTGTACTCGTTATCCTGGCGGTCATCGCTGTGATTAATCTTTTCATCGGAATAAACAGTCTGCCTTCACAGGGCTTTCTGGGACCGGACGGGAGAATAAACAGCTGTGTTCTGAACCTTCTTTGCGGAGTTACCGGAGCAGTTCTTTTTATGGCCGCTGCATTGAGAATGGCTTTGGAAAAAAGAAACTCATATAAGGATGCGGAGGATGATGAATGAAAAATCTTCGGTTAAAAGCTGCTCGTGCCGCGCTTGACCTTTCGCAGCAGGACCTGGCTGATAAGGTCGGTGTATCGAGACAGACGATAAATTCAATAGAGAAGGGGGACTATAATCCTACCATCAAGCTGTGCCGGGATATATGCAGAGTGCTCGGAAAGACGCTGGATGAGCTGTTCTGGGAGGACTGAGTTTCTCTGGCAAAAATGGCAGTAAATGTCCGAAACCATACAAAAAGGACCAACAAAAACGTTTTCGTATATTCAAAAATTTTAGATCATGTGTTATAATACCTCCGTCTCTGACATTAGAGTATGGACAGAACGGATCAGTATTAATTGACAATGCCACCGGCATTGAAAAAATGGAGGAAACATATGTCACTGGAAGTAACAGGATTGACCAAGAAGTACGGCGGCAAGACCGTCGTAAACGGTATCAGCTTCTCTATGGACAGGCCCGGTGTTTTCGCTCTTCTCGGAACGAACGGCGCCGGCAAGACCACATCCATCCGAATGATACTCGGCATGCTCGCCAAGGATGCAGGAACGGTGGAGTGGAACGGCAAGCCGCTTGATCCGTTAAAGATCAATGTGGGATATCTTGCCGAGGAGAGAGGACTGTATCCGAAGTACACACTCATTGACCAGATAATGTATTTCGCGAAGCTGAAGAATGTGGATAAGGCCACAGCACAGAAGAGAATGGACTACTGGGTGAAAAGGCTCGAGCTTGAGGAGTATTTCTATCCAAAGCCCGTTGGCAAGAAGAAGGTCAGCAAGCCCATGAAGGCCGAGCAGCTCTCAAAAGGTAATCAGCAGAAGGTACAGCTCATGGCTGCGCTTATCTCGAACCCCGAGCTCATAGTGCTCGACGAGCCGCTCTCGGGACTCGATCCTGTCAATTCGGACCTCTTCAAGTCGGTCATCAGGGAACTGCAGAAGGACGGCAGATATATCATCCTTTCCAGCCATCAGATGGAGGTCATCGAGGAGTTCTGCGAGGACATAATCATAATGAAGCACGGAAGCCCCGTGGTACAGGGCAATCTCAACGAGATAAAGAAGTCCTACGGCCGCAGGAACGTCTTCGTCAAGTGCGAGGGCGATGTGGACGATATCATAAGGAGAGTGGGCGTGGAGATCGTCGAGAAGACTCCCGAGGAGTACAGACTGAGAGTCACGGACGACGCGCAGGCGCAGAGGCTCTTAAGAGAGCTCAGCGACGCGCCGGCTACAGTTGTCAGATTTGAGATGAGAGAGCCGTCTCTTCACGAGATATTTGTTGAGAAGGCTACTGATGAGGAGAGTGAGGCATAGTATGAAGGAAAAGCTTTTCGGCTGGAAGCATGTGATGTCATTCACATTTGTCCAGCTTATGAAAACGCCCAGCCTTATCTTCCTCATGGTCCTTCTTCTGGTGGCAGGCGGAGCCTCCTCGTTCTTAAACGGCAGTGCCCTTTACGGGGACGAAGTCAAGGTCGAGACCTCCATTAAGACGCTGCTCATCTATGACGGGACAGGACTGAACACGGAAAAGTGGCTGGATCTTAAGGCAATGGAGTTTAACGGTGTTCTCCCAAAAGAGGTGAAGTACACCGATCAGGACGATGAAGCTCTGGAGAAGATGCTCTCGGGCGAGGGCTATGACGATACCGCGGCGGTATCCATCGTTTATTTTGCAGAGGACTCGGCATTTCGCATCACGGGTTATTACGGCGGCAAGGGCAATGTAAAGGAGAGCGATGTTAAGGATATCACGTCGCTTATCACCTCGAATTTTAAGAACCAGATGATCGTCGCGATGGATGTTACGCAGGAGCAGCTCGACTACATCCGGGATGAGGTCGTGACAGAGATCGCGTATTACAATGTGGACGAAGACGGCAAGGCTTCCATCGAAGAGGAGGAGGCCAAGGCTCCCGGACTCGGCATGGCCGAGTATATGATCGCTCTCATCGTCGTGATGCTCATAACATTTATGGTGTCCCTCTCCGGCGAGCAGATCGCTACCAGCGTGGCTCAGGAGAAGGCATCGAGAGTCGTTGAGTACCTGCTCACGAGCGTGAGACCTCTTGCTCTGCTGGTAGGTAAGATCATAGCAGTGTTCTTTATCACACTCATTCAGGCGGCTCTTTTCGCGTTCGGATTTATCGCGGGAGGCGTGGCTCTTCTTCTGATGCATCCGGG
>DGVE01000128.1 GCA_002395865.1 Lachnospiraceae bacterium UBA4292 | reverse complement strand
TCCGAAGTGGCCGATGATCTGGTCGTCGTTCGCCTTATCCTTGTACTTCTCCATGAAATCCACAGCGCCTGAGAATGCTATCTCGTTGATGTACTTGTTTATCTCCTCGGCGCTCATACCGATACCGTTATCCACGAAGCGGATGGTCTTCTCGGTGGGGTTCACGTAAACGCGCACCTGCAGGGGGTCGTCGCCGAGCTCAGCCTCGCCTATCATCGACAGCTTCTGCAGCTTGGTGATGGCGTCGCAGCCGTTTGAGATGAGCTCTCTTATGAATATATCGTGGTCAGAATAGAGCCACTTTTTGATTATCGGAAATATGTTATCCGAGTTGATCGAAAGATTACCTTTTTTTGTTTCCATGATCGTGTGTCCTTTCATTTTGTGTTCTGCGGCTTTTGCCGAAGTGTATTCTATAACTAAATCTGCATCTTGTCAATAAAAATTAGCACTCATTTTGCTTGAGTGCTAATAAAAGTTTTATAAAGTATTGTTGTCTGCGCCATGACGATTATTCCGCCGCTGCTTCAAAATCATTTGCCGCGAGGAAACCCTCTATCTTCTGATCCCAGTACCTCTCGAGAGTCTTATCCATCGAAAAGATCTTAAGGCTCGTACCGGTCACGACCTGAAGCCGGCCGTCCTTAAAGCTTACGGTCATATACACGCCGTCGATGTCATCGCAGGATAGAGAGGTGCCGCTGGAGGTGACCAGCTCCTGTATGCCCGAGCGGCTGATGGTGAAGACTAATTTAAATGAAAGCGGCGTAGTCCGGCCTTTTATGAGTGAGAGAAGGAAGGGACGGGTCTGCGACCAGAGGGAGAATTCTCTCTGGGGCTGCTCCTCCTGCGTATAGTATTCCTTTTTGACACGTCCGTTTACCGAATATGTCTGGAAGGTGACAAGCTCCGCCTCGCACAGAAGAAATCTGTCGAAGAGCTCGTGCACAAAAAGCTGCGATGTAAGTTCTCTTATGTTTTTTACCGTGAATGAGCGCATGGTGTACTCCGCATGACTGATCTGTAACCATGATTATAATACCGGTGGCGTATAAAAGCAATGAAAGATTTTTGATGATAGTGATTGAAATATAGAGGGTTTTGTGGTTTAATAGAAGCTGTGCCATAATGTGCTGCGTGTACATAGGATAGTTCTACAGTAACAAAAAGGATAACGAAATGAACAGCTCGAAATACTATACCGGTCTCATAGCGACTATAATCATATTATTTGCGGCAGTTATAGGAAGCGCGGCGGGGCTTCTCTTCTTCAGCGAGACGAAGCTCGATGCGAACCCGGGAGGAACCATACCGGATATCATAGCGCAGAACACGGAGAACAGGACATCGGAGTCGGAGGATGAATATCCTTCCACCACATCGATACCCGATGGAACGAAGGGAAGCGCGGAGCCCTCACAGCCGGGCAGTGACGAGAGCGCAGGGCCGGACGATACCGAGCCCTCCGGCTCGAGCAACGCCATTACGGATGAGACTACCGCGCAGTATGAGACACAGCCCGAGCCTGCATCGCAGGAGCCGGGACCGGATGAACCCACACAGCCCGATGCGTCCGAGATCACAGCGGTCTCCATGAGAGCGGAGGTGACCGGAAGCGACTACCACATAGGCGATACGCTCACAGGCTTCGATTTCAATGTGTTCGTCACCATGTCGGACGGAACTACCGTGGTCAATCCCGCGGGATGGGCAGCGACACCGCTTGAGCTCATGAACGAGACCAATGTGGTGAATGTGTTCTACGGCTCTCTGTCCACACAGATCACCGTGGCTGCTGCAGTGAGGGCGACCACACCCGCGGCACAGCCCGTGGACAGCGGCACGACGGCGAAAGTCGGAGACCGAATAAGCATCATAGCGGGTGGAGACAACCTTGTGCATTACACCTACTACACAGCTGCACACGACCCGTCAACAGATACGTATAATTTTGACAGTGTATTCACGGAGATCGCTCCCTACATCCGGTCCGCAGATCTGGCCCTGTTAAATCAGGAGGTGCCCTGCGCGGGCAGAGAGTACGGAATATCCACATATCCGTCATTCAACTGCCCTCACGAGGCGATCGACGTCATGGTAAATATCGGCTTTGATGTTATGACCACTGCGACGAATCACGCGCTGGACAAGGGCTATCAGGGCCTTGTGAATACACTCGATTACATCCACACGGCCCATCCGCAGATACTCACATCGGGTACCTTCAGAAGCCTTGAGGAGAGCGTCACGGTTCCTGTGATCACGGTAAAGGGTGTGAAGATAGCCGTCTTAAGCTACACCTACGGCACGAACGGCGCACCCGTAAAGTACGACTACAGCATCAACCTTCTCTCAAATACCGACAAGATCGCGGCGGATCTTCAGAGGGCAAAACAGGTGGCCGATTTCGTCATCGTATGTCCTCACTGGGGAGAGGAGTATCACACAAATATAAGCGACGAGCAGAGGCTCTACGCACAGTATTTCGCGGACTGGGGCGCGGATCTCATCATCGGCGCTCACCCTCATGTTGTACAGCCGTTTGAGACCGTAACGGCCAATGACGGAAGAGTTGTGCCTGTGTTCTATTCGCTGGGCAATTTCATAGCATGGCAGAACGATTTCCCGAGAGCCATCGGCGGGCTCGCGAAGGCGACTCTGGCAGTCACCGATCACGGCGTCGTGGTCGAGGGCTACGATCTGGACTTCACCTATGTCAATACGATCAACTACGGTCCGGATCTCTTCTCATTCAAGGTATACCCCGTAAGGTCTCTGCCTCTCGAGGAGTTCGCGAAGTACTGTATGCCCAAGAACGCTTACAGCTATGAAGATGTCATCAACTTCTGCTACAGGATGAATCCGAACTGGCAGAGATAGGTGGTGGTATGTTTAAAATGAAAACAGCCATAGTTCTGGCCTCGGCCATGCTTCTGTGCGCGTGTTCGACATCGGCCGACAGAAATGCCACGGGGGATGCCTCCTCGGAGGCTGTGGCAGACACTCAGACCGATAAGGCGGCCAATGTACAGACGCAGCCGCTCCCCACGGAGTCGACCACACCGGGATCGACCGAGCCACCCACGACGAGGTATGTCTACACGGAGCCTGTCGAGTCAGAGACGGAGCCTCCTGAGATAGGCCTCACGGCGCTGGCTCAGGTACCGAACTATGTAAATGTCAGAAGCGGACCATCCACCGAGGATGAGGTCGTCGGCAAGATATACAACAACTGTGCAGCCGTCATACTCGACCGCATAGATATGTGGGACGGAAGCTGGTATGAGATGACCTCGGGCAACTGCACGGGCTTTATCAAATCCGAGTTCTTCATCATCGGCGACGAAGCCGAGGCGATGAAGGAGAAGGTCGGCGTTAAGAAGGGACGCGTAAAGGAGGAGTACGATTACCTGCGCGTCAGGGAGACGCCGGACCTGAATACACAGGACAATATCGTCACATACTACAGATCAGGCACAGAGGTGCATATCGTAGAGCTGACTGAGGACGGATGGGCTCTGATCGAGACCGACCCCATAAGCACGGGATATGTCTACGCGGATTGTCTGGACATCTGGGTGGAATTCGATCACGCCATGACCCTCGAGGAGGAGGCGGCGAAGATCGCAGCGAAAGAGGCCGCCATAGAGGCCGCGAGGATCGCCCAGGAGGAGTACGAGAGGGCGCTGAGAGAAGCTGAGGAGGCCAGGATCAGAGCCGAGCAGGAGGGCGAAGCCGCGAGGATAGCTGCTGAGCAGGAGGCTGCGGCGGCCGCAGCCAGGGCTGAGGCAGAGAGACGTGCGGCTGAGGAAGCGGCTAAGAATGCGGAAACCAATCTCAGGAACGCCATAGTGTCATTTGCGATGCAGTTCGTGGGATGCCCCTATGTATCCGCGGGCTCGAGCCTGACGAACGGTACCGACTGCTCAGGCTTTACGAAGCTGGTGTACGCGAACTTCGGCATCGATCTTGTATACTGGGATCCGCCGGGACAGTCGATACAGGGACACAAGATAGATATCTCACAGATCAAGCCCGGAGACCTTCTGTTCTATTCGAACAGCAAGAGGTACATCGGCCACGTGGCCATTTACATCGGTAACGGTCAGATCGTACACGCGGCCAGC
Source organism: Lachnospiraceae bacterium UBA4292 (assembly GCA_002395865.1). Lineage (GTDB taxonomy): Bacteria > Bacillota > Clostridia > Lachnospirales > Lachnospiraceae > UBA4292. The sequence goes on along the minus strand of DGVE01000128.1, from coordinate 1,555 downwards.
CCGACTTACGGCATCTGCGTGTGGGATTATAACTACAGAGATCCTATATTTGCGGTAAGAGTGATAGGAGAATGACAGGAAGATCATATTTATAACATCCGATCAACAGATCAAGGAGGCAGGTAAAAGACATGAGCAGTTTAAATGAGAGACTCAGCGCTACGAGCTACCCCGGCAGAGGCATCGTGATAGGTGTGAGCGAGGACGGCAGATATGCTGTGACGGCGTATTTTATCATGGGCAGGAGCGCAAACAGCCGCAACCGCGTGTTCGTTGAGGACGGCGAGGGCATAAGGACGCAGGCTTTCGATCCCGCGAAGCTCGAGGATCCGAGCCTTATAATCTACGCACCTGTGAGGGTGCTGGGCAATGACACCATAGTGACCAACGGCGACCAGACAGATACTGTATACGAGTTGATGGCGAAGGGACAGACCTTCGAGCAGTCTCTGCGCACCCGCGAGTTCGAGCCGGACGCGCCGAACTACACCCCCAGGATCTCAGGTATCATGCATGTGGAAGGCGGAGAGTTCTCCTACCAGATGTCGATACTTAAGAGCGACGACGGTGACGGCGACCGCTGCATCAGGAACACGTTCTTGTATACCGACCCGAAGGCGGGAGACGGACGCTTCATCCACACATATATGGGTGACGGCAACCCGCTGCCCAGCTTTACGGGAGAGCCGGAGCGCGTGGACATAAAGGGAGATATCGATGAGTTCACGAAGAATGTCTGGGAGAGCCTGAATGATGACAACAAGGTGTCGCTTTTTACCAGATTTATAGATATTAAGACCGGAGAATATACTTCAAGAATAATAAATAAGAACGTGTAAGGAGAAGAGAACCCAATGAACGAACTTGAACTGAAATACGGATGCAACCCTAACCAGAAGCCTTCCAGAATATTTATGGAGAATGGTTCCGATCTGCCCATACAGGTACTTAACGGCCGTCCCGGCTATATCAATTTTCTCGACGCCTTTAACGGCTGGCAGCTCGTTAAGGAGCTTAAGCAGGCCACAGGACTTCCCGCAGCCACATCATTCAAGCATGTATCGCCCGCAGGCGCAGCCATCGGCCTTCCGCTTTCTGACGTAGAGAAGAAGATATACTGGGTGGATGATATGGGTGAGCTCTCACACCTCGCATGCGCATACGCGAGAGCCAGAGGAGCCGACCGCATGAGCTCGTTCGGCGATTTCATTTCCCTCTCCGACGTGTGCGATAAGAGCACTGCGCTTCTTATCAAGCGCGAGGTCTCAGACGGTGTCATCGCCCCCGGCTATACAGACGAGGCACTCGAGATACTGAAGGCGAAGAAGAAGGGCGGATACAATGTCATTCAGATCGATGAGAACTATGTACCGGATCCGATAGAGCGCAAGCAGGTATTCGGAGTGACCTTCGAACAGGGCAGAAACGAGCTCGTCGTGGACGCGGATTTTCTGCTTGGCAATGTGGTCACGGACAACAAGGATATCCCCGAGGCTGCTAAAAACGATCTTATGATCTCACTCATCACTCTCAAGTACACGCAGTCCAACTCCGT
>DGVE01000146.1 GCA_002395865.1 Lachnospiraceae bacterium UBA4292 | reverse complement strand
GCCATGGTTTTCCAGAACTATGCTCTGTATCCTCACATGAGCGTATACGACAACATGGCATTCTCCCTGAAGCTGCGCCATACCCCTAAGGATGAGATTGACCGTAAGGTCCGTGAAGCTGCCGAGATCCTGGAGATCACCCAGTACCTGGAGCGTAAGCCCAAGGCACTGTCCGGCGGTCAGAGACAGCGTGTTGCCATTGGCCGTGCCATCGTCAGAAATCCAAAGGTATTATTAATGGATGAACCTCTGAGTAACCTGGATGCCAAGTTACGTAACCAGATGCGTTCAGAGATCATCAAGTTAAGAAAGAAGATCAATACCACATTCGTATATGTTACCCATGACCAGATCGAGGCCATGACCCTGGGTGACAGAATCGTTGTCATGAAGGACGGCTACATCCAGCAGGTGGGTACGCCGCATGATCTGTATTTCAATCCTGCCAATGTATTCGTGGCGGGCTTCATAGGCGAGCCTCCCATGAACTTTGTGAGGGGCGTGGTGAAGAACGGCGCCATTGACTTCGGAGACCAGAAGGTTGACCTTCGCGGCAAGCTCGGCGGCGGTGCCTCATACTATGAGGGCAGGGAGCTGGTATTCGGCTTCAGGCCCGAGGCGATAAAGCTTGGCTCACATGATAAATCATACAAGATAGACTGCAATGTCGAGCTCACTGAGATGCTCGGCGACAATACGAATGTGTATATTACTGCCGGCAATCAGAGGGCGATACTTAAGGTCGATCCTCACGATACACCCGAGATCGATTCGAAGATCACCTTCTCCATACCTTATGAGAACGTGTATCTGTTCGATGGAGAGACAGAGCTGGTTATCTAAACTCCGGGGGTTTACAGGAGTTCATTCCGAATATGGCAGTTTATGTATCAAAAAAAGATGAAGCCTTCAGGGATTATGCGCAGACAGCACCGCCCCTGAAGGTTCTGTTAAGCGTCTGCATGCCTCTTGCACTGTATCAGGCCATGCAGGCGATTTTTAAAATACTGGATGCGCTGATGGCCAGCCATATCGGAGCGGGGGCTGTGAGCGCTATTTCCAGTCTGTCGCAGATCACGAATATGGTGACCGCAATAGGAGGCGGTCTCGCGGTCGGCGGCTGCATCCACATCTCCGAGAGCTACGGCGGCGGAGACTACGACGAGGTAAAGCGCGCCACGTCCACCCTGTATGTGGGTACGATCATCGCGAGCTCCCTAATGGCGCTCGTACTCATACCTTTTGCGGCACCCTTTCTTCGCATCCTTCAGACACCGGAGGAGCTCATAACCGAGGGACTCGGATACTTCCGTGTGGAGATAATAAGCCTCGTGCTCACCTTCTTCAATACGGTCTACATAGCCATCGAGAGGAGCCGGGGGCATAGCAGGAGGATACTCGTGCTGAACCTCATCGTGATAGGTATCAAGCTCGGTCTCTCCGCGCTGTTTGTGTATGTTCTGAACGGCACCGTGATCATGATAAGTGTCGCCACTGTGATATCGCAGCTTTTTATCTCCTGCTTTGCCGTGTATACCATGTCGCACGACGATGGAGTGTTCCGCTTTTCGATCAAAGCTGTATCCGCAAGACGCTCGACGGTGCTTCCGATACTGAACCTCTCCTACCCCGTGGCGGCCGAGAAGATGCTCTTCGCTGCGGGTAAGGTCATAATAAATGCCATGAGCGGCGTTTACGGTGCTCTGACCGTAGGTGCGTTAGGCATTTCGAATAATATCGGCGGCCTGACCACGAACTGGCACTCGGGCACGCTCGACGGAGCCACCTCGCTCATAAGCCAGAACCGCGGCGCAGGAAGGTACAGGAGGACGCTGCAGATATTCTACCGTTTGCTTCTGGTGGATGTGATAATAGGCCTTATCGGCTATACACTCGTCACCCTTACTCTGCCCGGACTTGCGAGGATATTTGCACAGTCAAAGAACAATTTCGACCCCGAATTTGCTTCGATGATAGTGGATATCCACCGATATGAGATGATCGGATATATGACTCTCGGCGTGAATTCCGCTGTCAATGCACTGTTCTTCGGCTTCGGCTTTACGAAGCTGGTGATGGTTTTGAACGTCGCGCGTGTATTCCTGTTCAGGGTACCGGTGCTGTGGATACTGCAGGAATTTACCCGGATGGGTGCCGAGGCAGTAGGCGTGACAATGATGATATCTAATGTGGCGACCGGAATCGCGTCAGCACTCATGGCCATACCGATCATAATAAAGATCATGCGGATGAAGGATTCGGTCGAAGAGGAAGTATAAGTGAAAAGAATCTTTTACGCGGGTGACAGCACGGTCACCTTCAACAAAATAGACTCATACCCCCAGGCGGGGCTCTCACAGGGCCTGCAGTACTATCTGAGGGAGGATGTGTTCGTGTACAGCTTCGCTGTCAATGGACGCAGCACGAAGTCATTTATAGACGAGGGAAGGCTTGCGGCGATAGACCGTGAGATACGCGAGGGAGATTTTCTCTTCATACAGTTCGGACATAACGACGAGAAGCAGACGGATCCCGCGCGATACGCTCCGGCGGATACGCTCTATAAGGAAAATCTGGAGAGATTTGTACGCGTGGCGTGGGCTCACGGAGCGCTTCCACTCATCATCTCCCCCGTGGCCAGAAGGCTTTTTGACGCGGACGGCAGATTTCTTCCCGGAAGCCACGGAGACTATCCGAAGGCGGCTGCACAGGCGGCACGGGAGCTCGCAGTGCCCTTCATCGATCTCACGGCAAGGAGCGAGGCATATCTCGCGGCGGTGGGTGACGCGGCTTCACGACCCATGTATGTGTATCCGAAGGACAATTCACATTTTCAGCTTCACGGGGCGGTCGTGATGGCGGGATTTATCGCGCAGGGACTTCGTGATGCCGGAGGCGAGTACGCGAAGCTTCTGATAAGCACTCTGAAGAAGGACGAGGCGGATGTGGTGAAGCTCACAGGCGCGGCTTTTAAGGACGAGACGGTATGATTCAACTTGGTATAAGGCTCCACGATACGGCGGAGCAGGAGATAGGTAAAAGGCTTGCGCAGGTGAAGGCGGACGGCTTCTCGTGCGTGCACATAGCGCTCGCGAAGATGGCGGGACTGCCGAAGGAGACCGAGGCGCTCACACCCGGCTACGCTATGTGGCTTAAGAACGTATTTGCGCGCGCAGGCGTGGATGCGGCGGTCCTCGGAAACTACCAGAACCTCGCGCATCCGGACGAGGCCGAACTTAGAAAGATAAAGGCGAGATACGCGGCTCATCTGAGATTTGCTTCTTTGATGGGCTGCGCCATGGTGGGCACCGAGACAGGCGCTCCGAACGCCGCATACGCGTATGACAAGGAGGCCAACCACAGCGACCGGGCTCTGGAGATACTCATTAAGAACCTCTCGGATGTGGTCAGGGACGCTGAACGTTTCGGTGTGATACTGGCTATAGAGCCGGTGTATAAGCATATAGTGTATGACCCGAAGAGGGCCAGACAGGTGCTTGATGCCGTAGCGAGTCCAAACCTTCAGATCATATTCGATCCGGTGAATCTCCTCGACCCCGATAATCTCGACAGGCGCGACGAGGTGATAGAATCCGCCATAGAGCTTTTGGGCCCCGACATTGCCATGATACATCTCAAGGATTATGTGATGGAGGACGGCAAGATGAAGGCGGTCGGCTGCGGGCTGGGCGAAATGGATTATACGCGTATTCTAAAGTTCGCCAAGGAGAGAAAGCCCTACATCCACGCGACACTGGAGAATACGAAGCCCGATAACGCGGCTTTTTGCAGGGATCACATATTAAACATATACAATAATCTTTAACATCGAAAGGCGGCCAATATGAACCGTGAGACTGAAAACAGGATACAGGAATATCTGGAATACCTTCTGGACAATTCGGACGCAGAGCACCCCATGTGGAACAAGGAGCTCATATACGACAAGAAGCCGAACAAGTGGAACTATATCGACGGGTGCATGATCACCGCGCTTCTGTCCATGTACGACATCAGCGGTGAGGACCGTTATTTCAACTTCGCGAAGGCATTTGTCGATTATTTCGTGCAGGAGGACGGCTCCATCAAGACATACGATGTGCACGAATTCAATCTCGACAATATCAATACCGCCAGCAATCTGTTCTTCCTATACGACAAGACGGGTGAGGAGAAGTATAAGAAGGCTCTCGATCTTGTGAGGACGCAGCTCGACGGCATGCCCCGCACGAAGGAGGGCAGCTTCTGGCACAAGAACATCTACCCGAACCAGGTGTGGCTGGACGGCCTGTATATGGCGCAGCCCTTCTACATGCGCTATGAGACGAAGTTCAACCGCATGGAGAACTGCCAGGATGTCATCCACCAGTTCAAGAACGTCGAGAAGTACATGAGGGATCCCGTGACCGGGCTCTACTACCACGGCTACGACGAGAGCCGGCAGATGTACTGGGCAGACCCTGTTACGGGCCTCAGCAAGAACTTCTGGCTGCGCTCCATCGGCTGGTTCACTCTTGCTCTTTGCGAGACGGCGGCCGCCACGGACGAGACTCTCTACTATGAGAAGAGATATCTTATCGGACTGCTTGAGAAGCTGTGCGACGCGCTCATCCCCTATCAGGACGAGAGCGGCATGTTCTATCAGGTCGTAAACCGCGCGGATGCCCCCGGAAACTATCTCGAGACCAGCGGCACGGCTCTCATCGCATATGCGGTGCTGAAGGCAGTGAGACTCGGCTATATCTCTCCGAGGTACGCATCCATGGGAGAGAGGGCTTTCAACGGTATCGTGGAGAAGTACCTCTCACAGAACGAGGATGGCACTCTGAAGCTTTCGGGCATCTGCCTCGTGGCGGGTCTGGGCGGCAAGACATACCGCGACGGCTCACTCGAGTACTATTTCAGCGAGCCCGTAGTTGAGAACGAAGCGAAGGGCGTGGCACCCTTCCTGCTCGCATACACCGAGATGATCAGGAGAAAATAGGTCACTATGAGTTTTAAAATTTCCGCAGTATTCAAGCGAAGCATTATAATAGAGCGTTTAAATGATGCGTGCTTCGAGACAGAGGACGAGTGCGTCGTATTCTTAAACGGCACCGAAGCCATAAGAAGCAGCAGAAATGTCATAGAGCTGGACGGCCTCGAGCCGGACACCTCCTACACCCTGTCCATAGACGGCATGGAGCAGGAGTTTAGAACCCGCACGGAGAGGATATTACTCGACGTGAAGCGCTTCGGCGCTGTGGGTGACGGTGTTCACAACGACACGAACGCCATACAGGCGGCCATCATGGCCTGCCCAGCGGACGGTACGGTTTATCTGGGCGCAGGGACCTATTACACGGGTCCCATCTTCTTAAAGAGCGATATGACCCTTTGGGTGGACGAGGGCGCAACCATACTTGCCGATACGGACAGAACTCATTATCCCGTGCTCCCCGGTGTCGTGAGAAATATCTACGACAACGATGAGGAGGAAAATTTCGCTTCATGGGAGGGAAATCCCCTCGACAGCTTCGCCTCCGTCATAACCGCGATAAGCGTGGAGAATACCGATATCGTTGGCCGCGGAACCATTGACGGAAACGGAGATAAGGGCGACTGGTGGATAGATGTGCGCAAGAAGCGCATCGCGTGGCGGCCTAAGCTCGTATCGATCAATTATTCGCAGTCCGTTCGCATGGCCGGGCTGCACCTCAGAAACTCCGCCTGCTGGGCGGTACATCCATACTACAGCTGCGACGTCAGCCTGTATAACGTGGACATATGGAACCCGTCGAACTCGCCGAATACAGACGGCATCGACCCCGAGAGCTGCGAGGGCATATTGATGCTCGGCGTGAAGATATCCGTGGGTGACGACTGCGTGGCGATAAAGAGCGGCAAGCTCTACATGGCGCAGGCACATTTTCGCAGGACACAGGATGTGGAGATCAGGAACTGCCGCTTCGAGCGCGGCCACGGCTCTATAACCGTGGGAAGCGAGGTGGCCTGCGGCGTGGACGGCGTGCATGTGAGCCACTGCGTATTCTCGCAGACCGACAGGGGCCTCCGCATAAAGACGAGGCGCGGCAGGGGGCAGAAGTCCCTGCTCACGGGCCTGCTCTTCGAGAACATAAAGATGGACAGGGTGCACATGCCCGTCACAGTAAATATGTTCTACTTCTGCGATCCGGACGGCCACAGCGCATATGTGCAGAACCAGGACCCCGCACCCGTTGACTACAGGACCCCGAAGGTGGGCAGCATAGAGATCAGGAATGTGGACTGCTCAGGCGTGGACGCGTGCTTCCTGTGCGCAAACGGCCTGCCCGAGTCCCCCATAGAAAGCATCCGCGTCACGAATGTAAATGTCTCCTATCTCCCTCCGGAGAAGCGCACTCCCCAGTGCCCCATCATGATGGACGGATTTCCGAAGCTTGCGGGACGAAGCATCGTCCTTAAGAATGTGGACAGCTTCGAGGCGGTCGGTCTCACCATAACCGGCGCCGCGGACGATGCCCCCGAGCTGGTGAACGTAAAGAACCCCGATGCGAGGGTGGAATACAGAAAATAGAGTTTACAAGGGGCTGCCGCAATGGTCTATTGCGACAGCCCCATCTTATATTTGTAAGTATTCGGCGAAGGGCATTTAATAATGATATTATGCTCCTCCCAGACTGTTTTGTATCTCGATCACTCTGTCCCTTTTTTCGAAGAGGACGCAGCCGCCCTTATGGTCGTCGGCTAAGAGTCCGCCGTCGATCATGGCTTTGAAAAGCTTCGACTTCATCGCTTCCCTGAGCGATACATCCTTTACATTGATGTCGGAGTACGGGGAGAACGGACAGGGCTCCGCTCCGCCGTGCGAATTGATGTGGAAGAAGCCGCGTCCTGCCGCGATACAGCCACCCGAGTTCTTCTCGTCTCCCGGGAAGGAGACGAATACCATTTCAGGATGCTCAACGCGGAGCCTTTCGATCGCAATACGCAAATGCTCCCGATCCTCATCACCGGGCGCCAGCTCGCTGCTCTCTTCAGTTACGGGGACGAACTCAACGAATATGACAGCCTTGCAGCCCTTATCTGACAGAAGATCGATGAACTCATCCGATGACACATCCCTGTAGTTATCGGTCGTCACGGTCACCGATGCTCCGAAGATCAGGCCTCTTTGGCTCAACTCATCCATATTTGAAATGAGCTTGTCATAGACACCGCTTCCTCTTCTGGCATCCGTGATATCTCTGTCGCCCTCGATGCTCATGATGGGAACTATGTTCCTGCATCTGTCAAACAGCTCCAGATATGCCTTTCCCATAAATGTGCCGTTCGTGAACACCGGGAAAAGGATATTGGGTCTGGCGCCTGCCGCATCTATCACGCCCTTGCGAAGAAGCGGCTCTCCTCCTGCGAGAAGGATGAAGCTCACACCGAGCTCATCCGCCTCGTCAAATATCCGGCTCCACTCATCGTCGGACAGCTGTGCGACAGGGGCATCATCGGTCGTGGCGTGATTGCATCTCGAATAACAGCCCGCACAGTGCAGATTGCAGCTGCTTGTGATGCTGGCAATGAGAAACGGCGGTATGTGTTCGCCCTTCTTCTCCATAGCAGCGCGCTTTTTGGAGGCCGCCTTGCTTGCGGCGGCAAACCTGACCATATATGCGCTTTCGCGGGGATTTTTAAGTGTGGCTCTTAAGGCGTCGGTAACTATCCTTTCCACACCGTGTGTCATGTATTCCTGAATATCAAATTCCTTGCTCATTTGCATCCTCAGACCTGTTAAGGTATATCCTACGGTATTTACTTATCCAAAAACTTATACAGTAGCCTGTATAATTCCACCGACTCTGTTTCTGTAAGGGGAGATGTGCTCTGTGAGAGTTTCAGCGGTATATCCCTGCATTTTTCCTTCAGCTCGTTTCCCTTGGCAGTGATGCTTATGAGCGTGACGCGTTCATCTTCCTCGGAACGACGCCTAGTCACATAGCCTTCCTTTTCGAGCCGCTTCAGAAGGGGCGTGAGCGTTCCTGCGTCCAGATGAAGGATCTCACCCAGCTGTCCCACATTCACGTTCTCCTTATCCCACAGAACCATAAACACTATGTACTGTGTGTACGTAAGCCCCAGGGGCTTTAGGAAAGGATTATAGGCGTTCACGATCTTTCTCGCGCACGCATACATCGGAAAACAAAGCTGATTTTCAAGTTTTAACTGTTCATATTCCTGCGACATTTGCTGCTCCTTGAATATATCTTTTGCAATATTATATTGCGTCAGATGTATTATGTCAAGAAAAAAATACGCCGTCTGATCCATATCAAATCAGACAGCGCATTGTCATGCACTAAATCAATAGTTATTCGCACTCACCTCGAAGAAGCTCTGAGGGTGTGCGCACACGGGGCATACCTCGGGAGCTGCGGTGCCTACCACGATATGTCCGCAGTTGCGGCACTCCCATATCTTGACCTCGCTCTTTGCGAATACCTCCTGCATCTCGATATTCCTGAGCAGGGCGCGGTATCTCTCCTCGTGATGCTTCTCGATTGCGCCTACGGCGCGGAATTTTTCAGCCAGAGCCGGGAAGCCCTCTGCCTCAGCAGTCTTGGCGAAGTCCTCATACATATCGGTCCACTCGTAGTTCTCGCCTTCAGCTGCCGCCGCGAGATTGTCCGTGGTCTTGCCGATGCCGTTCAGCTCCTTGAA
>DGVE01000126.1 GCA_002395865.1 Lachnospiraceae bacterium UBA4292 | reverse complement strand
ATCAAGCGTGAGATGAACAACGCAAAGTGGACATGGTTCGCGATCGGTTATCAGTGCGGCTTCGCGTATATCATCGCCCTGATGATAACACAGTTCGGCAATATATTTACAGGAGATCTGAATGTGATCGGACTGGTAGCAGCCGTTGCGGCGCTTGCGTGCATAGTATATATGCTGTTCTTCAAAAAGTATAAGGAAGCAGACAGACTTACAATAAAGTGATAAAAAACAGGAGGTGATACCATGCTTTTATGGCTTGGCGAAAATATGGGGACGATACTGGTGTCAGTCATCCTTATCCTGATCGTGACCTGCATCATACTGAATCTCATAAAAGATAAAAAACAGGGAAGATCCTCCTGCGGCGGAAACTGCGCGAACTGCAGAATGTGCTGTTCGGCCTGCAAAAAGCCGGTCAGAAAATAACTTTTCGAGGGGGTGGGAAGGTCCGTCCCCTCTTTTTAAAAACACATCAATACAAGGAGGTAGTGTGATGAAGCTGGGTGGAATAGGAGTGTTCGCACTTGGAACACTGTTCGGACTGGAGGGAATAAAGCTCCTGTCCTCGAAGGATGCGAAGAAGGTCTACGCGCACTGCACTGCGGGCGTGCTCAGGGCTAAGGATTGCGTGCTCGATCAGGTGACGGCGCTGCAGGAGAACTGCTCCGATATCTATGCGGAGGCAAAGGCTATAAATGAGGCCAGAGCACAGAAGGAAGAAGACGGCGAAAGCGGCAGTGAAGATTGATATGACACGGAGGAAAGTATCCGTAACATGAAGTATACGATTAAACATGAGATAAAGGGCAGGCTGAGGGTCCATCTTCACATGCAGCGCATGAGCTTTCGTGAGGCGGATACGCTCGAGTATTATCTGAAGGGGTTTGAGGAGCTTCGTGACGTCAGGGTATATGAGAGGACCGCGGATGCAGTGATAGTATATGACTGTAGCAGAACGCGTGTGCTTGAGATACTCAAAGGCTTTTCCTTTGAGGCGGTCACATTGCCGGAAATGGTCTATGAAACGTCCGGACGTGAGCTGGCTTCAAAATATCATGACAAGATAGTGACTTCGATCATTCTGCACTACGGGAAACGTCTGGTCATTCCGCTTGGTATCCGGAAGCTGTGGGTGATCGTCAAAACACTTAAATTTGCGTGGAGAGGTCTTAAGACACTTGCGCAGAGGAGGCTGAGGGTCGAACTTCTCGATTCTATGGCGATATCAGCGGCGGTGCTGACCGGTGATCACAAAACTGCCTCGAATGTGATGTTTCTCCTGACAATTGGCGACACTCTGGAGGAGTGGACACATAAGCGTTCAGTGGACGATCTTGCGAGGCGAATGTCATTAAATGTAGGCAAGGTATGGCTCGTCACAGACGAGGGCGAGTGCCGGGTGGATGCCTCGGATATCCGTTGCGGCGACAGAGTGGTCGTCCGCATGGGCAATATGATACCCTTTGACGGCGAGGTGTCGGAGGGCGAGGCCATGGTTAACCAGGCCTCAATGACGGGCGAGTCCGCGGCTGTTTTAAAGGATTCGGGTAAGAGCGTATTTGCGGGAACGGTGGTCGAGGAAGGTGAACTGATCGTCAGGGTCACTCAGACTGAGGGCTGCGGAAGATTCGACAAGATCGTGCGAATGATCGAGGAGTCAGAAAAGCTGAAATCGTCCGTTGAGAGCAGGGCAGAAAGGCTGGCGGACAGACTGGTTCCGTACACACTTCTTGCGTCCGGACTTACATGGCTTATCAGCCGCAGCACCGTAAAAGCGGTATCTGTGCTTATGGTGGATTACTCCTGCGCATTGAAGATGTCCATGCCTGTCTCGGTGCTCTGTGCCATCAGGGAGGCTTCTGACTATGACATAACCGTAAAGGGCGGCAAATTCCTTGAGGCTGTGGCTGAGGCCGACACGATAGTTTTGGACAAGACCGGTACGCTTACGAAAGCGAAGCCCACAGTGGTAAGAGTGGTATCCTTCTGCGAAGAAGACGAGGACGAGCTTCTGAGGCAGGCGGCCTGCCTGGAGGAGCATTTCCCACACTCCATGGCCAGAGCAGTTGTGGATGCGGCCTATAATAAGGGCCTGGTACACGAAGAGCTCCACACAAATGTCGAGTACATCGTTGCTCACGGGATAGCGTCTGAGATAGATGGTGAAAAAGCAGTCATAGGAAGCTATCATTTCGTTTTTGAGGACGAGGGCGTACGCATACCTGATGGCAGACAGATGCTTTTTGAGGCGCTTCCGGATGAATACTCCCACCTGTATTTTGCGAAGAACGGCTCTCTTGCGGCATGCATTCTGATAGAGGATCCTATGCGCCCTGAGGCGGGACGTGTGATCGAAAAGCTGAGGTCACAGGGCTTTGGGCACATCGTTATGATGACGGGAGACAGCGAGAGGACCGCGGCGAAAATAGCGGCGCAGGCAGGTATAACGGAGTACTATTCGGAGGTGCTGCCTGAGGACAAGGCCGGATATGTCGAGAGGGCGAAGGCGGGAGGCTGCCGTGTCATCATGGTCGGTGACGGAATCAATGATTCCCCTGCGCTTTCAGCTTCTGATGCAGGCATCGCAATAAGCGACGGAGCCGAGATCGCCAGACAGATAGCCGATATTACGATCAGTTCTGCCGATCTGTGGAGTCTGGTCGTTCTCAGGGAGATAAGCACGCTGCTCATGAAGAGGATAAGGTTCAACTACAGGACGATAGTGGGCTTTAATTCGACACTCATCGCTCTTGGTATAGCGGGAGTACTTTCACCTGCGGCGTCGGCGCTTCTCCACAACGGTTCGACCGTGGCGCTCGGACTTAACAGTATGACGAAACTTATAGGTAAAAAGACTATTATCTGATAAACATGTTTGCTCCGCTTCATGCGGAGCAGTTAATTGAACTAAGGTTAGCCAAAGCTAACCAAGAACGCCCGAATAGTACGGGGGAGGATTCGAATGGACAAGAGCAGTTCGTCGGAGGACTATCTGAAAAGCATATTGATCCTTCGGAAGAAGAAAGGCGCCGTAAGGTCGGTCGACATTGCCGCGGAAATGGGTGTCACCAAGGCCAGCGTCTGTAATGCGATGAAGAGGCTCAGAAAAAAGAATATGGTCTATTTCGACGCTGACGGCTGCATACTGTTTACGCAGGAGGGAAGCGCCGCAGCCGAAAAGATATATGAAAAACATCTGCTTCTGTCGAAGCTTCTCAGGCTCATGGGGGTGAACGAGACCACAGCGGACAGGGAAGCGTGTCTTATGGAGCATGCCATAGGCGATGAGACATATGAGCACCTGAGCGACTATCTGAGCTCATTTACAGATAAAGGGAAAGAAAGAGCAGATGGAGGGACGACCGTAATATGAAGAAGAGAGGAACGATATCCTGGATAATGGAGTTTGCCGGGAGGAAGCGCAGTTTCTACAGCGGAAGCGTGATACTGGCCATCTTCGGTGTGGCGGCTTCATTTATACCGTATCTTCTGATAGCCGATATGGTGGAAGCACTGTTAAAGGGCAATAACGACGCAGTCTACTACGTGAAAAGGGTGGCGCTCATGGCACTGTTCTGGGTGATACGCGTAGTCCTTCACAGTCTTTCGACCACGCTGTCACATGTGGCGACATTTAACGTGCTGGGAGGAATAAGGTTACAGCTGTGCGAGAAGCTCTCAAAGATACCGCTTGGGTCGGTGATTGATGACAACAGCGGAAGCTATAAGAATATAATAGTTGAGCGCGTGGATTCCATGGAGACGACGCTTGCGCATATCATACCGGAATTTTCATCAAATCTGCTGCTTCCGGCGGTCATGTTCATCTATCTTCTGGTGCTTGACTGGCGCATGGGACTTGCGAATCTCATCAGCGTGGTGATAGGCGCAGTGTGCGCGTCGGTGATGATAGCCAAGAGCAAGGGGGATTTCGAACTGACGGTTAAAAAGACAAAATACCTTAACGATACCGCAGTCGAGTACATAAACGGTATAGAGGTCATCAAGGCCTTCGGAAAGACAGGAAGCTCATACGAGAAGTTCGTGGACGCGGCCAGAGAGGGCGCGGACTGCTTTATAAGATGGATGAGAAAATGCATCTGGTGGCAGGCAGGAGTGTTTGCGTTTACTCCCGCCACGTTTCTTGGTGTTCTTCCCGTCGGACTCCTTCTGGTGCGCGCCGGAAGTCTTTCGGCGAGCGGTTTTATAACCTGTATAATCCTCTCGGCGGGGCTTATGGGCCCCCTGCTCACAGCTTTTTCATATTCGGACGATATCGCCAAGATGAAGACCATATTCGGCGAGGTCACCGAGATACTCGAGAGAAGGGATATGGAGAGGCCGCAGAGCATCACCGTGGAGCCTGTTGGTTCGAATATAAGCCTGAGAAACGTCCGCTTCACCTATAAGGACAAGGAGGTCCTGCACGGTATCAGCATGGATATAAAGCAGGGCGAGGTGATCGCGATAGTCGGTCCTTCCGGTTCGGGCAAGAGCACCATTGCAAGGCTGATAGATTCGTTATGGGATGTGGACGCGGGATATATAACCCTCGGCGGTGTGGATATAAGGAAGCTGCCGCTTGACTACTACATGAGCAAAATAGCCTATGTAGCGCAGGACAACTATCTGTTTGACATGTCGGTCATGGAGAACATACGCCTCGGAAGGGCGGGGGCGACCGATGAGGAGGTCATAAATGCCGCGAAGGCGACAGGCTGCCATGATTTTATCATGGGACTTGAGCACGGCTATGACACAAGGGTCGGCGGCGCCGGAGGACATCTGTCAGGCGGAGAGAGACAGCGCTTATGCATAGCCAGGGCAATGCTCAAGAACGCTCCGATAGTCATTATGGACGAGGCCACGGCCTACACCGATCCCGAGAATGAGGCACTGGTGCAGGAGAGCGTCGCAAGACTCGTAAAAGGCAGGACACTCATCGTTATAGCGCACAGACTGACCACGATCGCTACTGCAGACAGGATATATGTGATAAAGGACGGCATGGTAAATGCGGTTGGAAGGCACGAGGAGCTTCTCGAAAAGTGCGTGCTTTATCGGAACATGTGGGATGCACACGTCTCTGTGAGAGACGAGGCGGATGAAAAGGAGGCCGCATATGATTGAAATGCTGAAAAAGTTCTTCGACTTCTGCAGTAAGAAGAACAGGGACAAATTCTATGCGGCTGTGGCGCTCGGAGTTCTGGATGCGCTGTTCGGGGCAATGAAGATCCCGGCGGCATTCTTCGCGATAACCGCTGTCCTTAACGATAAGATCGACACAGAGACATTTGCGGCTGTGATAGGCTTCATGCTTCTCGGAACCATCGGAAGGATGGTCGTGAACCGGTTTTCACAGATGCTTCAGACCGAGGCGGGCTATGACACCTGCGCTCAGAAGAGGATAGAGATAGGCGAGCATCTCAGGTATCTGCCCATGGGGTATTTCAACGACAACAGCCTCGGCCACATCACATCGGTCACAACTAACACCTTAGAGCAGATGAGTGATATCGCCACACGCGCGGTAATGATGGTGCTTCAGGGCGGTATAACCACAGCCGTGATCGCCGTGGGAATGTTTGTATTCGACTGGCGCATCGGACTCATTTGTCTTGCGTGCATCGGAGTATTTCTTCTGGTGAACACCGTGACGAACAAAAAGATCGCGATAGTGGCCGACGAGAAGATAGAGGCCGACCGCGAGATGGTCGGTGTGATACTCGAGTTTATTCAGGGAATAGCTGAGATCAGAAACTACAACATCCACAGACAAACGGGCTCGAGAGTCGCGCGCAGCGTGGAACGAAAGAAGAACGCGGACATAAAGGCGGAGACTACAGCTATACCGGCCGTGGGCGTTCAGATGCTTATCTGCAAGCTGGCGGGTGTAGCGATATCTGCGGCATCTCTCGGCTTTTATTTCTCGGGAAGTATGGAGCTGAATTATCTCATAACGATGCTCATGTGCTCCTTCATGGTATTCGAATCACTGGATTCGGCGGGCATCTATACAGCACTCCTGAAGGTGATAGGCAGGGGAGTCGACCTTGCAAATGAGATACTCGCTACACCGCAGATGGATATAAACGGCGAGGAGATAAGTCCCGAAAACCGGGACATACATATGGAGCATGTAAGCTTCGCCTACGAGAACAGAAAGATCATAGATGATGTGACACTGGATATAAAGGAGAAGACAACGACTGCTATTGTGGGCCCTTCAGGCGGAGGCAAGACGACCATTACCGCCCTTATAGCGCGTTTCTGGGATGTGCAGGAAGGCAGTGTAACTCTCGGCAAAAGGAATGTGAAGGATTACAGCTTCGACTCGCTCATGGAGAACTTCAGCTTCGTGTTCCAGAAGGTATACCTTTTCGAGGATACGATCGCGAACAATATAAGGTTCGGCAGGCCGGAGGCTTCCATGGAGGAGGTCATCGCGGCGGCTAAAAGAGCGAGATGTCATGAATTCATAATGGCTCTGCCGGAAGGCTATGAGACGGTGGTAGGCGAGGGCGGAGCGACGCTATCGGGCGGCGAAAAGCAGAGGATAGCCATTGCCAGAGCGATAATGAAGGACGCTCCGGTGATAATACTCGACGAGGCGACCGCAAATGTGGACCCCGAGAACGAGAAGGAACTTACGGAGGCGATAGAGAACCTGACGAGGGAGAAGACCATTATCATGATCGCGCACCGCTTAAAGACGGTCAGAAACGCGGACCAGATAATTGTGATCGACAAGGGCAGGATCGTGCAGAAGGGAAAGCACGAGGAACTTATGAAGGAAAAAGGTATCTACAGGAACTTTGTTTCGGGTAGAGAGAAGGCAGTAAGCTGGAAGATAGCGTAATTCCAGAAAATAAGGAGGAAAAGAAAAATGATGAAACTGGTACTGGTAAGACACGGAGAGAGCGAGTGGAACAAGGAGAACAGGTTCACCGGCTGGACAGATGTGGAGCTGAGCGAAAAAGGCATGGAGGAGGCAAAGACTGCCGGTAAGCTGCTGACAGAGGACGGCTTCGATTTTGACGTATGCTACACCTCATACCTGAAGAGAGCGATACACACGCTGAACAACATTCTGGATACCATGGACAGGGCATGGCTGCCCGTGGTCAGGTCGTGGAAGCTCAACGAGCGCCACTACGGAAGCCTGCAGGGACTGAATAAGTCCGAGACCGCGGAAAAGTACGGGGAGGACCAGGTAAAGATCTGGAGGCGTTCCTTCGACGTTGAGCCCCCGGCGCTTGACCGCGATGATTCCAGAGCGGCCGTAAAGCAGGAGATGTACAGAGGCGTCGACCCCGCGCTGCTTCCCGACAATGAGAGCCTTGAGACCACAATAGAGCGCGTCGTTCCCTACTTCGAGGACGTGATAAAGAAGGATATGCTCTCGGGCAAGAGAGTCATCATAGCCGCTCACGGCAATTCACTCCGCGCGCTGGTTAAGTATTTCGACAAGCTGGACAACGATACCATCATAGGCGTAAATATTCCGACCGCGACACCGCTCGTATACGAATTCGACGACGATTTCAATGTCATAAGATCGTACTACCTCGGCGATCAGGAGGCTCTCAAGAAGAAGATGGAGGCAGTCGCCAACCAGGGCAGGAAGGCGAACTGATGGGGGAGATCGTATCGGGGCTGATGATACCGTTTATCGGCACCGCAGCGGGCTCAGCCTGCGTATTGTTCATGAAAAATGAACTGAAGAACGACATCCAGAGGGCGCTGACCGGATTTGCCGCAGGCGTAATGGTCGCCGCTTCGATATGGAGCCTGATAGTGCCCGCGATAGAGCAGTCGGCTTCCATGGACAGAATGGCGTTCCTGCCTGCTTTTATCGGCTTCTGGCTGGGTATACTCTTCCTTCTGCTGCTGGATCACGTCATACCGCATCTGCACAGGAGAGCGGGGCAGGTGGAGGGTCCGAAGAGCCATCTGACAAGGACTGCCATGCTGGTCCTGGCCGTGACGCTGCACAATATACCCGAGGGAATGGCTGTCGGCGTGGTATACGCGGGACTTTTAAACGGTTCGGGCACCATCACCGCCGGTGGGGCGCTTGCGCTTGCACTCGGTATAGCCATTCAGAACTTCCCGGAGGGCGCGATCATCTCTATGCCGCTTTACGCGGAGGGAAAGAGCAAGAGAGCCTCATTCGGGCTCGGCGTACTCTCGGGCGCCGTGGAGCCGGTATTCGGCGCTCTGACGGTGATACTTGCCGCGCTTGTGGTACCTGCGATGCCGTATCTTCTGTCATTTGCCGCGGGGGCAATGCTGTATGTGGTGGTCGAGGAGCTAATACCTGAGATGTCCGCCGGAAAGCATTCGAATATAGGCGTCATATCATTTGCGGTGGGCTTTTCGCTTATGATGGCTCTGGATGTGGCACTTGGCTGATACAGTCGCAGCTGTCCGTGAAAACGGATGGCTGCGGCTTTTTCTTTTTTGGATTGCTGTGTTAAAGTTTTTTTGTCTAAAATGCTTAAAAGGCTTGTTTTTTCTCCGAAAATATTGTAGAATTACCGATAGTTTTCGTGAACGTATGGCAGACCGGTTCTGCAAATGAAACTATCGTTTAAAGCTTGTGAGTAAGCTTTCATCGGTGCCGCGGCAGGCACGTCACCGATGCGCAACATGCCTGCGGTAAGGTAAACAGTATGAAAGTTTATGAATCTGACAAAGTCAGGAACGTCGTTTTACTCGGACATGCGGGATGCGGAAAGACCACGCTCACCGAGGCGATGGCGTATGTCACCGGCGTGATTAGCAGACAGGGCCGCGTGGAGGACGGCAACACTATCAGCGATTTCGATAAGGAAGAGCAGAAGAGACTGTGCTCACTCGGGACAACTATCGTTCCGATAGAGTATGAGGATATAAAGGTCAATTTCCTTGACACCCCCGGCGCATTCGATTATGTCGGCGAGGTAGAGGAGGCTATAAGCGCTGCGGGCGCCGCTGTTATCGTGATCAGCGGTAAGGCAGGCATCGAGGCCGGTACGATAAAGGCATGGGAGCTTTGCGAGAAGCACCAGCTTCCGAGGATGTTCTTCGTGACCGGTATGGACGATGACAAGGCTTCCTTCAGAAAGATCCACACGGCTCTTGCGGAGAAGTTCGGACGTAAGATCGCTCCCTTCCACATCCCGATGAGAGAGAACGAGAAGTTTGTCGGATTCGTTAATGTGGTTAAGATGAAGGGCCGTCGCTTTACTGACGGATATAATTACGAGGAGTGCGACATCCCGGATTATCTCGAGAAGCATCTCGAGGCCAGCCGCGAGTCTCTCATGGAGGCCGTAGCCGAGACCAGCGAGGAGTTCATGGACAGATACTTCTCGGGCGATGAGTTCACATACGAGGAGGTATCAGAGGCTCTTCGCGCCAATGTCATGGACGGCACCATCGTTCCCGTGCTCATCGGTTCGGGTCTGGCTGCACAGGGTATGAAGATGCTCCTTCTGGCCATCGCGAAGTATTTCCCTTCGCCCAAGAACAGGACCGAGAAGGCCAAGGATATGACAAACGGCGAGCTCATTCAGGTCACATACGACAATGACAGATACTTCAGCGCGAAGGTGTTCAAGACACTTATGGATCCCTTCATCGGCAAGTATTCATTCATCAAGGTCATTTCAGGAAAGCTTACGGCCGACACACCCATTTACAACGTCACCAAGGACGCTCCCGAGAAGACCGGTAAGATCTACGTCATGAGGGGCGAGGATGCCATAGAGGTCAGCGAACTGAACGCGGGCGACATCGGAGCACTCACGAAAACGAACGCTTCCACATTTGATACACTTGCGCTTAAGGGCGCATCGGTCGTCTACCCCGCGCCCGTCATGCCCACGCCCTATACCTACAAGGCATACAAGGCTAAGAACAAGGCGGATGAAGACAAGGTGGCTTCGGGTCTTGCCAAGATGTGCGAGGAGGACCTCACACTCAAGGTCGTAAACGATCCCGAGAACCGTCAGATACTTCTCTACGGCATGGGCGACCAGCACCTCGACGTGGTAGCAGGCAAGCTTGAGACCAGATATAAGACAGGTATCGAGCTCATGAAGCCGAGGATCGCCTACAAGGAGACCATCCGCAAGA
>DGVE01000091.1 GCA_002395865.1 Lachnospiraceae bacterium UBA4292 | reverse complement strand
GGGAGATAGTGAACCCATACGAGACTGATAAGAGCACAGCCGGAGTTATAATCGATATCAGTGAGTCGGCGAAGGAGGGAACTTCAGAGCAGCAGGTGAGTCCCGAGCCGCAGACAGAGGAGCCGACGGCTGAGGTGCCGGTGACGCCTCAGCCGGAGATCGAGACAGTGACTACACCGGTCGTTGAGCCGGAGACTCCGGAGGTGGTGACGATACCTCCGACCGCTGAGCCACAGACGCCTGCCCCGGCGCCTGTATTTTCTGATGTGGCGCAGATCGTAAGGACGACTTCGAATCTGAATCTCAGAACGGGTCCGGGTACGGAATATCCCTCGGCCGGTGTCGTGTCAAAGGGCACGAATGTCTCACGCATTGCCATATCGGACACATGGAGCAAGGTTGTATACAAGGGCAACGAGTACTATATGTCGAACAGCTATCTGGAGCTGATAACGGATGGCGAGACACTGGATCCGAATGCCACGGAGCCGGAGCCGGTCACACAGCCAGCACCCGAGACACCGCCTGCACCTATCAGCGGTGACATAATGGACTTCTCGGGTTGGTCATTTGATGACCTTGCGACTTTGGATAATACGACCGTACCGTTCGGCTACAGCGCAAACAGCAGGGATGCGCTCAACAGGCCCACGGGCTCAAACTATTACAACAGTCTGTACAGAAAGTACGGCGCGGATTTCATTGCCCCTGCGACCCCTATCATCTATCTGACGATGGATGAGGGCTACGAGGCGGGTTACACGCCGAGGATACTTGATACGCTGAAGGAGAAGGGTGTTCATGCTACATTCTTCGTAACGAAGCAGTTTGTGACAGGTAATCCCGATCTGGTATGGCGCATGATCAATGAGGGGCACCGCCTCGGCAATCACACCTGTAAGCATCCTTCGGCAGGTATGCCTTCGCTGAGCCTGCAGGAGCAGTACGACGATATCATGTGGCTGCAGAACTATGTGAAGGATAATTTCGGCTATGAGATGACGCTCTTTCGATATCCCACGGGCGCGTTCTCCATTCAGTCGCTGGCACTGCTCAATAAGATGGGTCTCAGGCCGGTATTCTGGAGCTTCGCGCATGTGGACTGGGACAGAAATAATCAGCCCGATGTGGCCGCGTCTCTCGAGAGCGCTGTCGGACAGGTGCATCCGGGCGCGATATATCTGCTTCACGCGGTTTCATCTACCAATACCGAGATGCTCGGAGATTTCATTGACAGAGTCAGAGCCGCAGGCTTTGAGTTCGGCGAGATGCCTGCTCACGGCTTCTGATCACAGCGGAAAGGACCGCGGGAGGGAACGATATGCATGAAATGACTATTGAAACCGGCTCCAAAATGACCAAGCTTCAGGCTACAGAGGTCACAAATGTCCTGCTTCAGGCGGGGAAGGTCATTTCCAATCCGCAGACCAAGATCACAGATTTCTTTAAGTGGAGCATAATAAGCTTTATATGCTGCGGTACGGCCGCTGTCATGTTCACCATTATGATCATACAGGGCAAAGGAGATTTTCTGTCATATGTCTGTGTTATCGTGAGCGTTCTGGCGCTTCTTGCGGGGCTGTTTATGTTCAGGGTGGCTTCAAGGATGCGCAGGACCTACATGAGCGGGGACAGAAAGGTCACCATTGTGCTTGACGATGATGGCGTGGACTACGACAATCACTTTGATAAGAAGCTGAAAATCGGCTGGAACGGCTTCAAGTTCATCCGCGAGATGAAGGAATGCCTGTACATGTTCCCGAATGACATGACAGGTATCATCATCATAGTCAATCGCGAGCATACGGATGGTGTGGCACAGTTCCTCATGGAGCATAATATCGACAAACAGTTTATCAGAAACAATAAGCAATAACGTAGCGATAAAGGCAGGCCTCGGCCTGCTTTTTCTCTTGACAAAAATCGTTGTTGTGATATCATATAGATTGATTTTTTATGTAAAATAAACGGAGGTAGTTTATGAGCCAATCATATAATCCGAAGGTCGTAGAGCCTAAGTGGCAGAAGATCTGGATGGATGAAAAGGCATACGCGGCTACGAATGATTACACCAAGCCGAAGTATTATGCGCTGGTAGAGTTCCCTTATCCGAGCGGACAGGGACTGCATGTGGGTCACCCCAGACCTTATACAGCCCTTGATATAGTTTCGAGAAAGAGAAGAATGCAGGGATATAATGTTCTGTATCCCATGGGCTGGGATGCCTTCGGTCTTCCCACGGAGAATTTTGCGATAAAGAACAAGATCCACCCCAAGCTCGTAACGAAGAACAATGTGGCGCGCTTCAAGCAGCAGCTTCAGGCGCTCGGTTTTTCATTTGACTGGGACAGAGAGATCAATACGACAGATCCCAACTATTATCACTGGACACAGTGGATCTTCCTCAAGCTGTTCAACGCGGGTCTCGCATACAAGACCGAGATGCCCATCAACTTCTGTACCTCATGCAAGGTCGGACTCGCAAATGAGGAGGTAGTGAACGGCGTCTGCGAGAGATGCGGCTCACCCGTTGTCAGGAAGGTAAAGAGCCAGTGGATGCTCAAGATCACCGAGTATGCGGATAAGCTCATCGACGATCTGGACGGCGTGGATTATATCGAGAGGGTAAAGGTTTCACAGAAGAACTGGATAGGCAGGAGCGAGGGCGCCGAGGTGGACTTCACCATCGCGGGCAAATCCGAGAAGCTCACCGTATACACCACCAGGCCCGACACGCTCTTCGGCGTGACTTATATGGTCATGTCACCCGAGCACCCCTACATAGACAAGTTCAAGGATGACATAAAGAACTACGACGAGATCATGGCTTACCGTGAGGAGGCTGCAAGAAAGAGCGATTTCGAGAGAAGTGAGCTCGCTAAGGAGAAGACCGGCGTATGCATCGACGGTCTCAGGGCGGTGAACCCCGTGACAGGAGATGAGATACCGATCTGGATCTCAGATTATGTACTCATGAGCTACGGAACCGGTGCCATCATGGCCGTTCCCGCACATGATGAAAGAGACTGGGACTTTGCCAAGAAGTTCGGTCTTCCCATCATCGAGGTTGTAGCTGGATCCGACAAGCCTGTTACCGAACAGGTCTACACCGATGTTGCCGAGGGAAAGCTTGTCAATTCCGGATTCCTTGACGGTCTTTCCGTTGCCGAGGCTAAGAAGAAGATAACCGAATTCCTTGAGGAAAAAGGGATCGGACATGCCAAGACCAATTACAAGCTCCGCGACTGGGTATTCTCCCGCCAGAGATACTGGGGTGAGCCTATTCCTATCGTTCACTGCGACAAGTGCGGATTTGTTTCACTTCCTGAGTCAGAGCTTCCGCTTCTTCTTCCTGAAGTTGAGAGCTATGAGCCTACGGATAACGGCGAGTCACCTCTGGCAGCAATGACGGACTGGGTTAATACTACATGTCCATGCTGCGGTGGACCTGCCAAGAGAGAGACGGACACAATGCCACAGTGGGCAGGTTCCTCATGGTACTTCCTCAGATACTGTGATCCTACCAACGACAAGGAGCTTGCAAGCAAAGAGGCTCTTAAATACTGGATGCCGGTTGACTGGTACAACGGAGGAATGGAGCATACAACCCTCCATCTTCTCTACTCAAGATTCTGGCACAGCTTCCTCTATGATCAGGGCGTAGTAACTACTCCCGAGCCTTATCAGAAGAGAACATCCCACGGCATGATCCTTGGAGAGAACGGCGAGAAGATGAGTAAGTCCAGGGGCAATGTGGTAAATCCCGATGACATCGTAAGGGACTACGGCGCAGATACGCTTCGTACCTATGAGATGTTCATTGGTGCCTTCGATCTTGCCGCAAGCTGGTCAGAGGACGGAGTCAAGGGGTGCAGAAGGTTCCTTGACAGAGTATGGAAGCTTCAGGATATCATGACACAGGATACCGGTTATTCCAAAGACCTTGAAGTGCTCATGCACCAGACAATCCAGAAGGTTTCAAATGACTTTGAGAATCTTAAATACAACACGGCGATTGCGGCTATGATGGCTCTCATCAATGAGTTCTACAAAAAGAATTCGGTTACGAGAGACGAATACAAGACCCTCATAACCCTGCTCAATCCTGTAGCACCTCACATCACAGAGGAGATATGGGAAGCAATCGGATGCGAGGGAAGGATTTACCAGCAGAAGTGGCCTGAGTTTGATCCTGCCAAGACGGTTACGAGTACTGTTGAGATAGCAGTACAGATAAACGGCAAGGTGAAGGCAACGCTTGAGATCGACAAAAACGACCCCAAGGAGCAGGTAATAGAAGCCGGTAAGAAGGTGATCGCCGATAAGCTTGAGGGAAAGAACATAGTAAAAGAGATCTATGTCCCGGGAAGAATTGTGAATATTGTAGTAAAGTAAATATATGACTTTACATTAAGGGGGCTGTGAAATAATCAGTCCATG
>DGVE01000141.1 GCA_002395865.1 Lachnospiraceae bacterium UBA4292 | reverse complement strand
TCTCACACAGACAATCATCATAATCGACATAGATCTTCACAGTTATTACCTTCCCTAACCATCAAATGTCCATGAGTTCTACTGAATCGAAACGACCTTGTAGTCCTGATCCTCCACAGCCTTCCTGAGGGCCTCATCTTCGACTTCTTTGCTAAGGGTCACCACTGCAGTATTAGCGTAGTGGTCGCATACCGCATTTTCAACGCCCTCCACGGCCTCAAGAGCTTTCTTCACACGTGCCTCGCAGTGAGCGCACATCATTCCCTCCACCATAAGTGTCTTTGTCATTGTTTTTTCCTCCGTATACTTTTTCATTGACAGTTCTTTAATAGCTTCCTCTATGGAAGCATGGTGCTTTATTCTTCGGTAATGCTTTGCATCGTGCACCTTTATAAGATTGAGCCTTAGCGCATTCATGCACACGGTAAAGCTGGACAGTGACATGGCCGCCGCTCCCCACATCGGATTCATCCGTATGCCCTGATAGAGCCCTGCCGCCATAGGTATGAGAACGATATTGTAGGCGAATGCCCAGAAAAGGTTCTCATAAATGTTTCTGAGGGTCCCTCGGCTGAGTCTGACCGCGGCGGACACATCCGTGAGTCTCGAATTCATAAGCACGACATCGGCAGAGTCCATTGCGATATCCGCTCCGGATCCTATCGCTATACCGATATCCGCACGGGTAAGCGCGGGGGAATCGTTGATCCCGTCGCCCACCATGGCGACCTTCCCACACTTTTGCAGCTCTTTTATGACCGCTTCCTTGCCGTCCGGAAGCACTCCGGCTATGACCTTATTTATCCCTGCCTTTTTACCTATTGCGTGTGCAGTCCTTTCGTTGTCTCCTGTAAGCATGACGACCTCGATACCCATATTCCGCAATTCATCTACCGCCCGGGCCGAATCATCCTTGATCACGTCGGCAACAGCGATCATTCCGAGCAGTTTTCCGTTCCTCGCAAAAAACAGCGGTGTCTTTCCCTCTTCCGATAGGTTTCTTTCCTTCTGCTCTGCCGCCGGATCAAGCCTGCATACCGTGCGGATAAATTTTCCGGAGCCCGCGTACAGGCGCTGTCCCGACTGCGTGGCGGATATACCGTTCCCGGGCAATGCCTTCCATTCGGTTACAGGAGCCGCAGTGCATGACGACTCTTTCACAGCGGCAACGACCGCTTTGGCGAGAGGGTGCTCGCTCCTCGCCTCTAAAGCGAACGCAGTTGCCAGAAGCTCCGCTTCTGTCACTCCCTCCGCCGGTATGATGTCCGTCACCTCGGGCCTTCCCGCTGTGACCGTACCCGTCTTATCAAACGCCACGATCTGCAGCTTACCGGTATTTTCCAGTGACTCACTCGTCTTGAAGAGGATGCCGTTTTTTGCTCCAACGCCGTTACCCACCATTATCGCTACCGGCGTGGCGAGCCCAAGC
Organism: Lachnospiraceae bacterium UBA4292; assembly: GCA_002395865.1. Taxonomy (GTDB): domain Bacteria; phylum Bacillota; class Clostridia; order Lachnospirales; family Lachnospiraceae; genus UBA4292. The sequence goes on along the minus strand of DGVE01000141.1, from coordinate 2,161 downwards.
GCGCAGGGACAGCTTATCACCAGCACACTTATGGCGCGCTCCAAGGCAAATGCCGCCCCCTCCCCGATAAGCATCCATATAACAAATACCACAAACGCAACTGCTATGACTGCAGGAACGAATACTCCCGAGACCCTGTCGGCTATTCTCGCGATCGGTGCCTTGGTGGCAGCCGCATCACTCACCATCTGTATTATCTTTGAAAAGGTCGTATCTTCCCCGACACGATCCGCTCTCGCTCTGATAAAGCCGGACTGATTGACTGTGGCTGCGCTCACACTGTTTCCTGTCATCTTATCCACGGGAATGGATTCTCCTGTAAGCGCCGACTCGTCTACCGCGGTATCACCCTCGATGATCACTCCGTCGACCGGTATCGCTTCCCCGGGGCGCACACAGAAAATATCTCCGGGGCGCACCTCATCTATATCGACCACCGTCTCTTTTCCGTCACGCTCAACAGTCGCCGTCCTCGGAGCCATCTTCATCAGGTTCTTCAGAGCATCCGTGGTCTTTCCTTTCGAAAGGGCTTCCAGAGTCTTTCCGACCGTGATAAGCGCAGGTATCATCGCGGCAGACTCGAAATACAGCCTGTGGTGATAGATATCCATAAGGTCCGTGTTCGGTGTTCCGTTCGTGATCTTTACAGTCATCTCGTACAGGACAAACAGTGACCAGCCGAATGACACCGATGAGCCCAGCGCTACCAGAGCATCCATGTTAGGACTTCCGTGAAAAAGCGATTTAAAGCCTGATATAAAAAATGCCCTGTTGATGTACATCACTATGATGGCAAGAAGCATCTGTGTAAGAGCAAGTCCCAGATGATTATGTGAAAGAAATGTCGGCACGGGAAGACTCAGCATGTTGTGGCCCATGGTGATGTACATAAGCACCAGAAGAAAGCCGACCGACCACGCAAGCCTCCTCACGAGCTTCGGAGTCTCATGGTCCTTCAGCGCCTCCTCCTCAGCCGCCAGCTTTGCCGAGGCGCTCATCTTCTCTTTGTTTTCCCGCGTACTTGACCCATTCTTGAGTCTGGCGCCGTAACCGGCTTCTTCCACAGCCTTTATGACGTCCGCTTCGCTCGCGTCTCCCTCGACTCCCATCGAATTCGTGAGAAGCGAAACGCTGACGGAACTCACGCCCCTCACCTTTCCTACTGCTTTCTCCACTCTGGCCTGGCATGCCGCGCATGTCATTCCCGTAACTATATACTGTGTCATTTTATTCTCCCAAAGAAAGCCCCTGCTGCTCAAAGTATGAACCAGCGGGGGCTTTCTGTCAACCGTTTTTTATGTAAGCTGACGCTTTGGCAACTATCCATCTATTTCTTCCTGCCGAACAGAGACCGCCTTTCATACATCTGTGTGTCCAAAGAAATGACTGTATATCCGGTCTTATCTATCGCGTCTTTGAGTACACTCTCATCCGGCTGCAGCTCCGTAAGGAAACTGCTCTCACCTTTAGCATGTGAACTGGTCACCTTTTTAGCCTCCGGCAGCGCTTTTCTTATGGCATCATTTACATGCGCCTCGCACATGGCGCACATCATGCCGTCGATCTTCAAAGTAGTCTTAAACATCACGTTCCTCCTGTCTGATTATTCATTTATGTCATCACGACATTCATCATAAGTTCTATCCACCGGCAAATGATATTCCCGGCTATATATTGCGCCCCTGGCGCCATGTGTTAGCACCTGCTAACACGTTTGTAATTATAAACACTTAAGTGTGATTTATCAAGATATAAATTCATAAAAAGAGTTACAAATAAAAAAGGCACCTGCTTCGGATCTCTCTGAAGTAAGTGCCCAATACCATCCAAAAGCTGTCCTCCGGATGGCAGTACACATAGTATACCCTTTGGCATCTAATTTTTGTAATCTGTACACCATATGTGCGATCCAGACCACTGCAAGTATGATGCATGGTATCCATATTCCCTTGCGGGACATATCGTAACTGTTGTAAGGATGCATGCTTTGGTCGAAACAAAGATCATCCTCGGGCCGGAATAACGCATCACTTTACGGATCTTCTCACGCATCTCAGGCTTATAGCAATGAACCTTCTTTAATATGTTGATGCTTTGGAGCTTGTAAGCTTCCAGTTTCCGTTTTCTTTTCTCAGAGTAAAATCTCCCTGTAATCTCCACT
>DGVE01000018.1:12253-13029 GCA_002395865.1 Lachnospiraceae bacterium UBA4292 | reverse complement strand
ATCCTTCGACTCGTCCCTGCGGGACGGCTCAGGATGACATATTAACTGGCGCATCTTATCATGTAAAAGAGGTGTTGTCAAGTTAAGTTATGATATGCCTTAACACAACGCACTGCAAAAAATGACAGAAATAAGGAACAAATAAGCAAATACTAAATGACAAACGGCTTATTTTGTGCTATACTCACTCTGTATGCGTATGCGATGATGAGGAATGATCGCAAAACCGCGTAGGGATAAGGAGTTTTTCATGAAGTGGAATAAGTTTACACTGCACACTACCACAGAGGCTGTGGATTTCATAGGTGAGCTTTTTGAGGAGATAGGTATCGTGGGCATGGAGATAGAGGACAATGTTCCCCTGTCGGATGCGGACACGAAGGGCATGTTTATTGACATATTGCCCGAACTGCCGCCGGATGACGGAAGCGCGAGGGTGAGCTTCTATCTGGACAATACATACGATATCCCCGCGACTCTCGAGGCCGTAAGAAACGGCATGAAGGAGATAGGGCAGTTCGTGAATGTGGGAAGCTGTGAGATAGATGCCTCCGAGACGGAGGACAAGGACTGGATGAACAACTGGAAGGAGTTCTTCAAGCCGTTTACGATAGGTGACATACTCATAAAGCCCACGTGGGAGGAACTGCCGCCGGAGCATAAGGATAAGCTTCTCGTGCAGATCGATCCGGGTACCGCCTTCGGAACCGGACAGCATGAGACGACGAAGCTGTGCATCGAGGCGATATGCGACTATCTGAAGCAGGGCGATACGC
>DGVE01000018.1:0-12187 GCA_002395865.1 Lachnospiraceae bacterium UBA4292 | reverse complement strand
TTGATATCGGCTGCGGAAGCGGAATACTGGCCATCACGGCGCTGCTTCTTGGGGCGAAGAGAGCCTTCTGTACCGATCTTGACGAGAACGCGGTGGTGAACGCCGCACAAAACCGCGAGGCGAACGGCCTTACGGATGAACATATGAAGATCGTCACGGGCAATATCATAAGCGACCGGTCGATAAAGGACGCCGCAGGATACGGCTACGACATGGTAGTCTCGAACATCCTCGCGGAGGTCATAATACCGCTTCAGGCGGAGGTACCCCCCCACTTAAAGCATGGCGGCATCTATATCACATCCGGTATCATCAATCTCAAGGAGGAGGCTGTGAAGGCCGCCATAGAGGCGAATCCGGAGCTTGAGATCATAGAGATAAGACACATGAACGACTGGGTGAGCATCATCTGCAGGAGAAAGTAATATTAAAGGATATAATGACATAAAATGACACATTTTTTTGTGGATCCCGCGGATGTCGCAGGCGATGAGCTGGTGATAAGGGGCGGGGACGTTAATCATATCAAAAACGTTCTGAGGATGAAGTCGGGTGAGGAGTTTTTCGCGAGCGACGGTCAGGGGAATGATTATTACTGCGCCTATGGGGGCGCGGATGATGGGGAGGCCAGAGCGAGAGTCCTCTACGTCAGACCTTCCGAGTCGGAGCTTCCTGTGAATGTGACGCTCTATCAGGGGCTTCCCAAGGGCGACAAGATGGAGCTCATCATACAGAAGTGCACCGAGCTGGGTGTGAAAAGGATCGTTCCGGTAAACTGCGCAAGATGTGTTGCGAAGCTCGATGAAAAGAAGGCGCCCGCGCGAATAAAGAGATGGCAGGACATAGCCCAGGCAGCAGCGAAGCAGTCCGGACGCGGTGTGATACCCATCGTATCCATGCCGATGAGCTTTAAGGCGGCTCTTGCACAGGCGAAGAGCGCATCTGTCAGGCTGTTTCCGTATGAGTGCGCGCATGGGATGGAGCGCACGAGAGAACTGTTTTCAAAGATAAGGAGCGGCGACGACATTGCCGTATTCATAGGACCCGAGGGAGGGTTCGAGGCCTCCGAGGCCGATACAGCTTCGCAGAACGGTTTTGAGGCGGTGACCCTCGGAAAGAGGATACTCCGCACAGAGACTGCGGGCATGTACGTGCTCTCGGTCATAGGCTTTAACATGGAGGCATAGGATGATCAGCGAGGAGAAGGTCGCGCTTATGACCAAGGCAGCGATCATGGAGAAGAATGAACGCGAGGCCTTCATCGTCGGCAAGTACTTCAAGAAGGATTACATAGTTTATCATATGCTCGTCGTGGGCGCCTGCGTGCTGGCGGCACTTCTGATGATAAGCGCGGCTGTAGCCGTGGCCTTCATAGAGAACGATCCTCTCCATGCGCAGAGGTTCGACTGGATCGGGGGAGCTTATCTGGCTGCCATGGGCATAACCATCGTGCTTCTGGTGTACATTATCATTACCATGGTGATATATGTCAGAAGATATAATAATTCGATGTTCATCGTGAAGGAATACTCGACTTTATTAAAAAAGCTTGACGCCTACTACGACCACAACGCTCCTGCGAAGGATGCCGAGGAGTGGGTGAGATACGACGAAAAGCAGAAGAAGGTCAGAAAGATAGCGAGAAGAGTGAGAGATAATGACTGAGTTACTGGTTGTCAGGGAAAAGATACGTAAGATCTATTCGGAGCATGGCAGACTGATAGGGGCGTGCACAAAGGCGCTCTTTGTCATTCTTGCGATGCTTACGATCGATTCTGCGATCGGTCATTTCAAGGGCATAGTGTACATACTTATACTTGCGGGATGCGGTCTAATGTGCGCATTCCTTCCGGTGGCGTCGGCCTCGTGGCTTTTATGCCTCTACGCGGGCGCGGATCTGGCTTTTCTTTCGCCCGAGATCTGCGCGCTGTTTCTGGGTATGGGGCTTTTGTTCCTGCTTCTGTTTTTTGTATTCAAGCCCGGAAACAGCTACATCATGGCGCTGTCGATGATGTTCACCATACTTCAGTTCTACGGCCCGCTGCCGGCTGCGATAGGACTTCTCTTAAATCCCGTCGCCATTTTCCCCATGGTCTTCGGTATCATAGGCGGAAGAGTGATCATGTACGCGGGTGAGAACGCGTCTTCATTTGCGGGACTCGACAGTATAGGCAGGATCATGCAGGTATTAAAGGGCGTGTTCATGAACGAGCAGCTCTACGCGCTGATAGTCGTACTGGCTTTTTGCGCGCTGATCATCTACATACTGAGGGTGCTGCCCATCAGACATTCGTGGACGGCGGCCGTAATCTCCGGCAGTTCGCTCTATCTGCTGCTGACGCTTCTGGGTGACTATCTTCTCAACAGAAGCCCCGATTTTGTGATACTGATAATAAATGCGATACTTCTCGCCATCACCGGCACGGTCCTTTTATTCCTCTTCCATATGGTGGATTACGCCAGGGAGGAGAGAGTGCAGTTTGAGGATGACGAGTACTACTATTACGTCAGAGCCATACCGAAGCTTACCGTGAGCGTTCCCGAGATAAAGGTCACAAGGATCAGGGAGAGCGCGGTGAAGGAATACACCAAGCCGGTCGGAAGGATAATCACCGACGATGTGGATACCGATGTAAATATGAATGATACCATCACGGAGCCTATAACGGTCGCTGAACACGAAGAGGCCCCCGATGAAGAAGAGTTTTGATAAAGTAAAGGACAGGACGCGAAATGGAAGCAGTATATGAATTCCTGAGCAGGATGATCTCCTGGCTCCTGACAAGCTTCAGAATATCGAATGTGATCGAGATACTGGTGCTTGCAGTCTGCATTTACTATATAATCCTGTGGTTTATGAAGACCAAGGCCTGGACGCTTTTAAAGGGCCTTCTCATAGTGGGCCTTATTATGATGCTGGCTACCGTATTCAACATGCAGGTCATAACGGCTATTTTGCAGAGCGCTTTTTCCGTAGGGATCATCGCTCTTATCGTGCTGTTTCAGCCTGAGCTTCGTCGTGCTCTCGAGTCCATCGGACAGAAGAATTTTCTGCAGGATGTCATCAGCTTCGACGACCGCGCGAAGGAGATGCATTTTTCGGATAAGTCCATGGAGGAGATCATCGCGGCTACGTACGATATGGCCGAGGTCAGGACCGGAGCGCTCATCGTTCTGGAGAACTTCGTCGCGCTGGGTGAGTACGAGAAGACCGGTATAACCCTGAACGCGGAGATATCCAGCCAGCTGCTGGTGCAGATATTCGAGAAGAATACGCCGCTGCATGACGGCGCGGTACTGATAAGCCACGACAGGGCGGTCGCAGCCACCTGCTATCTCCCTGTGTCCGGCAATATGATGATAAGCAAGTCCCTCGGGACGCGCCACAGGGCTGCTCTGGGTATAAGCGAGGTGACCGACAGCCTTACGATCATCGTCTCCGAGGAGACCGGACATGTTTCGCTTGCTCTCGGTGGTGAGATCATCAGAAATGTGGATCAGGATACTCTCAGAAAGTATATGAGAAAGGTCCAGAACAGACCCGCCCCCAAGAACAGGAAGTGGTTTAAGAACATGAAGAATCACGGAGGACAAAAGAGCAATGAAGACGCTGAAAAAAACACTGCTGAATAATCTGACTCTTAAGCTCCTCGCCGTGGTCATAGCTTTTTTTACATGGTTTGTCGTAATGTATAACATAAATCCCATAAGTCAGAAGACCATAAGGGTGCCTGTACGCATTATCAATTCCGAGGTGCTGACAGGCAAAAACTGGGAGTACGATGTGGTGGGCGACGGATATGTTGAGGTGGAGGTCAGTGCGAAGAGCTTCGACCTGGCCAGAGTGGACGCGGCGGATTTCAATCTCTATGTGGACATGAGGTACCTGACAGGAAGTACCAATACAGAAAAGCGCGGCACCATCAGCACTGAGATCGTCAATAATACCGATATCATAAAGTCTTATAAGGTATTGAGCACATATCTCGAGTTCAAGCTTGAGGAGATAGTGACAAGGGAATATAAGATCAATGTCATCACCAAGGGTTCGGCGGCAGAGAATTTCATAGCAGCCAAGGAGCCCACGGCCGTTCCCGACAGCATAAAGGTCACGGGAAGAAGCTCACAGGTGGATAAGATCAGCTCTGTCGTTTATTATCTGAATATCGATGACGCCAGCGAGGAGATAAACGAGACCGGTGCCCCCATACTTCTTGACAGCTCTGGCGCGGTGGTAGAAGCGGGTGATGACCTGAAGGTAACACCGGAGAGGGTCCAGATAGTTCTTCCCATCATGCAGACTAAGATGGTGAAGGTCACCTGCCCCGAAGTCAGCGGCGTGCCGGCGACAGGCTATACCGTATCGGATATAGAGGTCGATGTGCAGAGCATAAAGATCGCCGGATACAAGGCTATTTTGTCGAACGTTTCGGCTATCGAGATACCCGCTGATGTGATAAGTGTTGAGGGCATCGCTCAGACGAAGACGTATATCGTCGATCTGAGTACGCTCGATCTGCCCGAGGGCATTACCGTGGTATCATCGAATCCCACAGTCAATGTCACTGTGGCGGTGGAGAAGCTCAAGCAGAACACATACCGCATATCGCTCACGGATGATGTGTCGGTGGAGGGCAAAAGCGATCTGCACGATTATTCCTTCGACACCAACATAGCGGATATCAAGGTGTCCGGCACCAGCGCGGACCTGATGGCTATGGAGGCAGCCAATATACAGGCATCCGTCAGTGTCTACGGACTCGACGCGGGCGAATATTCACTGCCCCTGTCCATAACGCTTCCCGAGGACATAATTCTGGTGAACTCGGTCTTCGTAAATGTCAGTGTCACCCCGAAGGAGACACCGGAGATCCCGACGCCTACGCCCGAGGAGCCGACCACCACTGCCGAAGAGGAGACCACCACCGAGGAGCCTTCTTCCGAGGAGCCGATATCGGAGGAAGGACCCGGTGAGAGTACAGCTGAGGAACCCTATGTTCCGGGTGAGACAGAGCCGGAAGAGAGCAGCTTAGAACCGGAAGATGTTGCGGAGCCTGTGGAGACGGAGCCTACGGAGAATATCGGTGATCCGGTAGAGAGCGAGGCAGATCTGACGGAGGAAGGCAATGTCTGACAGGAGCAGTTTAAGAGTTTTATTGTTTTTTATTATCGTATACTGCCCGGCTATGGTCATGGACCTGTCCGGGCAGCATGTGGTGGCAGGGTGTATGCTCGTGGCCGCCGCATTTTTGAGTTACATCTTTCTTGTGGGCAGCAGCCACAGCTTTGTGGACCTGAGGGCGCTTATGAGTCTCGGATGGCTGTTCGGAGCGGGACTGGGCATCATGAAGCTGTCGAGACTTCACGGCTCGTGGACATGGGATACCAGAATAAGTGTCGGAGGTTTTTTTGCCTGTTTTCTCATAGGCTCCCTGCTCCCTGTCAGGAAGGGTACAAAGAAAAGAAGAGCGGCGGATATCGACAGGATGTATCTGGCCGTACTTATAATGACAGGCCTTTCGCTCCTCGCGTTCGTCGCCGAGGCGGTGATACTCGGCTACATACCGATCTTTTCGAAGCTCATACACGCGTACAATTATTTCCACGTGTCGGGAGTGCATTATTTCACCGTTTCATCGATATTTACACACTGCTTCACCCTGACATATATCCAGGAGATGAGGAAGAGAAAGCAGGCGATCGCGCAGAACAGAAAGTACGCTCTCATCGCGGCCAATGTCATCTCTCTTGCGATAAATATCATGTGCCTCGGAAAACTGAACATCATACTTTCTGTGGCATTTCCGCTGTTCATCATCCTGTGCACACTGCGTGTGAAGGATTTCAGAAAGCTCGACTGGGCGAAGATAGCTCTCTATGCCGTTATCTGTCTGGCCGTCTTCGCGGGTGTCTTCGTGGCCTTTACAAAGCTCAGACACTACGAGCCCGGCTATCTGCAGGAGATATTCTCCTTTTACAATGCGGATACACCGGTCTATGTTCAGTACCCGTATATGTACGTGGCGAACAATTTTGCCAACTTCAATCTGATGACCCAGCAGCTTCCGGCGCACACCTGGGGCCTTAGGAGTATCTTCCCGGTGCTCGCGCTCACGGGGCTTAAGTTCGTATTTCCGCAGTATGCGGAGCTTCCTCTGTACCTTGTGAAGCAGGAGCTGAACACACTGACCCTCATCTACGATTTCTACTATGATTTCGGTATCGCGGGTGTTTTAGTGGCGGGAATACTCATAGGATGGCTCGCTTCGGTCATAAGCTCATATGTCAGAAAGGGCGGACCTGCGGCGAAGATACTTTTCTGCCAGATCGCCATCTACTTCGCGCTGAGCTTTTTTACCACATGGTTCTCAAATGCCACGACATGGTTCTGGCTGGCCATAACCTTCGCGTACGCGCTCTTTATAAGGGGCAGGGAAAAGGCGCACGGAGCTGAGCATGAAAAATAAAGGTGTTATATGGTACAGTGCCGGAACCATCGCGTTTGCACTGGCGACCATGGTCATACTCACTGTTGTAAAGCGCACATGCGGACAGGATGCCGGAAATGATTTCTCCATAGCTTTTACTCTGGCGCAGACTCTTCTGATGGTGGGGTACTTCGAGATAAGACCGTTTCAGGTGACCGACGCCTCGGGTAAATACAGCTTCTGCGATTATTTCACGCTGAGAAGCTTCACGACACTGGCTATGCTTATATGCTGCTCGGTCTATCTGGTCGTGACCGGAAGACAGCAATGGCCTGTGATGCTGATACTTTGCGTCTATAAGATGACCGATTCCATAGCCGATATCTTCGAGGGAGATTATCAGGCGAGGGAGAGGATAGACCTCGCGGGCAAGTCCATGGCCATCAGGGTGGCCGTATCGGTAGCGGTATTTACCGCGTGCATGATCACAGTGAAGGACAGTTTTACCGGGGCCTTAGTGCTGTGCGTTTCATCGGCTCTTGTTGTGACCATACTGAATCCCTTTTTCCTTCGCAGTATAGCGGGGCGGGAGAGGATGTTCGATATAAAGGGCAGGTGGAGGAAACTGTTCAGGGAGTGCCTGCTCATTGCGATAAGCTCGTTCATGTATTCCTTCATGCTGTCCTCTTCGAAGTTCGCGGTGGATTATTTCGACGAAGGGCTCAACTACATCTACTATGTGCTCTATCTGCCGAGCTTTGTGATTAATCTCCTGAGCACCATGATATTCAAGCCCGTGCTCACCACCATGACCGGCTACTACAAAAAGGGCGAGGTGAGAAGGTTTATGAAGCTGACGGGAGTGCTGATGTTTGCCGTATGCGTGCTCACAGCCGTATGTCTTCTCGGCGCATGGCTCCTCGGAATACCGGTGCTCTCGCTGGTGTTCGATGTCGATCTGACCGGCTTCATGCCCGAGCTGCTCATACTGATAGCGGGCGGCGGCGCCAATGCGGCGGGTATCCTTATGTACTACGCGGTGCTGGTCATGAGGATGCCGAAGGGCATATTCGCATCCTATGCGGCCGCGTTTGCCGCGTCTTTGATACTTCCCTTCGCGGGTATGAAGCGCTTCGGGCTGGCCGGAGCCGCATGGGCCAATCTGGCGGTGATGCTTATACTGCTCGCGGGATTTACGGTTATCTTTTTTTACAGATGCAGGAAGGATCTGAATGAAGGTTGATGTATGCATACCGGTCTACAGGCCGGGGGATAAGTTCAGAAAACTGATAAAAAGGCTCGCTGCGCAGAGCCTCAGGATAAATGCTCTAAGGATAGTCAATACCTGCGAGGAGTACTGGGACGACTCGTTCACAGAACCGGTACGCGTGGCAGGGATAGCCGTTTTTGTGAGCCATGTGACTCAGGAGGAGTTCGATCACGGCAGGGTGAGGGATATGATGGCGCGCGAATCGGACGCGGACATCATCGTGTTCATGACGGATGACGCGGTTCCCGCAGGCAGCAGACTGATCGAGAGACTGGTATCCGCCTTCGATGAGGATACGGGTGCGGTGTACGCAAGACAGCTGCCGGATGCCGACTGCGCGCTTCTTGAGAGGATGTCGAGGGCGTTCAACTACCCGAAGACATCGCGGAAAAAGACGGCCGCGGATCTTGATGAGCTCGGTATCAAGACATATTTCTGCTCAAATGTCTGCGCGGCATACGACAGAAAGAAGTATATTGAGCTCGGCGGTTTCACGCGGCATACGATATTCAACGAGGACATGATATTCGCGCGCGAGATCATAGAGAACGGCTATGCCGTGTGCTACTGCGCGGATGCGAGGGTGATTCACTCACACAACTACACGCTGAAGCAGTATTTTAAGCGCAGCTTCGATATGGCGGTGTCGCAGGCGGACAATCCACAGGTATTTGCGCATGTCAGCTCCGAGAAGGAGGGCGCTAAGCTTGTGAAGGCGGTGGGCGGAAGGCTCATAAGGCGCGGCGATCTGTTCGGGCTCTTCGGCTTTTTCATGCAGTGCTTCTGCAAGTATGCGGGCTATTTTTTGGGAAAGAGATACAGAAAACTTCCGAAGAAGATAATCATGCTCTGCACTTCAAACAAGTTTTTTTGGAAAAACAGATGAAAATCTATGGCAATTATCGCCGGATGTTGCTATAATAGAAACGTTAAACATTACCCGGAGAAACATTTAGATGTACGGAAACGAACGGTTCTCACTGACCGCATATATAAAAAACCTGACACGCTATAAGTTCCTTATCGAACAGCTCGTGTCGAGGGATTTCAAGACCAAGTACAAGCGCTCCATCCTCGGGATATTCTGGAGCTTTCTGAACCCCCTCATGATGATGGGAGTGCAGTACGCGGTATTTACAAGACTTATCGCCAGAGCTGGAGGCATACCCCACTACGCGATGTACCTTCTCACAGGCATAGTGCTTTTCAACGGCTTCAACGACTGCTGCAACCAGTCCATGAGATCTGTATGCGGCAACGCGAGCCTCATAACGAAGGTCTACGTGCCGAAGTTCATCTACCCCGCGAGCAAGGTCGCGAGCGCCAGCGTAAATATGCTTCTTGCGATGATACCTCTGCTTCTGGTGGCGCTTATCAACCGGCTCTGGCCGTGTCTGCCGTGGATCGTCATACCGGTCGGGCTTGCGCTTCTCATTATCTTCATCATGGGTCTGGGGCTTCTTCTCTCGGCGCTCATGGTGTTCTTCAGGGACATCGAGTTTTTATGGGGCGTATTTTCCACCATCTGGATGTACGCGACCCCCATCATCTACTCGATCGACCTGCTGCCCGAGAGCCTTCAGAAGCTGGAGGTATTCAATCCGATGTACCACTACATCACATTCATCAGGACGCTGATCATCGACAGGGTGTTCCCCGATATAACGCAGTATCTGTGGTGCATGGGTTTTGCATTCGGAATGTTCGCGCTCGGCGCATTCGTCTTCCACAAGACGGAGGATAAGTTCATATTCTACATTTAGGAAATATCTATGGAAATGGTAAAGGTAGAGAATGTGTCCATCCGCTTCAGACTTCAGGCGGACCGCATCAGCACCATAAAAGAGACTATGGTCGCCCTGTTCAAGGGACGACTTAAATACAAGGACTTCTGGGCTCTGACGGATGTAAGCTTCACCGTCAATAAGGGCGAGGTCATGGGCATCATCGGACACAACGGCGCGGGCAAAAGCACAGTCCTCAAGATAATAAGCGGTATCATGAAGCCCACGAAGGGCCGCGTGGTCCTCGGAGGCAATGTCGTACCCATGCTTGAGCTCGGAAGCGGCTTCGACTATGAGCTGACCGGACGCGAGAATGTGTTCCTAAACGGAGCGATACTCGGCTACTCGAAGGAGTTCCTCCACGAGAAGTTCGACGAGATACTTGAGTTCTCGGAGCTGGGCGAATTTATAGACCAGCCCATCAGAAACTACTCGTCGGGCATGCTGGTCAGGCTTGCTTTTTCGATAGCTGCCGTGGTCACACCCGAGATACTCATATGCGACGAGGTGCTCGCGGTAGGAGACGAGAGGTTCCAGGCCAAGAGCAGGAAACGCATGCTCGAGCTCATGGGAGGCGGTACGACGGTGCTTTTCGTATCGCATAATATCGACCAGATACGCGATATGAGCGACCGCGTGGTATGGCTCGATCACGGTAAAGTAAAGATGTTGGGCGATCCGGACACTGTATGCGCCGCTTACAGAAAATGGCTGGACAGCCCGGAGGGATAGTTTTGAAAAAAGCGACAGTGGTAATACCTAACTACAACGGCAAGCATTTCCTTGAGCCGTGCATGGAGGCTCTCAGAGCACAGAAGTGCAGGGATTTCAAGGTGCTTGTGATAGACAACGCATCCACAGACGGCAGCGTCGAGTACCTCAGGGAGAATTATCCCGAGGCGGAGATAGCCGTCATGAAGGAGAACCTGGGCTTCTCGGGCGGCGTAAATGAGGGCATCAGGCGCTCGAAGACAGAGTATGTAATCCTCCTAAACAACGACACGGCTGTAGAGCCCGACTACGTGGGAGAACTCATAAAGGCCGCAGACAGGGATAAGAGGATATTCTCCGTCAGCGCAAAGATGGTATGCATGCATCAGCCGGAGAAGATGGATGATGCGGGTGACCTCTACACCATCATGGGCTGGTCAGCGCAGAAGGGCATCGACAGGCCGGCGAACAAGTATGACAAGGCGTCGCCGATATTCACCAGTTGCGCCGGCGCGGGACTGTATCGCAGAAAGGTATTCGACAAGATCGGGCTTTTCGACGAGATGCATTTCGCGTATCTGGAGGATGTGGATGTGGGATATAGGGCAAGGCTCTACGGCTACACGAATGTGTACGCGCCGAAGGCGGTATGCCGTCACGTGGGCAGCGGAACCTCCGGCAGCAAGTACAATTCCTTCAAGGTGAAGCTTGCGGCGCGCAACAGCATCTACGTCATCTACAAGAACATGGCCGCATGGCAGATCATAGTAAATGCTCCCGCGATACTGCTCGGCTTTATAATAAAGCTTGTATTTTTCGCGGCGATGGGTTATTTTAAAGAGTACTCATCCGGACTTATCGAGGGCTTTCGCACCTTTAAGAAGTGCAGGCGTGTGGTCGGTGTATCCACATTTGTGACGCAGCTTGCCATAGAGGCGATGATGCTTTTTGATACAGTCGTATACACTACTGAATTCATCAAGAGAAGGCTTGACAAATGATTAACGACGGACAAAAGATCCTGAACAGAATACATATCCTTTTGGATGCGCTGATGGTCGTTATAGCTTATCTGTGCGCCTACACTATGCGATTCGTAGTCCAGAAGGCAGAGACCTATCAGTGGAGCGAAGAACCCTTTGCTCCGGAGGCTCTGATGTACTACGGAAGGGCGCTTATATTCATAGTGCCCGGCTATGTTATTCTGTACATGATATTCGGCCTCTACGGCCACAAGTCCATAGCGGGAAGACGGCGCGAGATATCCGGTATCTTCTTTGCGAATATTATCGGCGTGTCTATGCTGACCACCGGACTGTACATCATCAAGAACTCCTACTTCTTCTCCGGATACATGATCTTTTATTTCGGCATGAGCAATCTCTGCTTTATGATCACGGAGAGAAGCATCAGCCGTATCATAATCTTTGAGAGCAACAGAAGAGGCAAGAACCAGAAGAAGGCCATACTGGTCGGCTTCTCCGGCGCGGCCCGCGAGCTCATCGACAGGGTGCTCGACAACCCGCAGTGGGGCTTCAGGCTTCAGGGAATACTTGATGACAATAAGGAGATCGGCTTCGAATACAAGGGCATAAAGGTCGTAGGCCGCACGGAGGAGCTGGAGAGTCTCCTCGAGGCCAATCAGCTCGATGAGATAATAATCACACTTGGCCTTTCCGAGTACAACAAGCTGGCCCATGTCGTGGCCTCCACGGAGAAATCCGGTGTTCACACCAGATTCGTGCCCGACTATTCAAATGTGATACCGACATCCCCCTATACGGAGGATCTGCAGGGACTGCCGCTTATAAATATCAGACACGTGCCTCTCATGGAGTGGACAAACGCCTCGATCAAGAGAGCCATGGATATTATACTCGGCACCATAGCGCTCATACTGTTCTCACCGGTGATGCTTATATGCGTCATCGCCATCAAACTCACATCGCCCGGACCGATCATATTCTGTCAGGAGAGAGTGGGCCTTCACAACC
>DGVE01000118.1 GCA_002395865.1 Lachnospiraceae bacterium UBA4292 | reverse complement strand
GCCCACGCCGGGCTCGCCTATCAGGCAGGGGTTGTTCTTCGTCCTGCGGCTCAGTATCCTTACGACTCTGCCTATCTCCTCATCCCTTCCGATGACCGCATCCAGCTTTCCCTGCGCCGCGAGAGCCGTCAGATCCCTCGTGTATTTCTCGAGCATCCTCTTCTTCTGGCGCTCCGGCTGCAAGCCCCTGTTCATGGCCTGCGCAAGCGCAGGATTCTGCGCCGCCTCCATTATTCCGGAGTAGAGCTTCCTGGCATCCACTCCGAGGCTCGCGATCACTCTTCCGGCCACGCAGCCCGGATGCCGCAGTATGGCCAGCAGCATGTGTTCGGTGCCGGTAAGAGTCTCACCGGAAGCCCTCGCGATATCGTCGGCATCCTCCAGCACCTCCGTGAGTCTGGGGGTGTATTCCTTGGGCTTGCTCATAGCTGCGACATTTCCTGTCTCGCTCAGACTCACCAGTGCATGTCCCACCGATGCCTCTGTAACGTCGATCTCATTGAGTGCCCTGCCCGCAAGGCTGTTTTTATCTGCCACGATGCCCAGAAGAAGGTGCTCCGTGCCTATGTAGCCCTGTCCCATTTTTGCGGCGTATCTGGCCGCACGACGCAGGACCGTTTTTGCTTTTTCTGTGTATTTCTCCATATATTACTCCGATCGCCACGCCTCCAGGGCGCAGCAGGTCTTTAGCAAAAGCCGCTGTTATCAGCGGCTTTCGCAAACTAACTATTATTCTTCGTCATCGTTGATGCCGGAAAGGTCAACTCTGAAATCTTCGTCCTCGGCTTCCTCGTCGTCCTCTTCCTCATCTTCCTCTCCCTCATCGTCATCGTCCGGTTCATCGGTACCGTCGTCATCCTCTTCCTCATCATCGATGAAGTCGTACTCGCTGTAGAGCTTCTTGAGCTTGAGGGCAAGTATCAGTACAAATGCGAACAGTATGACTGCAAGCGCTATAAGTGCGATTATAACGTAGAACCTTACAAGGATATCATGGTTGTACTTATTCACAAGATCATTGTACTTGGTTCTTGTAGCCGGATCAGCGGATGATCCATTATCCACGTAAACTGTCTCTCCGGGAACATTTACGATCTTCTCAACTTCCTTTATTACCTCCACTGTCTCGACTATGGGTTCTGCGGAAGCGTCCTCGTAATATCTTACGAAGCTTAAGTTCGCGGTATCGAAGCGGTAGTAGCCCTTGTTGCCTTCCTCATCCATGGCATATACGAGGCATACCGTACCGCTCTCCTCCTTATCCTTGGAGAGGTGATATCCTACAACTGATCTTCCGTTCTCGGGGTCGAGCGTGATGACCATCTTGGCCATCTTCGACACATCCATATCATCCGGGAAGGAGAGGATGTAGTAGCCGTAGGTATTTGAAGGGATGGTTATAAGATAGCTGAACTTAGAGCTGTCCGCATCGTAGATGTAGAAATCTCCGTTGGCGCCCTCACTGTCCGTAAGATAGAAAAGGGTGATGCCCTTGTCGTTCTTAAGAGCCTTTACGTCATATCCCTTGTAATTTACTGTCTGTGCCTCGTATCCGTCAGGCTTCTTGATGTCATCGGACCATTCGGTCGCAATGTAGAGGTTCTCACCTCCGAAGGGCGAGAATACGGTGAGATAATCATCACCGGGCTCCTCGGCCGCCGTGGTGGTCTCATCATCCGCGGGACCCGGCTCGGAGGGAGTCTCCTGCTCGGGGGTCTCGGGCTCCGCTGTGACTGGCTCTGCGGCCTCTGTCACATGGACTGTGAAGTATCCCTTGTAGCTTCCGTAAACAACTTCTACATTGTGGTCGCCTGCGACAAGGCCAACTCCTACGAGCGCGCAGCCCCATCCGCCTATGGCTTCCTTCCTGCCGTCGCTGTATACAGCCAGCACCTCGATATCTGAGCCTACGATGGTCTCGCCCACAGTCTTGTTGGGGTTGCCCTTGTAGCTTACCTCGATGCCCGTCATCGTGGGTGCCACATAGTTGGGATCCTTTGCTCCGCAGACTGTACATGAGCCATTGGAGAAGTTATGTGCTCCGGTCGCGGGTATCACAGTACCTGCGGAAACGGTCTCGCCGCAGTCATCACAGACCGTATCTCCTGTGTATCCGTCACGTCCGCAGTCGGCAGCCGACTCGTTTACCTTGTGAGTGTGCTCGTGCCTGCAGGCCTCCGTCTCAGGCTGGGACTCGGTCTCGGGCTCAGTCTCCGTCTCAGGCTCGGGCTCGGTCTCAGGCTCGGACACTGTTGCTGTGATGGTCTTCGGTGAATATGTGATCGCGTCGACAGTGAGTGAACCGTCTTTCTGATAATGTATCTCCGCCGCTCCGGTATCTGCTCCGGTCAGAGCGCCGAGAGATATGACATAATCTCCTGCCAAAGCGGGTCCGAACGCGAACTGAAACTGCTTATTGGCGGGATCATACTGCGCACCTGCTATATCAAAGCCGCTTGAAACAGAATTGGCTGTGTCGTTATCAAAATCGATCTCATACACAGAAGTTCCGTTTATGAGTACCGTGTATCCACCGCCCACTATTCCGGAGGGATCGGCAAATGTGATAAACACAGCAACTCCGCCGCCGCCATCGATGTTATACACATTACCGCTTTCGTCAGTGCTGGTAATGATATTGACCTGCGGACTCGCCGCATTTACAAAGATCACATACGCCAGCATGCAGGTCATCATCAGAACAGACGCCAGTACAATCTTCAGTTTTTTCATTCTCTTCTCCATTCCGCCCGTGCGACGCACGGACACGGTTTATTTCCACGGCTCCTCCACCGTGTAAATTCAATTATGTGGTCCTATCGGACCATTCCCGCGAGGCTCATTCAGTCCCTGCCCCAGCGGTGCTCTCAGTCTCGGTGGTCTCCTCATGCGAGGTACTTTCCTCCTCAGTGGTCGTCTCCTCCTCGGTCGTCGTCTCGGCCTCGGTCGTCATATCCTCAATAGGACGTATCAGGTTCACAACATACCATGCGTTCAGGCCGTTCTGCGCAGTCACGGTAATGATCACGCAGTCGTCACCCGGTTCGAGCTCTATGACTCCCGCGCCGTAGACCTTGGTCGTGGAGGCCACTGCCTCCGCATTTACGGTAAGCTCCTTAACACCTGCGGGAAGCTCGATGGTATAGCTGTACCTGTGCATGTCGAAGTCGATATCATAACCCTCGACGGAAAGTGTCTTCAGCTTGTAGTTCGGATTGCCGTCGACTGTCGGATGCGGGCACGGTTCCTCGGGCATGCCTATGTATACCGGTATTCTGAAAACGAACGGTACATCCAGCACTCCCATCTGCGCGTATGATCTGCCCACCTTCGCGCCTTCGCTCCTCGGAGCGAACAGGTTCTGCATATACTGATGCCAGTAGGTGCCGTAGTAATCGCTCTCCACGTCGAACTTCTGCAGGTAGAGCGTGTTCTGTCCCTTCCAGATGAAGGTGCTGCACAGGTTCGTTATTCCGCCCTTCAAAGCCTTTATCGGGCTGTCCCAGCCCTTCTGCTTCGCGTAGGTGAGGCCGTTCACTATGATGTCCTCACGCGTGAGACCGGCTGCATTTGTATTGAAATAGTCGTAATAGCCCTCAAAGCCCGGATATGTACCGGATATAAGCTCGCTCTTGCCCGCGCCCTGCTCCTGAATGACACGCGCACCCATCATATACGGACTCACGTTCAGCTCCTTCGCTATCTCGAAGAACGCCTGCGCGTATGTGAGACCCGCCGTCTGATATATGGTACTGATGGACATGTCGTTTCTGATATAGAGCTTGAGCGTGGTGCGGTCCAGGTTCGTGACCGTATCGCTGTGGTTTAAGTCCGCAGCTATCTGCTGGTACTCGTTAAGCTGCAGATCGCCCCTGATAAAGAGTTTAAGCGTGGTGCGGTCCAGATTTGTCACTCTTCCGTCGCTGTTCAGATCGCCATATACTATGGCAGTGGCCAGCGGCGCATACTGAAGGGCATATCCGATATCGACCGCTGCATGAGACCCTTCCTCTGCCTGCGATGTGCTCTCTGTCTCCTCCCCGGATTCATCCTCCTTCGGGATCTCTTCAAAAGCCATCCACAGCACATCCCCCGTGCATATGAGCGCATCATCGTCCTTCCGGTCGCCGTTTGCGTCGCAGAAGAATATATCGACGGCAGATACGCTGTCCCTCACGGAAACATTATCCATAAACTCCGCCACGGTGGTATTCGGGTCCAGACCGCTCAGATATTCATCGGTAATGGAATAGGTATCGGAGGTTATATAATCGTTGGCAGGCGCGTCGCCCGTGCCCGGGACGAGCACATTGTCCATGAATGTCCCCGCGAGCACCTGCTTGACGCCCTTAAGCGTGTGCGCGTTTCTGTTGTATGTAAGCTCCTCAAACTGGAATATGTAATCGTCGTTGAGGAAATTGCGCGGATCCATGATGTACTCGACGCCCATCTTGCTGGCCTGTACCCAGTAGGGGGAGCTGATGAGCACCCAGTCGTTGTTCACCCAGTCGAAGGACTCGATATTCTCCACATCCTTCCACGAGGAGACGTACGCAGACCGGTTCGGGACCAGATTCCTGCGAAATACCATCTCGTTCTTAATGGTCATGTTCCAGGAAAGCCCCGTCTGCATGGCCTCGAAAATCCACGTGGGATGCTCGGCATGCAGCTGACGCAGGTACGGCTTGTAGCTCTCCGGAAATCCCTGGTGTGTAAGGTACTCCTCGAAGCTCTCGTCGTATTCATACTCATCTGCATATGATATTTCGCCTACACGGATGTCCGTAAACGGCGATGAACATAGCGCCAGGCAAAACAGCCCGGTAAATGCTTTTTTAAGAGCCCCCTTCTTTTTCATAATACCCCACATATACGGGCTTTCGCCGGTGTAGATGCCTTACGGCCACAACATATCACTTTATTATAGTTACCGGAGCCCGAAATGTCAAGACAATGCATAAAAAAGAGCCCCGGAAAAACCGGAGCTCTGAGTATTCATAGATATAAACCTAAAACCGCAATTCAGTTAAATCATAACAATCATCCAAAAACAATCATTT
>DGVE01000120.1:17156-18128 GCA_002395865.1 Lachnospiraceae bacterium UBA4292 | reverse complement strand
TTGACCCCGCGGTAATGGCCAGCCCTTTTATAACCACCATAGTGGATGCGATTTCACTCATCGTTTATTTCCAGTTCGCTACAAGAATGCTGCACATCGGATAGAAGTGGATTCACAGTAAATATAAACAATATAAATAACGGGCGGTGGATATCCACCGCCCTCGCTTTATGTATTTCGATTATATTTATTTATTCAAGCAGGGTACTCAGCAACACAGCGGCCACTCCGAGGACCGCGCCTGCAAGACTCATGAGCCTGTCCTTTTCCTTTATTACGTGTGGCAGAAGCTCAAAGAACACGATATATAATATCATACCGGTGGCCACTGCCACCAGACAGGACGTTACGGTCTCCGTGACCAGTCCCGAAAGCGCCGCCATCAAAAGTCCTCCGACCGCAGTCGAAAGCGTGACGACTATCGATACCGCTGCCTTCTGCTTTCTGCCCGCGGAGGACAGAGCCGAATAGATCATCATTCCAACGGGTATGTTGTGAAGAGCCACACCCAGCGAAAAGATCACACCGCTCTTTAAGTCAGAGCAGAGCACGCTGTATATCGTCATGCCCTCCACGATGTTATGAACAAAGAGCGCGAGCGCGGAAATAATACCCACATGCGCTGCGTTCTCCGCATCATGCTTCTCCTCGCTGTCCTCGTGATCGGGTACAAATCGATCCAGTATGATGAGCACCGCAAGCCCCGCAAGCATCATCGCGATCGTGAGGATGGGTTTTTCACCGACGGCCTCCACCATCTCGGGTCCCAGATCCGCAGCCAGCAGGGAAATGAGTGCCGTAAGCGCCATAGCCATGGACAGATGCTCCACCCTGTTGGCATGCTTTGATATTCTTATTAGAAGTGCTCCTACAAGCACACTCGCTCCTGCGAGAAAGGTTATAAACAACTCCATAGCAGTCCTTTGCACCGGGTCCTCACCCGTAGTGACAATATCCGAAAGGGGCACGGCC
>DGVE01000120.1:10270-17096 GCA_002395865.1 Lachnospiraceae bacterium UBA4292 | reverse complement strand
GTGCGCCGTGCCCCCGATAATACCAAATATTTTTTTAAATGTCAACAGAAGAATCAGCGCTGTCGGCTGTATCGGATGTCTCCGATGCTTCAGCTGTCTCTGCACCGGCCGCTGTCTCTGCATTATCAGGAGCAGACGCTGCCTCCTGTGCGAACTCATGTGTCTCTTCCTCAGGCACTGTCGACTCCTCCTTCTTCGAGAAGATGTCGCCTATCTTCGCGCTGATATCCTTGACCGCATCGCTCTCAAGTACCTTCTCGGCGCCCTTCTTTACGAAGTCCACGCCCTCCTTGCCGAGCTCCACTGCCTTCGAGCCGTACTTCTTGCCTGCCTCGACTACTGTAGGTCCGTACTTTCCGCCAACAGCCTTGCCGGTCTCGAAAGTCTTGGTTCCGATGTCCTTTGCTCCGGAAGCAGCCTTCTTGGCCAGATCGCCCACGCTCTTTACGAACGCGTCAAATGCCTCCTGGCCGCTTAAAGCCTCCTCGACCCATACGCTCTCGCCGCCCCAGATATCCTTCAGATAGCGTGTCGCGTATTCCTCATCATTGTCCCAGCCGTCCTCGAATACGATGTTGTGACGGAGAGGACGATACTGCGCATACCTGTCGGTGACATTCTTCATGCCTGTGTACTCCGAAGGATCCTTCGCGTCTGCGATGGTGGTGTATGCGCCCAGTGAAACGAATCTGAGAACTGCGTACTCCTTATCTGAATTGAAGGGGATCGAGTAAAGATTCCAGCCCTTGTACTTCTTTATGGGTCTCACAAAGTTTCTGTTGAGATTGAAGGAGAACTTAGCCTCCTCCTCTGCCTGTGAGATCTCTCCGAGCTCGCTGTCGGTGGGAATGATCTGAAGCTTGCACTTCTCATCCTTGTCCTCATTCTCACCGCCGTTCAGCCAGAACACCACTCTGTTCTCTCCTGCCTCGGGAATGGTGAAAAGTGTGGCCTCTCCCGCATTCTCCTTGTCCCAGCTGCCCAGTGTGATGACCTCGGTCATGTCTGACGCGAAACCCGTGATCATGCTTCTCTCTGCGTTCTTTACGCACTTCCAGTCTCTTGCCTTAAAAAGTATTGTATTCATATCGATATCCGATCCTTTCGTTATATGCTGACCGTACTCACCCATCAACCGTATCGTGTTTTCACCGGCTGATTCGGCCCGGCCGCTCTTTATGAGCCCTCTGGCTCTTTTTTTATATGTCCGCCCGATCTCCTCGCCGGACATGTCCAGAACTATGATGTTTTTTTTCATGGGTATCTTCCCCCGCAGACCGGTTTGTGTTTTTTGTTATGGGTGTCCTCCCCTCCGGCATTTTCCGTGATTATATCAAAACATCCCGTGCCAATCAATGGACACGGGATTAACGTTTTATTAATTATTTCTTTCAATTACTTCCCTCAGTTCGGCGAAGTCAGTTCCAGCTCGATGTTGAAGAAAGCTCCTCCTACGTTATACGGCAGTTCGAGCCCATCACTTACCGTGATGACACTTCCGTCCCTAAATGTAAACGTGATGTCTGCCCTACCGGTGAGCACCGAATACTCCCTCTTCAGAACGCCAGTCCAGCCAGTCATCAGATTGTCGTCGATATTTTTTCTTATCTTTCCGATACATTCGGCATCCACGGCCTTCTCGCTCTCATTGACCGGGTATTCCTTGTACTTCGAGGTCTTTTTATTGATACCGGTACCGTCTTCATTTATCGTAAGAAGAGCCCTGCTGAAGCTCTCGCTCCTCTCCCTTTCAAAATAAACGGATGTTATATCCTTTGCCTTCGGAAGCTGCGCGCGCTCCCCCTTAAGCGCTTCCTCAAAGAATGACGCGAGCTTCAACACCGTCTCGTATCCAAAAAGCGGCGACTGGTTGTCCGAAAAATGAATCTTCTCACCGCTTTCGTATCTGATGTCCACGGTTCCTCCGAAGTTCTCCGGAAGACCGTGAGTGTAGTGACTGCGGCCGTTCCTCTTCGCGAAGCCGCACTCCTTTGCCAGCTGAATTAGCCCGGGGAAGATATCATCCTTAAGGATGGCAATATCCCGCGTTTTCCCGATACCGTTCTCATCCTTCTCGTAGTATACGAAAACACCCCTGTCACAGATCACGGCATAAGTATTTATATACATTATCCTGTTCTTTACGCCCTCTACTACGAGTGTATTCAGGGAAGTATTCACTGAAAAAAGGAACATCTCCCCCGACTCTATCTCCTTCGGCGCAGCCGTATTCAACGTCTCGTCCGTTCCGCCGCACATATTGCCCGCGCTCTGAATGACCATGATATTCTCTGTAAACCGTCTCGGCTTGTGACCGTCATATACTCTTCTCATCTTTGCGATCCCCCTTTCGCTCTCTGTATCTTATATCCCGCGTGACACGGCGTAAAAAATGCTCCTCTATCGCAGACTTAAGAATTCCTGCCCGGAGCTTTGCGGCAACCGCATCTATCGCGTCCCTGTCGACACGCTCCACAACGCGCACGGGATAGTTTACCGGCCTGCCGGGGCTGATGTCGGAGGGAGTCGTGTTTGCACGCATCCTGAAGCCGCCCCTTGAACCTGTCTCCACCGCCCCGTGCGGGAAGAAGCGTCCATTCACGTAGGTGGTCACATCCTCCGTCTCCGACAGCAGAACATAGAAAGGCCTTTCGAATGTATCGAAGCTCCTGCTCACGCCGTAGCTCTCTCCGGCTCCGATGAGAGCGTACACCCGCCCGTCCACATAAAGTATCTTGCACTCCACATAGATATCCGAAAAATACGGGTAATCATCCGCAGGCTGACCTATGGCCGTATACGGCTCATAGCGCCCTACCGGAGCATACTTAAGCTCATCCTCAGGGCTTATGAGATATAGCACACCATTGTAGACAAATACCGGTGAGAGCACTGCCTCCCCGGGCGAACATATCCGTCCCGCCTCCGGATCATCGACAAATTCCTCCTCGTCTAAAGTCATCATGGTCGCCTCATCGTAGTAATACTTCTGCTTCAGACGCTCCGCCACCCCTGTAAACCTGCAGTTTAACAGCTGTATAAGCTTCCCTGTCTTCTCATCGGCGTAGAGCCCCCTCTCCTTCAGCTCGTCGCGAAACTGCGCCGAAGATTTGAAGCGGGCAGGCTCCGCCCTGTATGAGCCTTTTTTGCTGTAATTCTTTTTATGGAAAAGGAAGTTCTGTATCCTCACCTCGAAAATGAAATACAGCGCAAAAAGCATCGGAAGAACTACAGCCGCGATGCACATTATTCTTTTTATCAACGGCTGTATAGCCCCTATCTCGTCTCTGTGAACGATGAGTACCCGCAGTGGATTGACGAACAGAAAGATGAACGCGAGCACGATCTTCGAGACATTCAGTGCGATCACCAGAAATAAAGCCCTTCCCAGCCCGTCGATGCCCTTCTGTCCCTTGCCCATAAGGCGCACGATCATAAGCGGCAGCAGGAACATGATAAGCAGCACGGCAATTATCGCGATCGCATACTCGGTCAGTATGATCTGACGCATGGCTGCCTCCTTTCGGTGACTATCTGCTTATGGCCACGGCTCCGCCTCCGGACGCAAAGCTTATCTGAACACAGTAGCCCTCCTCATTGTACGCGGTGTAGGTGTACACCACTATGCCATAGACCTCCTGCGACTCCTCCTCGGCATCTATCGTAAAGCCGCTCTTCTTCACCTTCTGTGCATACGTCTTTATCTGCGATACCTCCAGCGACTGAAATGCCGCCGTGAATTCGTCCTCGTCTGTAAAGGATGTCATGAGCTTAAAATCGGGTGCGGGTACGAGCCTCGTGAACTCGTTGTCGGGCCACTCGCTTCCGGGCAGCGTATAACCGCCGTACGGGTCCATCGTCCACGGGTCGATATCCACGTCATCATCCCCTGTGAGCAGCCCCTCCGTCGCATCCTTCGTTTCGGCAGGGTCTTCCTCCCCGGGATCCCTTCTGGTCAGGGGCACATCCTCTGTGGTCTCCTTCTTCGAAGACCTGGATGACTTTTTACCGTCGTCCAGGGAATCCTGCGCGCCGGTATTGCAGGCACAAAGAGCCATTGCCAGTATAATTATCGTTATGAGTCTGTTCAGACATCGCCTGTTCTTCATAAAAGCTCCTTTTAACATGCGGCGGCGCATCTACTTTCTCAGATCCACCATCACATAGGGTGTGGCGTCCAAAGGTGCAAACACCGTGCCCGGGTCCTGATCGAAGGTCTCGTCCCCCTCGGTATCGGTCAGCTGCTTCCCGTCATAATATACGCGCGAACTGCTCGACATGTGGATGCTGTCAATGGATTCCGATGTGAATTTCGCATCGGTCTGGGCGGTACCTCCGAAGGCCGCATTTGAATCGTCCCTCCAGGTTATCGATCTGGAGTATTCGAACTTTGTCTCGTCCACCGAACCGCTTATCTGCCCCGAAAAGCTTCCCTTTACCAGTCCCTGTGCCTCCGGTACGGTTATCTGCACATTGCCGCTGACTCTTCGGGTAAGTATGGTCCTCGGCCCCTGGTCGGAGGTCTTTTTGTACCTTCCGTTATCGCTGTAGATAAGTTCCACAACAAGGTCCAGCCCCGTCGTCTTCTCCAGATTCTTCTCCACAGGCGAGAAGTCCTCCGCCTCAAATGTCATCTCCAGAACGCCGCTGTAGGTACCCGCCGCAGTACCCGTGGTCCTGTTTTCAAGCTCACCCGACAGTGTCGCGCTCATAAGATTGTTTGATACGCCCCAGAAGGTACAGGGGTATGTAAAATAATTCCTTTTTTCGTCAAATGTGATCTTGCAGGAATATTCAGCGCCCTTCTCATCGGCCAGAGCCACTGCCCTGCGGCTGCATTCTATGTAGAAATCATTTATAACAGCCAGATTTTTCTCAAGAAGCTTGAGGTACTCATCGAAATGCTTGCTCCCGGACTTCCAGTCTACGGCGACCAGCGCCGTGTTTGCTATGGCACCGACGATGGGTATCTCAGCAGCCTGCAGCACTTTCTTCGCCACGTTTCCGGCAGGCCCCTTGCCTGTGGCCGCCTCCTTCAGGCTCGCCTTCGCGAGGGTCTTCGCCATATCGATATCGGCCGTCTTCACGGTCGCGGAGGCGTCAGCGTGAACGACCAGCTCGTATAGATCACTCGGAGAATAAGGAATACCCTCTATGCTTATGTATGAGAGAAGTCCCGAGATGACCTGATCCGCCCAGTAGAGCTTGGCATCCTCCAGAAGTCTCCCGGCGATCTTATCCACCAGCGCCACTCTCTCCACTGTGAGCCCCTTGTCGCTCAGCGTATCCCTTATTATCTGATTGAGCTCCTCGTAGGAGAGTCCCAGCTCACCGTGCAGCTCGCCGAAGAATGTCAGGTCCCCCATATGAAGCTCCACGGGGTAAGACTTGTAGCCACCGCCCGCCTTCTGCGTTATCCGGTTGTAATCGATGCCCGGTATCTCGGCCATATTATTGTTCTGCACACCGTATGCGCTCGCGGGCAAGAGCGCGATAAACGCGCACAAAACCATGAAAAGAGCAACCGCTGCCGCAATATACCTCTTTTTGAAAGCTATTCTGTCCACAGACCCACCCCCTTCGCTGCGTCGATAAACATCTGCTTGAGACCGTTTAAGACCTCATCCTCGGGAAATACGGTAAGGCCCTCGTCGATATACGCGCCAGCCTGCTCCCAGTCCTGCGTGTATACGGCTGACAATGCCGCGCTGCTCCAGGAGGACTCATTAAAAGGGTTCACCTTGAGAGCCTGCTTCGCATACCACAGCGCATTTTCAAAATCCGAAGCGTCCATCAGCTCCTTCCACACCGCCATGATATACTCGTCGTCGAACAGGTACTTATCCCACTCGCGTCCGGTAAGCCTCGGCCTGTATGCGGAGTATATCTCGTCCTCCAGCGCCCTCAGATCGTCCCTCAGATCATAAAGAGCCTCCACGGTCATATACTTGAGATAATAGAAATCCAGCCCTCCCTCGGGGAACATATCCATCACGGACGCGTTCGCGTACAGCTCGAGGGCCTCCTCGTATCTGCCCTGCACCTCCAGAAGCATTCCCTCGAAATAGCACGGATAAGGTGAGGCGTAATTGATCTCCGCTATCGTGCTCCAGTCCTTATAAAGGCTGTTTGCTGTGAACTGAGCCAGGCTCTCCCCCTCGCCCTTGAGCCACAGTATGTACTCGACCGCGTAGCGAAGAGCGCTCGTGGACGCTCCGGCAAATGAGTAATAGTACTCGCTGTTCACCGGAAGCTCCAGCTCGGCAGTCCTGTCGCCGTAGCTTTTTATCTCCCTCATGATCTCCATAAAATCCGCGCAGGATGTATCGCCCGACTCCTCTGCCTTCCCCGAAACAGATTCCTTATTGGTCTCGTCTGTATCAAGGACGTCCCCCGGCGCCTTATCGCACGAACAAAGCCCGAAAGTCATTGCCAACGAGAGAAGTAATGCCGTTATCCTCTTCACATTTACCGCCTCCCTTCCTATATTTCACGATTTATTCTACTTTACTTCATAACATAAAGGCGAAAAAAAAACAAGTCCCTAAGCGCAGTGCGCAAAGAGACTTGCAATTATCTGATAAATATCTCCTTCCCCATGTATCCTGCATCCCAGGACTTCAGTCCCCTGATGTCGTTCGTCTTCTGCAATCTGTCATCGAGATAGTATTCCACTGCGGAGCCGGAGGTCAGCGCCCACAAAAGCCCCATGGAATTGACGTATCTCTCGTTCTTGGCCGCGGAGGAGCTTATCTCCTCCCTGCCGGTCTGATAGTCGAGTACACAGTTTATAGCATTCGCGTAATCGGCAGGTCTCGTGCCGCCC
>DGVE01000120.1:0-10210 GCA_002395865.1 Lachnospiraceae bacterium UBA4292 | reverse complement strand
ACCCCTCTCGTATGCGTCCACTATCGCTTTGGCCGCCTTCACCATGCTCTTATACTGTGCGCTTCTGCCCGCCATCATCTTCTTCTGTACCGCCGGAGTCTCCTGCGCGTATGTGAGCTTTGCGATGGCCGCTCCTATCTTTTTCATTCGCAGGTTCTCCTTGGCTCTGCAGGTCGACACATTCTCATAGAGCTTCATCGTGACCTTGTTGAAGGTATCCATCCTTCCCCCCGTCGCGAAGCCGAGCACGTTTTTATTTCTAACCACCAGCAGAAATACCGAATCCTGCATGACCATGTCGGCGCCCGCTCCCACGCCCGCTAAAGAAAACGGCTGGCCGGTGTTTCTGAGGACTGCCGCCGCGCACAGCTTTGCCGCAAGGAATACCTGATCCTCGCCATCCTTAAGCTTCCTGCCTGTGTTCCTGTCAATGAAATCGTCGAACGACACATAATCTCTCTCGATATACCTTGAAAGCAGCTCTCTGTTTATATCCGAGCCCTCCGGAAGGCTCCTGATGTACTCCGTAAATTTATCGTCCAGCCTTCCGCCGTGGCCTCCCAGCGCATCGTCGGGCACCAGCCCTCCTCTGTCACAGAAGCCCCTGAACGTGGGGTCCTTCTCCAGCAGCGTGGCCCTCTCCTCTATCTCCTGAACGGTAAGCGGTGTCCTGACCAGCTTCCTCCGGCTGCCGCGCTCGGACCCCGCGAGCATCCTCGCAGCCATTATCCGCGCGACATATGCCTCCCCCACGGAGGTACACCCCGCGAGCTTTCTCTGTATATTCTCTATATACTCCGCTGCGCTTCCCCCGGCGATCTCCCTGTCGGCGCCGTACGCCAGTATCATCTTCGCATCTTTATCAGACATAGCGGCACCTCCTTTCAAACTCACTTCAACGCAAAGGGTCTCCTACGTCCGTTATGTATAATAATACCCCTCTGTGTCCAACAGATGTCCAACACAGAGGGGTGGAATTTGGGGGAAATCGGCGAGTATGATCATTTCATATTTCACATACAAATAATACGGGGATGCACGAAAACAAATCCCTCGCTTCATAGCTCGGAACCTGCCCCGGTATTGCGATAATGCCGCAAAACCGGGGCAGGCTCCTGCGCTGACTTCCGCTCAGGAATTGTTTTCGCACATCCCCTTGTTTTTTGATTGAAATAATCATACACGCCGGCACCGCATTAACAAATAACTGTTATTTCTTCTTCACTTCTAAACCATTTCACTAACTGTTCACAAGCTCTATCAATGGGAAAAGCCCCCACGGCAATAAGCCATGGGGCGCACAAAAGCAAATATCCGTTCTCATTGACAATAGATTACTTCTTTCACCTTCACACTCTACATCTCCTCCAATACAAACGGCAGCATATATACCGGTTTCATCCTGATCGCACCATTTTTAGAAACATCCTTCTGTGAAAACAGATATGCACTGCCGACAGATTTCGAATACTTTTTGCAGAATTCGTCAAGGGATCTGTGGGTCTTCGTTATAGATGACTTTATTTCGAAAGGGATGATCTTCACACCGGACTGAGAAAGGAAATCCACCTCATAGTAGTGTGTGCTCTCATCCTTAGCCCATGTATGATAATACAATTCTCTTCCTGCGGCCGTCATCATCTGAGCCGCAGCATTTTCATAAAGGTAGCCCAGATCTGCAGGCAGCTTATCGCTGAGGAGCCTACTGTATATATTGTCTCCCACGTCATTTGCCGCATCAAATATCATCGTTGTAAAAAGGCCTGTGTCTGACAGATACAACTTGTATGAGTCATAATCTCTGGTCTGCGAAAGCGTTACACCCGGGTTCAAAGTGTTATAACACACTATTACCGTCTTCGAATCTACCAGATCAGAGAACCGTTCCAGATCTCTGACCGTCTTGCGTTTCTTCGTGGCACTCGCTATCACATATCGCTTTTTATCTGTGGCCAGCTGGGATGGAATCGAACGGTACATCTTTCCGATCAGTCCGGACGGATCGATCTTCCTGAAATCATCGATGTAGAGATCGATTATCGCCCGCTTCACGCTATCGATGTACATAAAATCCCTGCCGTCGACATAGGCCTGCACGGCCTGCGGCATCCCCCCGACAGCCATATAGATACGGAAATCGCGCATAAGCTTGCGGTTGATGCCGTTTCCGACCTCCGTATTCTGCCTGTACAGATCTCTAAGCACTCCGTATGTATCATTTCCGATGGCCCACATGAATTCCTCATAGTCCATGGGATAGACAGGAATCTTATATTCCTCAGACGGAATGAGTATATCCTTCACATTCTTTTTGATACTGATAAGCGAACCGGTCTCGATATAATCATATCTGCCGTCGGCAACCAGATATTTTATAGCCTGCCGTACCTGCGGATTTCTCTGAATCTCGTCAAATATGATAACGGACTCGCGCGGATAAAGAGTGACACCTGTTACCGTCTGAAGTCTCAGGAAAAACACATTCAGACTTGCTATATCATCAAATACATCCTTCAGATCCTTTTCTATGTTCGCAAAATCCACCTTGATGTACGACCGGTAATTCTCCCTTGCAAACTCCTCAGCTATAGTGGATTTGCCTACACGTCTCGCCCCCTCAAGCAAGGCCGCATACCCGGGTGCATACATATCCTTCCACTCCTTAAGCCGGTCCATCGCCTTTCTTTTAAACATAAGCCCTCCGTATGTGCAGTTATTTCAATATCTTTTTGTTTCAAGAGTGCAGTTTCTTCAATATCTTTTTACTACAAAAGTGCAGTTTCTTCAATATCTTTTTACCGCAAAAGTGCAGTTTCTTCAATATTTTTTGCTCAAAAAATGCACTTTCTTCAGAATCTTCCTTGAAAACCGTCCGGAAAGGTATGTGGCTCGGCAAGATAAGCGTCATAAGCGCGGGATATGGGCTTTCATTCAGCCCCCGGCCTACCTATGCGACTTGAGCTTTGAAAGCCTGGTCTTTATAGCTGCGACATGGCCCGCCCTCTCGCGGCGCTTTTTAGTGCGTTCCTTTATGACAGGGTCGCGTATATACTCCTCGAGCTCAGTGGCAAGATTCTTTTTCTTCAGGCGACCGTCGACGATGCTGTGGATCTGATGATAGATCACCGCAAAAAGAGGAACACCTACGAGCATTCCGAGGAAGCCCCAGAGACCGCCGAATAAAATAAGGGCAAAAAGGACCCAGAAGCCCGAAAGCCCCGTGCTCGACCCGAGTATCTTCGGGCTGATCAGGTTAGCGTCGACCTGCATGATGATTATATCGACCACAAGGAAGATGACCGCATCAAGGGGCGATACCAGGAACAATATGAGGAAGCATGGTACCATACCGATGTACATTCCGAAGAAAGGTATCATGTTCGTAACGGCGATCACTATGCTTGTCATTCCAACGTAGGGAAGGCGAAGAAGCGTTCCGATCAGCGCATAGATGACGCCGATAAGAAGAGAATCCATAAATCTCGCAAAAACATAGCCGGAGAATATCCTGTCCGCGAAATCCGTCTCTTCCCTGAACCAGCCCGCGTGCTCGGGCTTGATGATAGAATAGCCGATCTTTCGCAACTGAGCGGTGAGCTGATCCTTCTCGTTCAGGATGTATACCGCAAATACCAGGCCGATGCCGACATTGTAGATGATGCCCATCATGCTACCGATACCGGATGACACAGTCTCGAATATCGTGCTGATCTGCGGGAACAGGTCATTGATATAGTTCGAGGCTGATTCGGTCATGTTGTCGAAATACTTCATGACCGTCTCATTCAGCTTCGGATTACCCTTTACAAGACCGTGCACCCACTCCCTCGCATTGTCCGCGTAGTAGGGAAGGTTCGTTGTAAGGCCCACCACCGAGCGGTAGAGCTCAGGGATGATGATCGACACGATGCCCGCCACCGCAAGCACCAGGACCAGCACCACCGTAATACTGCTGATCGCCTTTGATAGGCTGTCCGCCTTATCCGGATTTGCCTGAAATCTCTTTCGCTTAAGCAGTTTTTTCTCCAGCCACATCTCCATCCTGTTATAGATGGGCTTCAGTATGTACGCTATCACGATGCCGTAGATGATCGGCCCCGCCGCAGATATAACACTTCTTAAGAATATAAGTATCCTGCCCAGATTCATCAAGCAGAAGCCGAACAGCATCGAGGCGGCGATCACCAGAAATGCGGTGACCGCGACGGACATGTATTTGTAAATGCCCAGCCTCACCCAGACATTTTCCCTGACTGCATCGTCATCCCCTGCCTCAGTCCATGAGGAAGCTTCCCCTTCGGTATAATCTTCGAATTTATCATCCATTTCAGTTACATTCCTTTGGTCATAGTTTTCAGGTGTCGAGCCGCTTGAACTGAGTCTCATACAGCTCTGTGTACACTCCACCTGCGCCGACGAGCTCGTCGTGGGAGCCCTTCTCGACTATCCGGCCGTCCTTCACGACATATATGACATCCGCCGCGAGGATGGTGGAGAGCCTGTGGGCTATGAGGATGCTCGTCCTGCTCTTTATTATGGGGTCGATGGCCTCCTGTATCTTGCTCTCGGAGATGGAATCAAGCGCCGATGTCGCCTCATCAAACACCAGCAGCGAAGGGTTCTTAAGAAGCACTCTGGCAATGGATATCCTCTGCTTCTCGCCTCCGGAGAGCTTCAGTCCGCGGTTGCCGACCTCCGTATCCAGCCCCTTCTCCTGAGCCTGTATGAAGTCGTAGATATTCGCCTTTTTGCAGGCTTCTATCATATCCTCCTCCGTGGCTTCGGGATCCGCATACTGCAGGTTCTCGCGTATCGTTCCGTTGAACAGATATGTCTCCTGCGACACCACACCTATCTGCGAGCGCAGAAAGCCCAGATCGAGCTGTCTCACATCCACTCCGTCAAAAGTCACCGAGCCCGAATTTACATCGTATAGTCTCGGTATGAGGTTGAT
Source organism: Lachnospiraceae bacterium UBA4292 (assembly GCA_002395865.1). Lineage (GTDB taxonomy): Bacteria > Bacillota > Clostridia > Lachnospirales > Lachnospiraceae > UBA4292. Next base: position 5,256 of record DGVE01000120.1, on the reverse strand, counting down.
GATCGTGGATTTGCCCGAGCCCGAGGGGCCGACTATCGCCATGCTCCTGCCGCTCTCCAGCCTGAAACTGACATCTTTAAGAATCTTCCTCGCCCCGTCGTAGGAGAAATCCACATTTTTAAACTCCACCTCCCCCGTGTTCTTCGCAGGTGTCACCGGAGCCTTCGGGTTATCCACCTCTATCTCCATATCAAAGTAATCAAATACTCTCGAGAACATGGCCATGGAGCGCATCCAGTCGACCTGTATGTTGAGAAGCGAATTCACCGGCATGTAGGTCTTTCCGAGAAGTGCCACCAGAACCGTGATATCACCGACCGTGAGCGAGCTGTCGTACTCCATCATGAGTATTCCGCCCACCAGATATAAAAGCATGGGTCCGATGCTCGTGACAGTGGAGAGCACCACGAAGAACCATCTGCCCGCCATCCTCTCCTTGATGTTGAGCTTGATCATCCTCTTATTTACGGATGCGTAGCGCTCATACTCCTGCTCCTCCTTCGAGAACAGCTTCACGAGCAGCTGTCCCGACACGGAGAGAGTCTCATTTAAGATACCGTTCACCTCATCGTTGCACTCCTGTGCCTCGCGGGTGAGCGTCCAGCGGGTCTTGCCCGCCTTTCGCGTAGGTATTACGAAGAGCGGTATCACTGCAATGCCCAGAAGCGCCAGTATCCAGTTCTTCTGAAACATCGCCACAAGCGCGAATATAAGTGTTATCGAGTTCGACAGGATGCTCTTGAAGGTCCCCGTGATGGTGGATTCCACACCCGCCGTGTCCGATGTCATCCTGGTAATGATATCGCCCTGGTTGTTCGATGTGAAGAAGCGCTGCGACATCCTCTGCAGATGCGCATACATCTGATTTCGCATGTCGAATGTGATGTGCTGCGCGATCCATGTGTTGATGTAGCTCTCCGCCACACCTATGAGATTTGCCGCGAGGGTCACGCCAAGGGACAGCACTATATATGTGATAAGCAGATTCATGTCCCTGCCGATGAGTCCCTCATCGATTATCTTACCTGTCAGTATCGACGGCATCAGATTGAATATCGACGACACGGCTATGCACACGAGGACCAGTATGAACTGCTTCCAGTACGGCTTCAGGTACGAAAAAACTCGGCGAAGCAGCGCACCCGTCACTTTGGGCTGCGCCGCCTTCTCCTCCTCTGTCATAAAGTGGCCGCCGGGGCCACCCATTCTTCCTCCTCCGGGGGGCATATCATACCTCCTGAACTATAACTAATTATGCAGCCCGGCTGCGCCGGTCAGTTATTTCACATATCGATAAACAATTTAGCCACCATGATTACCGCCATGACCAGATTCGCAGGTGTTATATGCGACTTCTCGGAGAACATCTCCTTTATTGAATCGAACATCCCCGCGATGGCGCTGATGCCCACGAATATGTCCACTATAAAACAATTTTGCCTGTTGGTCAAGCTTAAGAAAACCGAAAGATTTCCTAATTCAGTCCTTAAAGAACCCGCTGCTTTTTTATGCTAATATGCCCCTCAGAAAGAAGGTGATAGAATGTATACGACAGACAACAGGATGAGATGCCCCTGCTGCGGGGGAAACAGATTTGTGGAGGCCTATCAGTCAGGCTACGGCGCGCTTGCAGGCGAGAGCGTTCTGCTTGGTGCGACCCTCTATCACACCGTCTGCCTCGAGTGCGGCCTCGTAGTCGGAAGCTTCGTCAAAAACCCCGAAAAGCTTGTAAAAAAGTGCAACAGAAAATACGGTTGATGCATTATCTTTTTATGCTTTATTAACTTGCGCAGCGCACTCCTTTTGTGTTATGATTGTCGAATGAAAGCTACGTATCCTATTGGAGGCGCCTCATGTCGATCAATTTTAAAAAATACCTTTTAGCATTCGATACAAACCTGAAGCTTCTCGAGGCCGAGGAGGATTTTTACCACTATGTCGGTATGAAAAGACTGAACTATCTCGACGAGGTCGTGCCGCCTCAGGACATGCTTCTTCTGAAGAACACCATATTCGCGGTCGATTTCGGCGGCAATACGCTCAGCTGCTTCAGGATCCGAACCTCTTCCGGCACGCTCAACTGGATCGCGGCCAATATCAGGAAAGCTGACGACGGCAGCGGCAACATCCTCATGGAGCTTTCGGACATACAGACATTAAAGAGCGCGGGCAATTCCAACACCTACGACCCCATGACCGGCCTTCTGAACAAGAAGACCATCACCGATATAGCCATGGATCTCACGATGCGCCCCGATGCGAACTTCTATTTTGCCCTCGCGGATATAGACCATTTCAAGAGGGTGAACGATACCTACGGCCACAAGAGGGGCGACGAGGTCATCATCGAGGTGGCTCACACCATCAGGGAGTGCATCGGCAAGGACGGTCTGGTCGGCCGCATCGGCGGCGACGAGTTCATGATCGTCATGGAGCACGTGCACGAGAGGCCTCGTCTTCGCGAGATACTGAACAATCTGCGGGATACCGTTGAAGCCACTTACAACAAGTCCGAGGATGACCTTCATCTGACGATCTCTGTCGGTGTCACGCTCTACCCCGACTACTCTGTGGATTACAACGAGCTCTTCAGCCTGACGGACAAGATGCTCTACCGCGCGAAGGAGAAGGGCCGCAACCGCTATGTCATCTACACTCCCGAGATACACGCGCATATCAGGGGCGGCGCCGACGCGGAGCTTGTGAGCAAGCACCACATATATACGGAAAAGGAAAAGAACCGCCTGATAATGGAGCTTATGAGCAGCTTCCTTATGACGGACTCCACAAATATCGATGTTGCCCTCTCGGATGTCCTCACCGCCTACAATATGGACGAGATCCATATTTGCTACGAGGGACGGGAGCAGTCACACTACGGCGTCAGAAAGAAGCTGACCCCAGAGGGTGATCTGTCCACAGAGCTGTGTTCCGCAGCTTTCCCGTTTATAAAGGACGTTCCGGCACTCAATTCGCTGCTGAATGAAAACAATGCCCTGTGGATCGCCACAGACAACTATATCGATCTCGAGTCCTCACCGGTTATCTCCTATATGAAGGAAAACAAGCTGCGCTTCATCATGGTCTACCATATGACCGAGTGCCGCATACCGGCGTACATGGTATATATGAACTACCTGAACAGTATATGCAGGCCGTCCGAGACCGATCTTTCGGATTTTCTCTACTTTGCCCGCATGGTCGAGCTGGTATTAAAAACAAGATAGTTCTGAGCAAAACAGCATCAGAAGTCAGGAGCTCCGCCTCTTTAGAGGCGGAGCTCTCATAACATGATTGCCTAAGTGCAGGTTCTATTTTTTCTTTACTTCCTTTACAAAATGTCTCGGAAGGCCTCCGTTTGTCTGAATAGTAAGCTCGTTATCCGACAGCTCGAAATGATACACGAATACCATCCCGTACTCGCTCTCGTTGACCGTTATGGTCCTAAGAGCCGGATCGACAATATAAGATCCTATGATGCTCGCAAAATCCGCCACATCACGGTATGAGCCGTTTTTGCCGAGCGTGAGCGTCGAGGGCTCCCCCTGCGTGCCCTTCCATGTACCTACCAGGTCATCCCTGTTGAAAGGCTGAAGGCTCTGCGCCTCAGTCTCTGTTGTGGTCTCCTCATCGTCATGCCCCCCGCAGGCGGCAAGGCATAAGGTCATAAGAATGATCAAAATGAGTGAAATGTGTCTGTTTTTCACTGTTCCTTCCTCCTACAGACACCCATCAGAAGCTTCTGTGCACCGTCCTCATCGTTGACCAAAGTGGCGCGAAGTGTCACGGGAACCACCTTGCCATCGACGATGATCCTATACTGAAGCGTGTAGATATCATTTCTATGTATCGCGTCCAGAACGTTTTCGCGATTAAACGAACTTCGGAATGACTCCCAGTCCTCCTGCGCGATCACATATTTATAGTTCTCTTCGGTAGCCTCGGAGAAGATATCTTCACCCTGTTGCGGAAGCTCAAAGCTGCGGTACGTCCTGTTGGCGGAGTATTCGGTGTAGGCTCCGGTATCCGGGTCGACCCAGTAGATACTGTAGTACTCGCTCGAAAGCGCGAGAATTCGTGAAAAAACGCTGTGTGTACGGTTGATCTTCTCGGCCATCTTCTTCTGCTTCAGCTTAGAATCCACATTGCTCACGCCTATGATGATATGGCGCGGATCATCCTCCGTGCGAACGGCCTTCATATTCACGTACACCGGTATTCCCTCCAGCATCAGGCGGTAATAGACTGTGAACATGCCGTGTTCGTTCAGATCCCTCACCACATTTTCTTTAGTGAAAATGGCGGCGAAATCACCCGCGTCATCCGGGTGCAGATATTTCACGGCGTCGTGTCGCGCCTTGCTGAAGAAGTTTGTGTCGCGCCTCTCCATGGCGATATCCTCCGAGCCGCGTTTTGACGAGTACTCATAGAAGGTCTCCGTCTCCAGATCCACATAGAAGAGGTCGAAATAATCCGCCGCGAGAGCTTTCGCTATATTCGCATAGGTGATGCTCAAGTCGCCCGTGGAAATGGAAAGCACAACGACCACGGTCGCAAATGTTCCGCTTATCTCGTTCACCGCGACCCTTCTCATGCAGGAGTGCACGGTGGTACCGTTCGGAAGGTTCTCGTCCACATAGAGCGTACCCGCAGTGTCCGCAGTCTTTAACAGCGTCTTCATGAACACGGACGCCATGGCATCCGGACGACCGTAGAACGGCTCCGGAGCATCGTCGATGGTGAAGTTAAAATACCTCTGCATGAAATCCCTGTAGGATCTGTTGCTTCTCGTGAACCTTACATTGCCGCCGCACACCTCTATTACAGCCATGGGCAGGGTATTGAAATAGCTCTTGAAATCACCCGGGTTATCCTGGGCTATGATCGTCATATCGTGCAGATTCAGCCGCCCGACCGCCGTAAAATAGGGCCTCTCATCGGGGTTCTCAAAGCCTATCTGACGCCCCTCCGCGTATTTCTTCAGGATACCCTCAAGCGATATGGGCTTTTCAAAATAGTATCCCTGCAGCTTTGTGCATCCGACATCGCGCAGAAACTGGACCTGTTCCTCCGTCTCCACGCCCTCGCATATGGTCTCAAGGCCAAGAGAGGTGGCCATTCGCAGAAGCTCCGTCAGAATGATCTTGCTGCGTTCATTTGTTTCGAGCTTTCTCATGAAGTGCATATCGAACTTGATGAGGTCGAACTGTATATCCTGCAGAACATCGAGCGACGAGTAGCCGCTTCCGAAATCAT
>DGVE01000032.1 GCA_002395865.1 Lachnospiraceae bacterium UBA4292 | reverse complement strand
CCTTCCAGACGTGCCAGCGTCTTACATGCATCTGAAAAAGACTGCAGTTCAGCCTTTAACTTCTGTGGTACCTGATCTATTAAAGAAAGATTATCATAAAGATTCCAAGAAGTATTGACCCGGTGAAAAAACCTTTCTTCGCGTATTGGAGCGGCTTTATAATCTTCTAAACCCTGAACTTTTGCAACAAATGCTGCATCCTCTTCCGCTTTCCTCTTCGCTTCCGGCATATTATTTACCGCCGCAATAACCTCTGCATATTTCTTTGGCATACTCTATCTCCACCTTTCGTTGATTTTGCTGATTCTGCAAAGCCATCTATCATGAACCAGCTTTTATAGGGTTATATGATATCATGTCCAACAAATGTCCAACAAAAAACCGGAAGCAAAAACTTCCGGAAAAATTATTTCTATTCAGCCTCTTCTCTGCCTTACTATCTCAAAAGCGAGCACTCCGCAGGCCACGGAGGCATTCAATGAATCGATATCTCCCTTCATGGGTATGGAGGCAATGAAATCGCACTTTTCGCGCACCAGTCTGCTGACACCGCTGCCCTCGTTGCCGATGACCAGTCCTATCGGTCCCTTAAGATCAAGATCATACATGGCTGTCCCCCCCATGTCCGCGCAGACGAACCACATGCCATCGCTCTTGAGCTTCTCTATAGTCTGTGCAATGTTTGAAACTGCCGCAACGGGGGTGTAATTGATCGCGCCCGCGCTTGTACGCGCCACTGTGGCGTTAAGCCCGACTGCGCGCTTCTTCGGTATGATGACTCCGTGAGCGCCCGCGAGATTCGCCGTCCTTATAATGGCGCCGAGATTATGCGGATCCTCTATGCCGTCGAGAAGTATGATAAATGGCGGCTCATTCTTCGCCCTCGCAGCCGCTAAAATATCGCTCACATCCGCGTACTCGTACTCCTCTATGAATGCGATAACGCCCTGATGTGTACCGGTCTGCGAGTACTGATCGAGCGTCTCACGGCTTTCGTATCTGACATAGACATTTTTCTGCTTCGCCAGGTCGGTAAGCTTTTTGATGACGGGGTCCGTGCGTCCGTCCGCAGCCTTCGCGATCAGTATCTTATCTATACCTCTGCCGCTTCTTAAGGCCTCGTTAACGGCGTTTCGCCCCTCTATAATTATCTGAGTGTTATTCATAATACATTCCTCAGTTCTCGGTTGAGTCGCTCCCGGCACCCAGCAGCTCCCAGCCCCTTCTCACGATCTGTGACGCGCGCTCTGTGTGATCTGTCATATACAAATAGCCAAGAAGATATTCAAACGCGGTGGCATAGTGGTACTCTGCCGCCGTCGCGGACTTCGGAACGGTTCCGACCTTCGAATTCTTTCCGCGCTGTATAAGATGCAGCTCGTCATCCGAAAGAAAACCGTCGTCCTTCAGAAGAGCCACCATCCTCGCCTGTGTCCTGGCCATGGAAAGCTCATTGCCCAGCTTGTTGAGTTTTTTGACAGGCATGTTACCCATACTCACAACTCGGGTGCGCACGAACATCTCATACACCGCATCCCCCATGTAGGCCACCGGAAGGGGTGAAAAGGTGTTCATGTCGGGCATAGCATCCGCTCCGAATACAGACGTCACTTTCTCTTCCATGTGACTCCGGCCCTCGTATCCTCGAGTATGATGCCCTGCTCTAACAGCTGGTTTCTGATCTCGTCCGCTCTCGCGAAATTCTTCGCCTTTCTCGCGTCGTTCCTCTCCCGGATGAGTGCCTCGATATCGGCGTCCAGGAGTTCCTCCTTCTTTTCGGCTTTAATCCCCAGCACGTCTGAGCAGGTGACGATCATGCCCTTCACCTGAGATATGAGAGATGCGCTGCTGTTCTCATCCACCGATGTGTTGGCCAGCTTCACCATCTCGAATATGGACGAAATGGCGTCTGCGGTATTCAGATCGTCCTCCAGAGCCTCATCGTACTTTGTGTGCAGCTCCTCAAGTCTGGTGAGAATCTCCTTCTCGGAAGCGGCATCCTTTGCCTCAGCAACACCTTCGAGTCTTTTTAGCCTCGTGACAGCAGTAACGATCCTCTCGAGACCGTTCTTCGCCGCCTCCATGAGGTCGATGCTGTAATTCATCGGGCTTCTGTAATGGCTGCTTAACATAAAGAAGCGAAGCACCTGAAGATCGTACTTCGAAGCGATGTCTCTGACGAGCAGGAAATTGCCCAGGGACTTGCTCATCTTCTTGTTGTCTATGTTCAGGAACGCGTTGTGCATCCAGTATCTGGCGAACTCTTTGCCGCTGGCAGCCTCGGACTGTGCTATCTCGTTCTCATGGTGAGGGAATATGAGATCCTCTCCGCCCGCGTGTATGTCGATGCTCTCGCCGAGGTACTTCCTGCTCATAACGGAGCACTCTATATGCCAGCCCGGTCTACCATCGCTCCAAGGAGATGCCCAGAACGGCTCGCCATCCTTCTTGGGCTTCCATAGAACGAAATCGAGGCTGTCCTCCTTCTCGTCGGCTCCGTCCACCTTCAGCTCTCTAAGACCGCCCATAAGGTCGTCGAGATTCTTGTGAGAAAGCTTGCCGTAGTCCTTAAAGCTTCTGGTGCGGTAATAGACAGTACCGTTCTTCACATAAGCATGGCCCTTCTCGATGAGTGCGGATATCATGGCGATCATGCCGTCGATCTCCTGTGTTGCCCTCGGATGTACTGTGGCGGGGCGAACGTTCATGCCCTCCATATCCTTCTTGCACTCCGCGATATATTTCTCCGCGACCTCGGCTGCGGATATGCCCTCCTCTGCCGCGCGCTTTATGATCTTGTCGTCCACATCCGTGAAATTGCTCACATAATTGACTTTATAGCCCTTATACTCCATAAATCTGCGCAGGGTGTCAAATACGATCATCGGACGCGCATTGCCGATATGGATAAGATTGTACACGGTGGGGCCGCATACATATATCGATACCTCGCCCTCCTTTAAGGGGACGAACTCTTCTTTTCTTCTGGTGAGTGTGTTAAATATCTTCATGTTTATACCTGTGTCTGTTTTCTTAATGCACTATTATCGAATACGATGCTCTGAAGGTCTCCCCGGCGGGAAGCTTCATCTCTCCCTTTCTGTCCTTCAGTTCTCCCTTAAAGCCGAGGCTGTCGGTCCTTCCGTACCAGGGCTCGAGGCATACAAACGGCGCTCCCTTCTTGCTCCATACTCCGAAGAAGGGAAAGCCCGGGAAATCAACGCTGATCACCGGCCGGCCGCATACCTTCATGGTGACATTGGTCAAATCCGAGTCCTCGAAGATATACACGCCCTTGTCGAACACATCCGCACTCAGCTTAAATACACCGCCGTCCGTACCCGTAGCATGAGCCACGTCGTAACAGCAGCCGCTGCCCGGGTCCTCTATGCGGTAATTTACCGGATCTTTATCGGTGTGAAGATCCAGCTCCACATCGTCGAAGCCGTGACCGCAGGTCAGAAATGCGGGATGCGCCCCTATCTGGAAAAGCATCTCCTTATCGCCTGTATTTACGACCGTCCACCTGTTGATAACGGTTCTTCCCTCGAGAATGACTTCTACCAGGAGGCGAAACTCAAATGGATACTTGGCCAAAGTAGTCTCATTCGAAGAAAGCTCGCAGCACGCGTATCCCGCGGATAATCTCACAAGTTCGAACTTTGTATCCCTCGCGAAGCCGTGCTGTCCCATCGCATAGCTTTTCCCTTCGTGCGTATAGGCTCCGCCATTGCATGCGCCCACGAAGGGAAAAAGGATGGGTGAGCTCCTGTTCCAGGACGCGGGATTCGCGTCATGCAGAAGCTCTCTTTTATTCTTTTTATCAAATAATCTTACTGTCTGAGCACCAATACTTTCGATCTCTGCAAGCAGCTCATCATTTTCGATAATCATCACTACTCCTCCAGCTCGGGAACCTTTCTAACCCAAGCAGCTGCGATCGCACCTGGTCCTATATGGCAGGATACCGAAAGCGACAGCGGATTGATCACACACTCAAGACCCGGGAAGATACCTTCGAGCTCCTGCTTAAGCGCCTTCGCCTCCTCGGGATTCTGCGTATGAGCCACATCGATATAATAGTGCTTTCCGTCGATGCCGCCGGGAACTCTCGTTTTTATATCATTTACGGTCGCATCGATAATGATCTTCTTCGCCTGCCTGATGCCCCTGGTCTTGGCGAACGCATCGAGCTTTTCACCGTTTATCTGAAGCACAGGCTTGATGTTGAACACAGCACCTATCGCGGCAGCCGCAGCGGTAACTCTTCCGCCCTTTTTCAGATACTTCAGGGTATCCACCATAATATAGATCGAACTCTCGAACTTATCTCTCTCGAGTATTTTCCTGATGGCGTGTGCGTCATAGCCCTTTTTTGCCAGCGCCAGAGCATCCATCACCGAACGTCTCTGAGTTACTGATATTCTCTGATTATTCACCACCTGAACTCTGCCGTCAAAATCATCTGAAAGCATCTTGGCAGTGGCAAATGATCCCGAAAGGCCGCTTGACATCGGAATCTCAACTATCTCGTCGTAATCCTTCAGAAGCTTTTCCCACAGGTCCATCACATAGCCCACCTCGGGCTGTGAGGTCTTCACCTCCGCATTCTGCTCCAGGAAGCGGTAAAAACCCTCCTGGTCCAGATCTATATCCTCCAAAAAAGGCTGTTCATTGATGGTAAAGGGCATGGGGATAACATACACATCTCCCAGGCTCTTTGCCTCCTGCGGGGTCACCCCGCTGTTGCTGTCTGTCACTATGGCGATCTTTTTCATGACTTCTCCTAAATGATCTCGTTTATCCTCTTGATCGCATCCTTCGCAAATACACTCTTGGCGTGCTCGCTTAAAAATGCTATCCTTCTCTCATCATCTGTCTCGAAAAAGCCGAATTCGATGAGGGATTCGCAAAGTCTTGCATACTCAAGGGTTCCCAGATTACCCTTATCTATCGCAAGATAGTATCTGTTCTCCTTTTCGTCATACATCAGGCTGTTCTTAAAGCCCTCCTTAACGGGCTGAGAAAGCGCAAACTGCTCGAAGGCCTTCAGATTCTCAAATGAATAGAGGCGTGTCTTCATGTCAATCGAAGACGACTTCCTGCCCTCCTTCGGCTTATCTTCGTCTTCGAAGATCTTATCGATCTCCTGCCGGACCTCCTCGGGCGTGGGTGGTTTATCACGATCCTTGTTCGGCAGACCGAGCTTTTCGACCGAGGTGCCCATCTTGGCCAGAATCATATCCTTCAGAAATCTCAGGAAATCGAGGCTGTTCGTGGGATCGGCCGTGGACATGATGAGGCGCATGCCGTCATCCTCCGTCGGCATCACCTGCGCAGAGATCACCCCGCTGTCGTTTATCTCTATATTCATCTCGCTCATACTCATCTCGAACAGCTTGCGCATGAACTCCATCGCTTTTTCCTTTTCGCTCACAAAATCCTCGATGGAGATATCGAACTCGTCCATATCCTCTCTGGTGAGCGTCCACTCAAAGCTTGTATCGCTTATCTTTTTAAATTTCATATAACTCTCTTTCGGTTGGCAAAACGTAACCTATTCGGTGTATGATAGCATATTATTTTGTTATTTTCAACATTTCGATGAAAAAATATGCTCATACTGCACCGCTCTTTTCGAGAACCTGCAGCCGCAGTAGTTCTGTCTGTACAGATCATACTCTGCCGACAGCTCTATGGAGCGCTTATATCCGTCCCTCTTTTTAAAATCACTCGTCAGATGCTTCACCCCATACTTCGCGGATAAAGCCTCACCGATCTCATTGATCCAGTCCGCGTTTTTCATGGGACTTATGGACAGAGTCGTGGTGAAATAATCCGCACCCATACTCTTCGCCTCAGAGGCGGCCTCCTCCATGCGAAGCGCATAGCACACTCTGCACCTGCTTCCGCGCTCGGGCTCGTCCTCTAAGCCTTTTACCGCATCATAGAATTCCTTCGGATCATACCGGCCCTCTATAAGCTCGGGGGTATACTTATAATCCACCGCAGATATCAGCCTCTTAAGCTCCAGAACACGCTTTTCGTACTCGGCGGGATCGTCGATATTCGGATTGTAATAGAGTACCTTTATCTTAAAATACTGTGTCAGATACTCGAGCACATAGCTGGAGCAGGGCGCGCAGCACGCGTGAAGCAGGAGCGTGGGGACTTCATCGCCCAACCCCGCTATTATCTTATCCAGCTCCTTCTGATAGTTCCTCTTCTGTTCCATTTTTCTGTTTTGACCCCTGTGTCGGGATCAAGATACTGTAATATAACGCACAGGGGCCGCTTGCGCAGCCCCTGCATATATCAGCTGTCCAGGAAATCCTTGATCCTCTTGGATCTGACGGGGTTCCTGAGCTTTCTGAGCGCCTTCGCCTCTATCTGGCGGATACGCTCCCTTGTTACCTTAAATACCTGGCCGACCTCCTCAAGTGTTCTCGGGTGGCCGTCCTCAAGACCGAACCTCAGCACGATGACCTGTCTCTCCCTCTCCTTAAGATCCTTAAGGATGAGGTCAATCTGCTCCTTGAGCATGACAGTCTCCACATTGCCCTCGGGGGTGATGCCGTCCTTATCTGCGACGAAATCGCCCAGATTCGAATCATCCTCCTCGCCGATGGGTGTTTCAAGAGAAGCAGGCTCTCTGGCGATCTGCATGATCTCCATGACC
>DGVE01000211.1 GCA_002395865.1 Lachnospiraceae bacterium UBA4292 | reverse complement strand
TGACATCCGCACACCCATGAATGCCATAATAGGTCTCACGGCCATCGCCAAAAAGAATCTGGGGGATGTTGAGGCGACGGAGGAGAATCTTCGGAAGATAAGTCTGGCCAGCAATCATCTGCTGACTCTGATCAACGATATTCTGGATATATCCAAGGTGGAGAGCGGAAAACTGAAACTGAGCCCGATCACATTCTCCATAGTGGAAACGGTAGAGAACCTTGTCAATATATCCCAGCCCATGATCAAGGAAAAGAATATCGAGTTCAGCTTTCACGTCGACCGGATGGAGAAGGAATACCTGTATACCGATCAGCTGAGGTTGAACCAGATATACATCAACATCCTGTCAAATGCCATAAAATATACGGAGCCCGGCGGTCGCGTCAGCGTGGATATGCGGGAGGAGGAGAGCGCTGAAGCCGGATGCGTGCGGCTGATATATACGGTATCCGATACCGGTATCGGAATGAGCCCGGAATTTATGGAGACCATGTATCAGCCCTTCTCCAGACAGGTGGACAGCCGTGTCAACAGCATTCAGGGAACCGGACTCGGTCTGGCCATCACAAAACAGATGGTCGAACTGATAGGAGGAACGATCGAATGCAGGAGCGAGCAGGGCAAGGGAACCACATTCACTATCAGTCTGGATATCCCCACAGCCGAGAAACAGCGGGAGGATATGAAGCTTGAAGACATCGATATACTGATAGTTGACGATGATGAGATCTTTCTTCAGACGACCGTGGACATGATAAAGTCCATGGGCGCATCGGCACAGCAGGCTCAAAGCGGCTTTAGGGCACTTGATATGATCAGGCAGAGGCATATTTCGGGACAGGATTATAAGGTCGTCATTATAGACATGAAGATGCCTGAAATGAACGGGCTTGAGACGATAAAGAGGATACGCACCGAGATCGACGGCAGCATTCCGATCCTGCTGATATCCGCATACGACTGGTCCGATATCGAGGAAAGGGCCAAGGAGGCCGGAGCGAACGGCTTTATCGGCAAACCGCTGTTCCCCTCAACGCTCTATGACAAGATAAGTGAGCTGACGGGAAACGGAGCAACAACCCATGAGGCAGAGGATGATCTTTCGGATATTCAGGGACTCCATGTACTTGTGGCCGAGGATATCGAGATCAACTGGGAGATAATATCCTTCCTGCTCGATTCGATCGGTATCAGTGCAGACCGTGCGGAAAACGGACGTGTCTGTGTTGATATGATGGCTTCTGCAAAGAAGGGAAGTTATGACCTGATATTTATGGACGTTCAGATGCCTGAGATGAACGGTCTTGATGCAGCAAGAGCGATCAGAGCCATGGACGATCCTTGGGCGGCGTCGATACCTATCGTTGCGATGACGGCGGACGCATTTTCGGAAAATGTGACCGAATGTCTGAATGCGGGAATGAACGGCCATATCGCAAAGCCGGTAGATATGAAGATAGTAATAAAAGAGATAAGAAGGATAACGGGGGAAAGAAAACAATGAGAAAGAAGATCAGTATTCTGCTGATGGTATCGATGATACTGGGACTTGCCTCCTGTTCGGCCGGGAAAAAGGAAGAGACGGCAGAGGAGGGCTTTAAGCCGAAGCTGGAGACTACTGCGGGGGGACATATACGAATCTCGGGTGGCTACGACAATTTTGAGGCGCTGGAGGCCGAAATAGATGCGTTCAACAAGCATTATCCGAATGTCGAGCTGGTATATACTAAGGTCGACGATTACAACAACATGATCGGGACGGTATTAAACGGAAACGATGCACCCGATATATATGTGAATTACTCATGGATGTACGGACGCGATCAGTACAAAGCCTCCATCGACCATGCCGAGAATCTGGCTGATCCGGCTCTGGGACTCGATCTGGGATGTATCCGCAGCAATATAATCCTGAACACCTCCGATGGAACGCTTCCGATGGTGCCGGTATTTTCTAACACCTACGGCATGCTCGTGAACACGAGCCTGTTTGAGAAGGAGGGGCTCAGCGTACCAAAGACCTATCAGGAACTCGTAAACGTGTGTGATGAGTTCAGAAAAAGGGGTTACGAAAACCCGATGATGGGATTTTCGAATAAGGAGACGACCTCGCTGTTTACGCTGACCATATATCCTTTTTTCTGTGAAAATGTATCCAAGGACGCTGAGGCTGTAAAAAAGCTTAATTCACTCGACCCATCTGCGGGCGAATACATGAGGCCGGCTCTTGAAAAGATCGTTCAGTTTTTAAATGACGGCTGCGTGGATCTTGAAGCCTGCGCAGGGATCGAAAACAACTATGATGCCGTTATTCTTCGCTTTTTTGAGGGCGATGTCCCGATGATGGCATGTTCCGGAGACGCGGTATCCGGAACCAAGAAGAGGGAGAGCCGTTCTGAGGCATTTACCGCTCATCCGTTCACATACACCTTTGCTCCCGTTCCGATGTCCGACGAGGGCGCGGTTTTCCTCGATATGCCGAATCTGCAGTTCTCCGTGAACAAGGACAGCTCGAATCTGGCCATGGCAAATGAGTTCATGCGTTTTCTGGTCACACCTGAGGAGCTCAGGCGGATAGCGCAGAACAAGGGACTTATGTCTCCGACGAAGGATCTGTCCTTTAACAGCATGTATGCCGCTTTCGGCAGTGTTCCCGAATCAAGGATCCTGTCGCCTGAGGTGTTCGGGCTCGGAGACGATGCTGTAATACAGTTGAGAATGGCTGTCTACTCCGTGGGTACAGGGAAAATGACCATCGATGAGGCGATCGCCGCATACGGATCATTCACGCAATGACAGTTTTGCGAATAATTTAAAAAATATTTTTTTCTCGTTGGACATTTGTTGGACAAGGGGGGTTAATATGCACCCTGTAACACGAACGACCAACATTTTTACACATAAAAAGGAGAAAAGCAATGGCTGATCCAAAATTACACAATAAAGACATACTCCCCCGAGTAAACTCACTTAAGGAGGCAGGATTAGAACCTTTACAAGCTTCTAACATCGCCAAGCTCAACGAAAGAAGAGCCACCATACTCAAGGAGATCGGTCTCGATCTCGGAGAGGGCGAGGAGTGGACCCTTCCCCGCACCGAATCGTCATATGTCCCCCGCCTGTTCATTCTGGGAAAGAACAAGAATAATCACGACATTATGACCACCCCGAAAAGCCTGAATATCAAGCCGGGCTCACCTGAGTTCTGGGAGCAGGTCCAGATGGGTAATGTATTCGTTTATCCGGCGGGCAAGAAAGACCCCGTACAGCTTCAGGCAGAAGTGAATCGCGACGGTACTTCACATATCGGTTTCAGCAAGCCGATAACGCCTGAAAATATGCCTGCAAACCCTGCCAGGCCTGTAAACATATTCAAGAGGTTCCTCAACCTGGTAACTGCCGGCAGGGCTTTTAAGAACGAGATCGAGGCATGGAAGAACAGGGATCAGGATACCGCCAATGTCATCAGTAAGCTCAAGGAATGTGCCGCTGAAAGAGAGCACCGCGTAGTATCTACGGATGGTACAAAGAGCAAGGAGGAGCAGCAGGCAGACCTGAAGATCGCCGAAGTTTTAGAGCGGGAGGATCTGAAGAGAAAGCAGGATGCTCTTGAAAAGGTCAGATACCACAGGGATCATAATGAGTACCACAAGGGCATCATGACCAGTATATTCCGCCCCGATCCGGAGTTTCGCGATGAGGAGCACATATTCAAAGGCCCGAACGCTACTCAGGGATTATATACCAAGGAGCAATTCGATGCTCTCAAGAAGTACAGCAAGGAGGAGATCGATATCGACAAGATCAATGTCGGTAAGGAAAAGCTTAAGGCCGACGAATTCGCCGCTGTCACGATGTTTGCCCTGTGGGATGACGATATTGCCTTAAAATCTATCGGCATCGATAAAGGATCTCAGGCAAGTGCCCCCGATATTCATGCGGTTTCAAGCCTTAAATCGGTGGGTATCGAAGAAAAGGATACCAAGCGCATCCTGGCTTCAACGGTCCGTTCAATGTACACCGGCGATCTTTTTATGAAGGGTCTGAGGGACAGTGAGGGAGCATACTTCAAGGATATAACGAACCTCGGGCGAGAGAAGGCGGTAAAGGCCTTCCAGGACTATAAAAAGGGCGATAACACCGCTCTTTCAAAGATCATTGCCGACGGTATCAACAAGAGTGCCGAGAACATACTGTTAATAGACGGTACGATCGGCTCACAGGATCAGGCCTGCTTCGTAATGTCGGAGAAGCTTCTCGATCTCATGGAGAAGGATCCCACTCTTAAGGATAAAGCTCTTGCAAACGGTATGGATCCCGACAAGTTAAAGACTGTCGAAGGCATGAAGGTGATGAACCACCTGGAGAAGGAGTCCAGAGAGGCGGAGTACAAGCTGACGGAGGCCGCTGTAAACGGTAAAGAGCTCTCCGCAAAGGAAAAGGCTGACTGCGCAAAGGCTATATATAAGTCCAAGATAGCGTTAATGCAGTTAAATGTCGACAACGCAAAGAACTATGAGGTGCCCGAGGTCATG
Organism: Lachnospiraceae bacterium UBA4292; assembly: GCA_002395865.1. GTDB lineage: Bacteria > Bacillota > Clostridia > Lachnospirales > Lachnospiraceae > UBA4292. The sequence continues at coordinate 8,604 of DGVE01000211.1, read as the reverse complement.
GAAAAGCAGGCAGTACTCGCCACGAACATGCAGAAAGCCAATGCTTTTAAGATCATGGAATGGAGCAAAGATCCCAGTAAAAGGCCAGCCCCGGAACCGGGCAAGGTCTGGTCGGATACTGCCGGCAGCGCAATATTAACTCTAAGATCCATATACGGCAAGCTGCCTCAGTCGGTTATGGATCTGACCGCTCCGAATGCGGAAAAGAAGCTTGACGCACTTGCCGATAAGATCGTAAAGCAGGAGGGCATCGCGAACAAGTCTACCGAGTGGCTGTCGAACGAGCTTAACCACGAACAGTCCAATCCTGAAATTGATCTTACAAAGGCCTGTGAAAAGGCGATAAATAACGCCACCGCACCCAAGCAGGAGGTGATTAACGAAGCTCCCGCAAAGGAGATCGTAAAGGATGCTCCCGAGGTGAACGCAGAACAGAACAAGCAATCCATCAAGGACCGCGCGAAGATGTTCGAGCCGGTAAACGGTATAATTAAATCATAAGACGGACATTATGTGTTCATAAAGAAGATCGCCGCAGGCCTTGTGCATGCGGCGATTTATGTGATATACTTCGAGTACATGGATCAGCATACGGAGGAATAAACAAGTGATACAGGATATTTACCCGAGCAGATTAAAAAACGAGTATCATAATTATGATATCCGGGAAACGGACCGGCTTCTGGTGTTTGACGACGACGGGAAGATTCTTTTGGGAGAGAAAGAAGGTGAAGCTGTTTTTTTAAGTGGAAGAGATATCTGCGCAGATGAAGCTATATATCTTTTTTCGCTTGATGAAACGCGTTTCTTTTTGTACATGGGAGACAGGCATGTCACAGGGGAAGGGTCTCATTATTATTCAGTCCGTGAAGTGCGCGAGAGATTCCTGCAAAAGGATGTATTTGTGATATTTACGGGCTATCATCTGTGGAAATGGTATAATGACAACCGATACTGCGGAAAATGCAGACACAGTCTGGTGGTGAGTGAGAGTGAAAGGGCCCTGATATGTCCGGAGTGCAAAAATACGATATACCCGCGCATAAATCCTGCAGTGATAGTAGGCGTGATCAAGGGAGAACGGATGTTGATCACAAAGTATCGGACCGGTTATGGCCACAGCGCGCTGGTAGCGGGATTTACTGAGATAGGGGAGACGCTTGAGGAAACGGTTGCAAGAGAAGTGATGGAGGAGACAGGAGTTTCGGTCAAAACTATCCGGTATTATAGATCGCAACCGTGGGGGATGGCGCAGGATCTTCTCGTCGGCTTTTTCTGTGAGGCGGACGGAGACGGAGAGATACGCATGGATGAAAAGGAACTGAAATACGCGGCGTGGGTGAAAAGAGAGGATATAGAGCTTCAGCCCAACAACTTAAGCCTCACGAACGAGATGATGACGGTTTTCAAGGAGAACCGCTTAGGGTGAATATGATGAAGATATTTAAAAAGATCGGTAGTTTCTTTTATGCGTTTTTTATGGTCATGCTGATAATACTGGTTCAGCTGGGACCGAAGACTGATAAGAGCAGAAGGAAAGTGTTAAAAAAGCTCCACAGGAAGTATCCCGATTATCATGTCGCGGATCTTGATATGAGATATACGGACTGGTCTTCCACGGTCAGAACTGCTGATGAGGATCACAAGGCCACAAGCGCAGCGGCGGTCATTGAAAAAGATGACAGGCAGCGAACCATACATCTGCAAAGAGGCTTCCTCGGTATATGGCGTATTGAAAAGGACTCACCCGATAAGGGACCTGATGTTCCGGATGACGTATATTTCGTGGAAAAAAGCTCGGTTACAGCAAAAAATAAGGCAGGTATTGAAAAATGTGTCAGCCGCGACTGGGTCATGCCGGATGAAGACGGTAATCTGTATCATATGGCGGGCAAGGGGAATCTTCGCTGCTACGTATGCATGTACATTACCAATTTTTATAAAACTCAGAACGGAAGAGTGTACGTCCTCAACAAGGAGACTTTTGAGTGGGAACCGTCGCAGTTGCTCTATTCCTACCTGGATTACTACGGAAACTTCGACCCGATCTCTAAGGAGAAGGCGGAGAAGATCATTAAGGACAGAAAAGATAAAATGAATTGATTTATGACAAGCGGTACAGGATTATTCGGCCGCTATAGTATGCTTCTGACCATAGAAGCTCTGGGCTAATGCAGCTGTTGATATGAGGGGCATATCACCGATGAGGACTGCAGGCATACTATATAACAGAACATATAGATAACAAGGAGAAAAAGCTATGTTTGCGTGTGATCACAAGAGACTGAAACTGTCCTTTAACGAGTTTCACGATGTCAAGGCAGATGATATGCCTGAGTACGGCGATTACTGCCTTCTGGAGCTGAAGGACGGCAGATATACCGCAGGGGAGTGGTACCCAGATGATTACGAAAACAAGACTGTATTGGCCGGATACTTCAACAGAGGTACCGCCGATTCGGTGGATGTGGCGGAAGTGGCCAGATGGCATTCGCTGGAGCACTATGACCTCACCAATTGTCTTGAGGACGAGGAGATCGGTTGGATCAATATGGGACCTTCCGGGGAGGAAACCTACACCGTACAGATAGGGGATTTTAAGTCGTTTGAGGACGGAGACTTTCCGAAGTCGGAGCAGTTCTGCCTTCTGATCATGAAGGATGGAGGACTGGCAGCCGGGAGATGGAATGAGCTGCGTGAAAAGTACGGCTGTTTTATATACGCTTCGGCTCTGGCCAGCCACAGCATGGAAAAAGTGTGGGCATGGACGGCTCTTTCCTCCGATGACGTATTCGAACGCGAGCAGGAAGAAGAGCGGGAGAAGCTCCGTGAGGAGGAACTGAACAAAAACCCCGTGGCCGATCTCGTGAAATTCAAATACGGAACGGATGTAGAGGTGTACTACAAAAAGGCGCTGGAAAAGCTGCAGTCGGAATATCCGTGGGCAAGCATGGCGCAGATGAAAAAGAAAACAAAGTATGTGATAGTGCCGCGCCACGGGGAGTATATCTTCGGAATGGATTGGGGCATGTTCAGAGGTGAGAGAGAAGTCAGGGAATGGACTGACGGAACTACTGCCGATGATATCGTAGATTTTCTGTGCGAGTATGCAAGGGAAACTGTGAAGAACTCAGATCCCGAAGTGAAATTCAAGTACGGCTATGATATCGAGGTGTATCTTAAAAAGGCATTCGATAATGTTAAAAAGGATTACCGGTGGCTCGACAGAAAGATCGCCAACGGATATTGCCTGTATGATATCAGGCAGGTGAACGGTGATTGGGAGTTCATGATAAAATATGCGGGTAATAATGAGTTTTATGTTGATGAATGCACCAGCGCGGACGATTTTATAGGGCATGTGGAGCGTAATTATCAGGAGGCGGCCATACGCGCAAACCCTGTCGTTGAAAAGTATGCGGTTCCCCGGGAGATGATGGGGAAAGCAGACCTTCACGGATGGTACCTGGAGAGATACGAGTTCTACAAGCTAAAGACGGGTGATTATAAGGTGTTTGTGCAGGCCGGGGACCGCACAACGGGCGGCAGCAGAGAATTTTTTATCACGCCGTACTGTTTTGAGGCTAAGGCCTACGATGAGTTCTTAGACCGCTATCTGGAGATCGTTCCCGGTGGCTCATTCGGCCTTGGCAAAAATGATCTGCTTGCGAACAAGGAACTGAAGAAATTCATGGGTTATTAAATGGATGTAGTGAGTGAGGAGAGAGTAAAGGATTGCTTTTTTACGAAAAGAACGGTAGGATGATATGGATAAAGATAGCAGCTTCATAGAGGATCTCGTGGTGGACAGAGAACGTGAGATCGTGAGAACAAGTATAATAGGCATAGTAACGAACGTCCTGCTCGTGGGCTTTAAGATGTTCGTGGGACTGGTGTCGAACTCGATAGCGGTCATACTTGATGCCGTCAATAACCTGTCGGATGCGCTCTCATCATTCGTCACCATCATAGGCGCAAAGCTCGGCTCGAAGGAGCCGGACAGGAAGCATCCCCTCGGTTACGGCAGGATCGAGTATCTAAGCTCAATGATCGTGGCAGCGCTGGTGCTTTATGCGGGACTGACATCGCTGGTGGAGTCCGTCAAGAAGATCATTCATCCCGAGGAGGCCGACTACGGCCCCGTGGCTATCATCATCATTTCCGTGGCTATCGTGGTCAAGCTCGTGCTTGGCCTGTACGTGAAGAGCCGCGGCAAAAAGGTCAATTCGGGTGCGCTTATCGCGTCCGGCTCAGATGCGCTGTTCGACGCGATACTGTCCTCATCGGTGCTGGCATCGGCCGTAGTATATCTTCTGTCCGGGTTATCGCTTGAGGCATATGTGGGAGCGGTCATCGCGGCATTTATCATAAAGGCCGGTATCGAAATGATGATCGAGACACTGAACGACATCATCGGCAGGCGCGAGGACGCGCAGACCAGCAGGGAGTTAAAACGCATCATCTGCGAAGAGGAGAATGTTCGCGGTGCCTATGATGTCACGATATTCAACTACGGGCCGAATAAAAACTATGCCTCGGTGCACATCGAGCTCCCTGATACCATGAAGGTGGATGAAGTCGACCGGATCACGAGAAGAATACAGATCGATGTATTCCAGAAGACCGGTATAATACTGACGGGTATAGGAGTGTATTCGTTCAACACCTCGGATGATGAGGCTGCCGGAATACGCAACAGGATACAGGAGACCGTCCTGTCGCACGACTGGGCGCTGCAGATGCACGGCTTCTATGCGGACACGGAGAAAAAGACGATACGCTTCGACGTGGTTCTGAGTTTTGATGTAGACCGCAGGGAGGCTGTAGAAGAACTGCTTAAAGAGGTCGGAGCAATGTATCCTGAATATGGAGTTATGATCACACCGGATGTGGATGTGTCTGACTGATAAGTTTTCCGTTAGGGAGAGGTAAACGTTATGCCCAGAGTGATATGGATAGTTTTGGACAGTGTAGGTATGGGGGAGGCGCCGGATGCGGCGGATTTCGGCGATGAGGGTTGCAGTACCATCGGACATATCATGGAGAAGTATCCGCAGCTTAAGATACCGAACCTGCGGCGTATCGGATACGGAAACATAGAGGGTATGGTGGGCGTCATGCCGGTGGATGAGCCGGTCGGTGCTTACGGAAGGCTGAGGGAGCTCTCTGCGGGGAAGGACACTACCATAGGCCACTGGGAGATGGCGGGAATACACACGGCGCAGAGATTTCCGGTGTATCCGGATGGGTTTCCGGAGGATATAATCGACGCCTTCGTAAAGAGTACGGGTGTGCCCGGAGTGCTGTACAACGGCGTGGCGTCGGGAACGGCCATCATAAATGAATACGGCGACGAGATGAAGGCGTCCAGGAAGCCGATCATCTACACCTCTGCGGACAGCGTGTTCCAGATAGCATGCGATGAGAGCGTGTACACCCCGGAAGAGCTCTATGATATGTGCAGGAAGGCGAGGGCGATACTCACCGGAAGTCACAATGTGGCCCGCGTGATCGCAAGACCATATGTGTGGGACGGGGAGAAGTATGTTCGCACTTCCAATCGCAGGGATTTCTCCAGAATGCCAAAAGAGCCTAATCTGCTGACCATGATAAGGGACGCGGGTCAGGATGTGTATGCCATCGGCAAGATAGAGGATATATTTGCGGGTTCGGGCATCACAGAGGCAGTGCATACGAAGGACAATGAGGACGGGATGGATAGGACCATCGAGGCTCTGGATAAGGTGAAGTCCGGTCTGATATTTACAAACCTTGTGGAATTTGACTCCACGTGGGGACACAGGAGGGATGTAAAGGGATACGCGGGAGGGCTTGAGGCGTTCGATAAAAGGCTGGGCGAGCTTATGGAAAAGCTCGGAGAATACAGGGGAGAGCGCAGCGAGGACTTCATAGTTATTACGGCGGATCACGGCTGCGACCCCACATTCAAGGGGACGGACCACACGAGGGAGTATGTACCTTTTTTGGCCTATGGAGGGTCGTTGCGGCCTGCAGATCTGGGTACAGGCACTTCATTTGCGGACAGCGGCGAGACTGTAAGAGATATGCTCGGAGTGCCGGGAAGGCTGTCGATAGGTGTAAGCAGATGGCCTGAGATACGAAAGAATGATTGAGAAAGGTTTAAAGAAGAACATGGATATACTTGAAATACTTGCGGTGTGCGACCACACACTGCTCAAGCAGGACGCGACATGGTCAGATATAAAGAAACTGTGTGATGAGGCGAGAAGATATCGCACCGCATCGGTGTGTATACCGCCCTGTTTCGTGGCAGACGCTCACGCGTATCTCGGGAGTGATATTCCGGTGTGCACGGTGATCGGATTTCCGAACGGATATATGACAACTGCTGCCAAGCAGTTTGAGACGGAGGATGCTCTGAAAAACGGCGCGGACGAGATAGATATGGTCATCAATATCAATCTGCTGAAGGATAAGCGCTATGACAGAGTGCTTGATGAGATAAAGCAGCTGAAGAACGTGTGCGGTGAGCACATACTTAAGGTCATAATAGAGACCTGCCTTCTGAATGAGGAGGAGAAAACACAGATGTGCAGGATCGTCTCTGCATCGGGCGCGGACTTTATCAAGACCTCAACAGGGTTTTCCACGGCGGGGGCTGCGTTCGATGATATAATCCTTTTCAAAAAGCATGTGGACCCGGCCGTGAAGATAAAGGCTGCGGGGGGAATATCCACGATAGAGGACGCGCAGAGATTTATTGAACTGGGGGCAGACCGCCTCGGAACGAGCAGGGTCGTAAAGATAGCAAGACAGATGGGGTATTAAAAAGCCCGCCACCTTGCGGAAACGGGCTGATCATTCGACTGGCTGCGGGCTCTGGCCAATTGAGCTACGTCCGTATGGATCGTGAAACGGACGACAGGATTCGAACCCGTATCGCGCGGCCACCTGCAGATTAGCACAGTATGGATCAACTGTCAATATGTATAAACGAAAGAAGGCAGAGAGGTCATGACAGAGATCGAAAGACTTAAAGATATAGTGAGAAAGCTGAGGGCTGATGACGGTTGTCCGTGGGACAGGGTCCAGACGCATGAGAGCCTGAAGGCGGCGTGCGTCGAGGAGGAGGGCTATTTCACATTTGACGATGTGGTAAAGACCGTTTCCGACAAAATGGTCAGAAGGCATCCCCATGTATTTTCGGGAAGGGTCTTTGAAAGCGATGGGGATAGGCATGCCGCATGGGAAGAGATAAAGAAACAGGAAAAAGAGGGCAAGGAGTGGCAGACACCTTATCTCGAGAACGCGATGAATGAGGCGGCGGAACTTATAGATACCGCAAGGATAAGAAAAGGGTTTATTGACCGGAAGGAGGATACTGAAGATGGACAGAAATCATGAAGTGATCACGGCGGGTCCGCTGTTGGATGAAAAGGGTGAGTTGGTGGAGCCCGGCTGGTCCAGAAGCCTTATAAAGACCTATGAGCGCAGCATGATAAAGGCTCCGAAGTGGAGGATAAAGGAGTGGGACTACTATATAGTCATGAACGACTCGTTCGCAGGCGCTTTCACCATTTCGGATGACGGGTATATCGGCCTGCAATCAGTTTCTCTGCTTGAGTTCGGAGATGAGCCCTGGGAGCATACGGAGACGGTGCTGAACGCGTTTCCTATGGGAAGGATAGGCCTTCCGGCATCTTCAAGTGCGGGACCTACAAAGTACTCCGACAAGAGGCTTAAGATGAGATTTGACGTCGGGGAGGGAAAGAGGCGCATCAGGTGCAGATTTGACAGGTTCTGTGACGGTAAGCCCTTCGAGTGCGACATTACCCTCAGGCAGCCGGATATGGATTCCATGGTCATAGCGACTCCGTGGGACAAAAAGCACGCCTTCTACTACAACCAGAAGATAAACTGCATGAGAGCGTCGGGATATGTCAAATTTGACGGCAAGGTGTACAACTTTGATCCGGATACCGACTTCGGTACTCTCGACTGGGGAAGAGGCGTATGGACATATGACAACACCTGGTACTGGGGCTCAGGCAATGCAGATATAGATGGAAACAGCTTTGGCTGGAATATTGGATACGGGTTCGGCGACACATCGGCCGCAACGGAAAACATCCTGTTCTGGAACGGCAAGGCGCACAAGCTCGATGATGTCGAGTTCCACATCCCTGATAACAGCTACATGGACAAGTGGACGTTCACTTCATCCGACGGCAGGTTCGAGATGGAATTCGAGCCTGTGCTCGACAGGGCGGCGTGCCTCGATTACAAGGTGATAGTGTCAGATCAGCATCAGGTATTCGGCAAGATGAGCGGCACAGCGATACTTGACGACGGCACTGAGATTAAGATCAAGGATGTTATGTGCTTTGCCGAAAAGGTGCATAATAAGTACTGATACAGTAAATGAAATTAGAAGGAAGGTTACACATATGATTATTAGATCCTTCGGAAAACTGAGTGACGGCAGAGCTGCCGGGCTGTACATACTCCGCAACAAGCACGGAATGGAAGCCCATCTCACAGACATCGGCGCAGCGCTCGTAAGACTCATCGTTCCTGACAAGGACGGAAACAAGAGAGACGTAGTGCTTGGCTACGATGACG
>DGVE01000036.1 GCA_002395865.1 Lachnospiraceae bacterium UBA4292 | reverse complement strand
GGCGGCATGAGAGCATCCATCTACAACGCTATGCCCATCGAGGGCGTTCAGGCGCTTGTTGATTTCATGAAGAAGTTCGAGGAGGAGAACGCATAATGGCTAAGATCAAATGCTTAAATCCCATTGCCAAGATAGGTCTTGACAATATGCCCGCAGGCTACGAGCTCTGCGATGATTTAAACGGTGCTGACGGCGTTTTAGTCAGAAGCGCGAAGATGCACGACCTTGAGCTGCCCGAGAGCCTTCTTGCTATCGCAAGAGCAGGCGCAGGCGTGAACAATATTCCTCTCGACAAGTGCGCAGAGAAGGGTATCGTCGTATTCAATACTCCCGGCGCGAACGCAAACGGCGTTAAGGAGCTCGTCATCGCAGGCATGCTGCTTGCCGCACGTGACGTAGTGGGCGGTATCGAGTGGGTAAATGCCAATAAGGACGACGCGGATATCGCGAAGAACATGGAGAACGCTAAGAAGGCATTTGCGGGATATGAGTTAAAGGGCAAGAAGCTCGGTGTCATCGGACTCGGTGCCATCGGTATACTCGTAGCCAACACCGCAAGGCATTTCGGCATGGAGGTATACGGCTGCGACCCATACCTTTCCGTAACGAACGCGCTCAAGCTCTCCAGAGACGTAAAGGTCGTAAAGAGCAATGAGGAGATCTTCTCCACATGCGATTATATAACCGTACATGTTCCGCTCATGGATTCGACCAAGGGTCTCATCAGTGAGGAGGCCATCGCCATGATGAAGCCCACCACTGTAGTGCTTAACTTCGCGAGAGACATTCTTGTGGATGAGAAGGCTATGGTGAAGGCTCTCGAGGAGGGCAGGATCAGGAAGTACGTATCTGATTTCCCGAACCCCACCACCGCAGGCGCCAAGAACGTCATCCTCACACCTCACCTCGGAGCATCCACAGAGGAATCAGAGGATAACTGCGCGGTTATGGCTGTCGACGAGATCGTCGATTTCATAGAGAACGGCAACATCCGCAACTCAGTAAATTATCCCGCGGTGAATCTCGGACCGGCTGCGGCTCCCGCACGTATCGCGGTAGCTCACAGGAATGTGCCGAACGTCATCAGCGGTTTCACGAGCCTCGCGGGCGCAAGCGGACTGAATATCGACAACATGGTCAGCGCAAGCCGCGGCGAGTACTCATACGCTCTGTTCGATGTTGCGGATAAGGTGAGCCCCGATTTCGTTCAGAAGGCATCTGCCCTGGACGGTGTACTTAAGGTGAGAGTTATCGGCTGATCTGCCGTTTAGAACATTTGCCGGGGGGGGCATAATATGGCATCACTAAAGGATGTTGCGCGTGAATGCAATGTATCGGTCGCGACTGTAAGCAAGGCGCTGAACGGCCATTCGGATGTGGGAGCCGCCACAGCGAAGCGCATAAGGGAGACAGCCAAGAATATGGGTTATCTGCCGAATACCGCTGCGCGTGCGCTGAAGACCAACAGGACCTACAACCTGGGAGTCATCTTCTCGGATGAGGCTCACAGCGGTCTGACCCACTCATATTTCTCAAATGTTCTCGAGGGCTTCAGAAAGAGCGCCGAGGACAGGGATTACGACATAACCTTCATAAGCAACAATCATACCGTGCATGATCTCAGTTACTACGAGAGGTGCCGAAGCAGGGGAGTGGACGGCATAGTCATTGCCTGCATGTCGAACGACACCGTTCAGATAGAGGAGATGATAACAGGCTCCATACCCGTCGTCACGATAGACCGCGTGTTCAATGAGTGTTCATCGGTGGTATCGGACAATGCGAAGGGCATGGAGGAGCTGGTGGAGTATGCCATAGTCAGGGGCCACAGAAAGATAGCCTACATCCACGGCAAGCCTTCGGCCACCACCTCGGCACGTCTGACGAGCTACAGGTCAACCCTTAAAAAGCACGGCATAGAGCCTGATGAGAGCATGATACTCGAGGCGGACTATCTGGACGCGGACGAGTGCTTCGAATGCACCAGACAGCTTCTGAATTCGCAGGATAAGCCCACATGCATCATCTATCCCGACGATCTGGCAGCTATGGGCGGCATAAGAGCAATAACGGATATGGGTCTTACCATACCCGGCGACATCTCGGTCATGGGTTATGACGGCGCGAGACTCGGCCAGGTGATCACCCCCAGGCTCACGACCATAGCGCAGGATACCGCATCGATCGGCGGACTTGCCGCGCAGAAGCTCATAGAGAGGATAGAGAACCAGGAGGGAACCAAAACGGAGAGCATTCTGGTGGCAGGTCATCTCATCGAGGGCGATTCGGTCGGAAAAATAGTGTGATTTATCAGGGGGAGTATATCTCCCCCTTGAGTTTTATAACAGGATATGGTGTAATATGCGCATTGAACTTGAAAAGATGGAAGAAAAAGTCAAAGAGGACGTGCCGGCAGTGCAGGAGAGACCGATAAACGAAAAAAAGCTGACGGCGGAGGCTGAGGCTGAGAAGAGTGAAAGACCGAAACAGAATGTGAAGATATTCGATCAGGAACACGCCTTCAACCGAGGACTGAATAAGCTGGGAACGTATTTTATGGCAAACTTCTGGTTTATAGTGGGGTGCCTGCCTGTCCTTACCGCAGGGGTTTCTCTGGCGGCTTTAAATTCCGTGATGTTTGAGCTTCACAGAAGTGATGATGTGAGAGTGACCTCGGTTTTTTTTCGCGCGTACAGGGATAATCTCATAGCGGGAATTCTCGGTGAGATATTTTCGGCTGCCTTTTTGTCGATGGCTGCGGTGGGCTTTATATGGTCTCTTTCGGCTCCGTCCATCGTGCTGATGATAGTCGGTTTTTCTGTATTCGGCGCTCTGGCCTTCGGAACACTGTGCTTTATGAGCTTTTACTTCGGAATCATAGCAAAATTTGAGAACGATCTTCCGACTCTTGCTAAAAACGGCCTGATAGTCGGCGTGACTTATGTCAGATGGAGCGTCCTTATCGTTCTTCTGTGGGTGATCGGTATCGGTATTTTTTTTGTGATACCTGAGCTCTTTATGTACCTTGGTTTTGTGCTTGCGATGATGGGTTTTTCCATTCTGGCATATATCACCACCGGCATCCAGAACAGAGTGTTCGGACTGGTCAAAGGACGCGAACTTGTTGACGAATATTAGGAAAATGTTGCAAAAAAACCCCGTTTTATCGCTGCGTTAAACGATTTCGATTGCAACCTTTTCGTCATAATGCACAAAAAAGGCGGCGTATAGCAATATACGCCGCCTGATTTTTGGTAAAATGTCGCAAAAAGCAAAAAATTACAAAAATCGGGTTGCATTTTTGGCTAAAATGATGTATTATTTCAGCATGTCGGATCAATAGTGATCCGTAAGATTTCATACGTGGTCACGGACAGTGACCGCAAAAGGAGGAAAAGTATGAAAAACTTCAAAAGAGTTTCAGCCGGTGCACTTGCAGTACTGATGGCTGGATCTGCTCTTGCAGGCTGCTCAAAGGGCGGCGACACAGGTGCTACTACCGATGCTCCGAAGGCTGAGAGCACAGGTAAGGTACTCAACATCCGTGTTTGGAATGAGGAGTTCGCTACAAGACTGTTCCTTGTAGACGGATATGTTCCGAACAATAAGGAGAAGCCTCTTGAGGGTGGTAAGCTCGGCGATGTAACCGTTAAGATCACACAGGTTGCTTCAGACAACAACGCATATCAGGATGCTCTTGATAAGGCTCTTGAGAAGCAGGCTACTGCTGCAGCTGATGACAAGGTTGACCTTTTCCTGGTTGAGGCTGACTACGCTCTTAAGTATGTTGATACCGAGTATACAATGGATGTTCTTCAGTTCTTATCAGCTGACGACATCAAGAATCAGTACGCTTACACACAGGACATCATGAAAGACTCTAAGGGAACTCTTAAGGGTGTTTCATGGCAGGCTTGCCCCGGCCTTCTCTTCTACAACAGAGAGATCGCTAAGGAGGTTCTCGGAACAGACGATCCTGCAAAGGTTCAGGAGTATGTATCAAGCTGGGATAAGTTCCAGGATACAGCTAAGAAGATGGCTGACGCCGGCTATCTGATGGAGTCTTCAGTTAACGACTCATATCGTGTTTACTCTAACAACGTAACCAAGAAGTGGGTTGATGGCAAGAAGATCCAGATCGATGACAACCTTAAGGCATGGGCTGAGAGCTCAAAGGCTATCTTCGATATGAAGGCTACCAAGAACGATGATCTTTGGGATGGCTACAAGAACGCTACAGACGGCGGATGCTTCTGCGTATTCGGACCGGCTTGGCTGGTCAACTTCTGCCTTGGTTTCCAGACTGATGATCCCAGCAAGGATCTCGGTGTTGATGATAAGGGAAATAAGATCGAGTACAATCCTAACAACGTAGCTAACAAGGGTGCTTGGGGCGCTTGCAACGGTCCTCAGAGCTTCTATTGGGGCGGTACATGGATGTGCGCAGCAACAGGTACAGATAATGCAACTGAGATCACAAAGATCATGAAGTCTCTTACTTGCGATGCTGCTAATATGAAGAAGATCGTTGAGACATATGATGATTTCGTAAACAACCAGTCAGCTATGGAAGAGATGGCTAAGTCTGATTACAAGTCATACATCCTTGGCGGTATGAACCCTCTTGGCCTTTACGCTGAAGGCGCAAAGAAGATCAACCTCAGCAACCTTACATCTTATGATCAGGGCTGCAACGAGGAGTTCCAGAAGGCTATGAAGGCTTACTTCGCTGGCACTTCTTCATATGAGGAGTGTGTAGAGGCTTTCTATCAGAACATCCTTACAAAGTATCCCGGACTTGAGAAGTAATTTCAGTCACTGAGATAGAAATTTAGTTAAACCATACATGCCTGCTCGAATGGGCAGGCATGTTTTTTACAAACAGGAGTTATTATGGCGAAGAATTCAAGTCAGACAGGCGTCAGAAAACACGGTGCCGTCAGTTATAATAAATGGGGATACATTTTCCTGATACCCTTTTTCCTCGTGTATATCGTATTTAATCTTGTTCCTCTCTGCAGTACTTTCTATTACAGCTTTTTCAGGTATTACAGAGAAGGATTGAGGTGGGTAGGTCCGGATTTTATCGGCTTTGACAATTATGTGAAGCTCTTCTCCGATTCTCGTATTTTTGATTATGGTATGAATACGATGATCATGTGGATCATCGGCTTTGTACCGCAGATACTTGTCTCCCTGCTGCTTGCCTCGTGGTTCTCTGATACCAGATTTAAGCTCAAGGGCGAGAGATTCTTTAAGACAGTTATCTATCTTCCGAACCTTATAATGGCTGCGGCCTTCGCAATGTTGTTCTTCTCACTGTTCAACTCACGCGGCGCCATCACACAGCTCATTGTTTCGTTTGGATGGGTTGAGGATGGATTTAATTTCTTCGATACCGTATGGGGTACACGAATTCTTGTAGGATTTATGAACTTCCTTATGTGGTTCGGTAACACCACCATTCTTCTTATGGCCGGTATCATGGGTATCGATGTTTCACTGTATGAAGCAGCCGAGGTCGACGGCGCGAACTCAAGACAGAGATTCTGGCTCATCACCATGCCGCTTCTCAAGCCCATCTTCATCTACGTATTCATCACCTCTCTTATCGGTGGTAT
>DGVE01000150.1 GCA_002395865.1 Lachnospiraceae bacterium UBA4292 | reverse complement strand
AGGTGCTTTGCGGTATCTTCGGTGTCTACAAGACCGATGCCGATAATAACAACTCTCCCGTTTCCGGACTTAAGTTCGACGTCTGGACAGGAACGGAATGGGCGACGGCTACATCAGCCGGCCAGATCACAACAGGCACCGACGGCGTGGCAGTATTTGACAGCATAGGCACATGGAAGGCTGCAGAGGAAGGTCTTACTAAGACATACTTCGTAAGAGAAAATCAGGCAAGCGCAAAGGCATTGGGCCTCAACTACGACGACACCGTTTACAAGGTAACTGTCAACGGCGCAGAAGTAGTGAATAATGCCGCATCGGTGTAGTTAAGAAGGAGTTGAGGGGAGTGGTTATAAAAGAATGAAATCATTATTCGAACCGACTGGATTACCACAGCATGAAAATATGGAAGCAGGAAATACTTGTGAACATTATCGTTGGAGTATATTTAAGATGCTCAAAAGATCTGCCATGCCGGCCATGCTGTGTGTGGCGTTGTTTATCGGCGGATGTTCTGAAAAAGATGGGGTGAAAGAAACGCAGGAGACCGAAATGATCTCCGAGGCAGTAAACATCCCCGAATCCGGATCTGTCACCGAGAACGAAACGGAAGATGAGAGGGATTACTATGTCGACGGCGGCTGCCTGTATATAAACAGAATCTATTATGCGACGGAATATGTTCTGGGGAAAAATCAGTACGTGTATGATACGCCATGGACTTCGAAGGATACTCCGGCTTTTGACAAGCTTGTCGTGAACGCAAAGCTTGTTTGCAAAAGAGATAACGGCAAAGACGGGGCACAGTGCGTAAACCTTTCTGCAGGTATCTTCACCGGAATGAATAATATCAAGGATGCAAAGGTGTCGCTTGATATGGGTGACGTGAGAGATGTCTCATTTCTTCTGGCGGAATGTGACGTTCTGGTGAGCGCCGATGTGACGCTTTCGGGAAGTCATATCGAGAGCGCCGCATATATGTTTACAGAGGATAAAAAGCTGAACCATGTGAATGTGTATTTTTCTGCGGACCCGCCCGAATATGTGCAGAGGATGTTTTACGGTTGCAGCGCCCTTATGTCGGCGGATGTAAGGATAAGCGGAACTGTAAAAAACTGTACCGAAATGTATTATGGCTGCACATCTCTTAAAGGCGCGCAGGTGTCCTTCGACATTGGCGAGGATACTTTATACAACATGATGTTTGGCGGCTGTGAGAGTCTTTCGGGCGTGGAGTTTGCCGGCGTTCGCGTAGATAAGGGCGGCTCGGCTCTGTTTGACAACATTAACAGCATCGGCAGCTATACTTTTGCAAACTCATTTTCTGTAAAAGAAGGGCATCTCGCAGACCCCATCGGAGATTCGATTTATACATCCGTCGTCATCCCTCTTGGAAAGGGCGATGCAATGCTCGAGGTCATATACTACTCCAAGGCCAGACCCGAATGGTACAAGAACTATATAGTCGACCTTCACGATCTGCACGACTGGTACGAGATATCGACCTCTCCGGCTCGTGACATTTATATAAACTTTCCATCCGGTATAAATGGAGATATCACCGCAGATGACGTCCTTTCTGCCATAGATGACGCGTTCGCAAAGCTGATAGAAGAAAAATACGGCGATGATGTAAAAGAACTTCTGGAGTTAAAAGAAGCAGCTGACTTTGTGGAAGGCGTGGAGAACCTGTATAAATAAAAATGAGATTTTGAAATTCGTTGGACATTTGTTGGACAGGCTGTCCGTATGAATTTGCGGTAAGGATCCTGCAGCATTTTGAACTGTATGGTTATTTTGATCACATAGGTGCCGCGACCAGGACATAGAGGGGGCAAAGGCCAACGGACTGGACAGCGCAGGACCTTTTGGAACTGACATGTATATAACAGGACTCTACATATTATTTTAACATAAAAACGCGAAATATCTGACATGGAGGATCCCTCCCGGCCGTGACATTATTCGTGTTTTGAGATGGAACAGACATGCGTGATCTGACAAAAGGAAGACCGGTGACCGTCATACTGTCATTTGCGTTGCCGGTAATGATAGGATATGTGCTGCAGCTCTGCTACAGCATGGCTGACACCAGGATAGTGAGTACCCTTCTCGGTGAGGATGCTTTGAGCGCGGTAGGCGCGACTACAGCTCTGTCGGGACTGGTCATCGGATTTATGACAGGCCTTACGAATGGCTTCGCGGTGATCGTGGCCAGATATTTCGGCGCTCACGAGGAGCGAAACCTTCGAAAAAGTGTAGCGGCATCGCTCACGGCGGGATTTGCGATATCTGCGGTCATAACCGTCGCCACTCTTTCCTGCCTTACACCGATATTAAAACTTCTGAATGTGCCCGAAAAGGTCTTTTCGCTGTCATACAGATATATTTTTATAATATTCGCGGGCGTGACCATGACCATGGTCTACAACATCTGCGCGGCGTTTCTTCGGGCTCTGGGCGATACGGTGATGCCCACGGTGTTCCTCTTTATTTCCGTGCTTTTGAATATCGCGGGTGATATCTTCTGCATAAAGGTAATGGAGCTTGGAGTGGAGGGGGCCGCGATAGCCACGGTTGTGGCGCAGTCTGTAGCTGGTCTGGCAAGCTTCATCTACATGCTGAAGCGATACAGCGTCCTCAGGCTCTCTAAGGAGGATCTGAAACTAAACTCGCACATGATAATGATCGTACTTGGCTCCGGCCTGTCGATGGGTTTTATGAGCTGTCTGGTCAGCCTCGGGACGGTTTCTCTTCAGAGCGGTATCAACGGCCTCGGAACCGTATACATAGTGGCCCAGACTGCAGCCAGAAAGCTCACTGAGGTCTACATGATGATGTTTGCGGTGCTCGGCCAGACGATGGCGATATACTGCAGCCAGAACTTCGGCGCCGGACTCAAGGGCAGAGTGAGAGAGGGCATTAAGCAGGCACTTTTTATCGGCACTATATGGTGTATTCTGGTGGTTTTGTGTGTAAATCTGACAGGCGACCTTCTGATACGGCTCGTGTGCGGCGACATTACCAGGGAGAGTGTCGATGCGGCGGTCCTGTACCTTCGCGTTGACACGGCGCTCTACCTTGTGCCCCTGGCCATCTGCATCCTCAGAAACTCGCTGCAGGGGCTCGGTGATCACATTACACCAATAGTATCAAGCACCATCGAGTGCGTCGGGAAGATACTCATAGTGTCTTTTCTGGTTCCGAGACTGGGATATATGGGCGTCATATGGGCAGAACCTATAGTCTGGTGTGTGATGGTCATTCCGCTGATCGTTATGATACTCAGAAATCCGAATATAAAAACAAAAGTTCCGGGGGCGTGAGGCTCCCGTTTTTTGAATTTCATGAGAAAAGTAACCTACCTGTAACAGGCGACGTGATATCATATGGTCATCATGGAATAAAGGAGAAGAACATGGAGATCTTAAGAGCGGAACATTTGAAAAAGGTATATGGAAAGGGCGATGCAGAGGTGATCGCTCTGGACGATGTATCGTTTTCGGTAAACAAGGGGGAGTTTGTTGCGATAATCGGAGCCAGCGGGTCGGGTAAGTCCACGCTTATGAATCTGTTGGGCGGAGTAGACAGACCGACTTCGGGTAAAGTGTTTGTGGAAGGGAAAGATATATATAAACTGAGAGATGATGCACTGGCGATCTTCAGAAGAAGGCAGGTAGGTATCATATATCAGTTCTACAATCTGATACCGATACTGAATGTCGAGGAAAATATATCTCTGCCTTTGGAACTGGACGGAAGGAGCGTGGATGAAGCCGAGATCGACGAAATGCTCGCGCTTCTGGGACTTACGGACAGGAGAAAACATCTTCCGAATGAATTATCCGGAGGACAACAGCAGCGGACTGCAATAGGGCGTGCACTCATAGCCAGACCATCCATTATTCTGGCTGACGAGCCGACAGGTAATCTTGATACCAAAGCGGGGAATGAGATCGTTGAACTTCTGAAAAAAACGAACAAAAAGTATGCACAGACGATAATAATGATCACGCATAATCTTGAGTTGGCCAGATGTGCGGACAGAATAATCAGAATGGAAGACGGAAGGATCGCAGAACAGGGGCAGTGATGAAGATAACAGGTAAACTGGCTTTAAGAAATTTGAAGCTTAACAAAAGGAGAAGTATTGTCACAATCATCGGAATCACGCTGGCGGTCGCTCTTATAGTGGTCGTATCTACGGTGGCGGTTTCACTTCGCGAGAGTATCATCACATACGACAAGTATCAAAACGGCGATTATCACTATATGTTTATGTATGTCGATGATGAGCATATCAGGGATTTCGAACAGAATGTTGCCATAGAGAGCATCATGAAGGTTGAAGAACTGGGATACGCATACTTGGACGATGTAAAGACGAACGATAAACACTATGCGAAGATACTGGCAACGGACAGCACCTCCATGGGTCGGCTGGGATTTTCCATCGTATCAGGCAGATATCCGGAAAATGAAAATGAGATCGCTATAGCGGTGCATCTGAGACAGATGGGCGGATCTTCCATCAAGGTAGGGGATTCCATCGATCTTGAAGTCGGAACCCTTGTCGGCTGGGAAGAAGAGCCAGCGGCGATGGAAGAGGTTTCTATGGAGGCAGTACCCGGTTCCGAGACGGAGGAGAAGCTTCCGGATTACTATGTTGAGGATGCCGTATCACATACATACAAGGTGGTAGGAATTATCGACCGGAACGGAGGCGTGGAGGAATACGAAGACCCGGGCTATACATTTCTGACATACAAGGAGAAGCCTCAGGGAAAGATGATGGTCTTAGTCAGACTTTACCGTTCGGTGCTTGGAAAAAGTGACAGAATCGCGGCAGGCATACTGGGGCTTGATCCGGATAAGTATGAGAAGTATGTAAACGGAGAATACTTCGGTTACTATGAGGAGGTAAATGCCGCTCCTTACAAGGTTATAACAAGATACAACCTGATCAACGCCGAGAGCCTGAATCTTGACGACTATTACACGAGGCTGATTCTGATAATCGGAACAGTAATAGCCCTCATAATTTTGTTTACATCGGTATACTGTATAAAAAACAGCTTCGATATATCATTGTCAGAAAAGACTAAACAGTACGGAAGTCTCTCGGGGATAGGGGCAACAAAAAAACAGCTGCGAAAATGCGTGCTGACAGAGGCTGTGTATATGGGAGCGATCGGACTGCCGCTGGGTCTGGCTGCCGGCGCAGGGCTCTCATATCTTACGATCAGGATAGCTGATAAAATGCTGCAGGGAATCATGCCATTTGGTATTGTGTATAGATTATCCCTGCCGGCGGTGGCGATCTCGATAATACTCGGGGTATTGACTGTGTATTTTTCTGCTCTGGGATGTGCAAAAAAGGCGTCTTCCATAGCTCCGATAAGTGCTATGCGAGGCCATGCGGATATTAAGAGTAGCAGAAGAAACTTCAGGGAAGCTCCCTGGATAAAAAAAATATGGGGCATAGGAGGAGTCATAGCGAAGAGGGCGATGCAGAGAAATGGAAGAAAATACAGGACGACGGTAGTTTCGATAATCATCTGCACGATAGTCTTTATCGTCACATCATTCGGCGTGGATATGGGGCTTAAGATAGTTGGACTTTCATATGAACATCTGGATTATAATCTTTATGTATGGTTATATGACATAAAGCAGAATGCTCCGGAGATACAGAACTTCTTTGATATGTCCGATAACAAACAGGTGGTCGCGATCGATACTGTGAATGCATATACGAGTTTACCGAGATATGACAGCAATTATGAGAAGCTGATGGCGAATACACCCGATTTTGAGTTGAACAGAGAAGATCACTTCATTCCGCTCTATGGCATATCTGATGCCGAGTTTGATGCATATGCGGCCGCGATAGGGGTGGATACACAAAGCGCAGACCCCTGTTTTATAATGGTGGACAGTGGGGAGTTCACCTGGGAAACTGAGGATGGAAAAAAACGAAAAGGCGAAGGGAAGATACTTGATTATAAGTCCGGTGACAGCATAGTGATAAGGTATCAGGGCTTAGCAGAAGGCGAGACCGATGCGGTAAACGGGAGAATGAAAGTGGTGAAAAGGAAGATATATCTTGATGCGGTCACTGACAGGAGGCCATTTGGACTCAAAAGATACCAAAACACTATGATCATTACACGTATATCCGATTTCTATGCCTTCGGGGATATACAGAGCAATACGGCGGTATTTTATATGGCCGATGATGCAGAGAAAGTTCAGGATGCGATAAGCAACTACATTGCCGATAATAATATAAATGCACGAGTGCAGAATTATGACAGTGAGATAAAAAAAACCAGGTCGATCATATCTCTCGTATCCACGGTGGCATATGGATTGATAGCAGTCATTGCTTTGATAGGAATAACAAATATTATCAATACCGTGACTACGGGTGTAGAACTGAGAATGAGTGAATTCGCGTCCCTTAAAAGTATTGGAATGACAAGCAGAGAATTCAGAAAAATGATGCGGCTGGAAGCACTTTTCGTAGGGGGAAAGGCTCTTATGATAGGCGTTCCGGCGGGCTGCATACTGTCGGGCGTGCTATACTATTATGAGATAACCTTTGGCGACATGATAGCGTTTTCGCTTCCTGTGACCGGAATTGTTCTTAACATCGTGATTGTATTTGTAACGATGTATGTTATAATGGAAATGGCTGTAGTAAAGGTGAACAACAGAAACATTATCGATACAATAAAGAACGAGAATATATAAATGAGGAAAGTATTACTGGTAGAAGACGACGATAATATAACCGAAGGAATAACTATCGCTTTTGAAAATGCAGGTATACCGCTCCTTGCCGCGACGGATATCGGTAAGGCACGTGCTCTTATGGACAATGAGAACATAGGTCTTGTACTTCTGGATGTGAAGCTTCCCGACGGAGACGGATTTAAATTTTACAGAGACACTTTATCCGGGATGAAACTGCCGGCCATATTTCTTACCGCCAGAGATGGAGAGGACGATGTGGTGAAAGGCATTAACATGGGAGCTGAGGACTATATCACAAAGCCCTTTTCCGTGAGGGAGCTGATAGCCAGAGTGCAAAGAACTCTCATGCGCTTCGAGAAGAAGACAGTTCTGAGTGTGGGCGAGTTCTCGTATGATATTGAAAGGATGGAACTCACAAGAAACGGAGAGCTGATCCGGTTTTCAAATATCGAGCTCAGGATACTTCATATGCTTTTCCAAAATCATGACAAGGCCGTGAAGAGAAGCGAGCTCATTGATCTTATATGGGAAGCGACAGGAAATGACGTATACGATCACACTGTGACGGTATATATGAAGCGGATAAAGGATAAACTTGGCGCGGACATAATCACGACGATCAAGGGTGTAGGCTATCGCGTAGATACAAAGGGGGCTGAAGGAGATTAAAAAGTATATTTTGTGTTATTTAATCTGTATAGCCGTCGTGTTGTGCCTTGCAACGCTTACCTATGACATGGCATACAAAAGCTACATCCGAACCGTAAATGAAAAGATAGAGAATATCTGCGACGCGCTTGTTGCGAAGTATCCCGAACTGGATGCGGCTGATATCATGGCTGTTTTGTCTGCAGACAAAACAGTTGACCGGCACTTTCTGGAAAGATACGGTATCGATCCTAACGAGGAACCTGCCATAGCTGTGCTTGAGAGCTACAGGTGGAGATATATGCTCCTGCTTGCGGTGATCATTATCGGAGGTCTGGCGGTCCCAGTGATCATGTCGCTGTATATAAAAACGCATACAAGGAGAAAGATCGCGGATATAACGCAGGATATCAGACGAATAAACGCGGGTGATTACAGTCTGGATATCGGCAACGATACCGAAGATGAGCTCTCTGCGCTTCAGAATGAGATCTATAAAACGATGGTGACGCTGAGGGAGGCGGGAGAGAATGCCAATAACGATAAGCTCATATTAAAGGATGCATTATCCGATATTTCGCACCAGTTGAAGACACCTATAACATCGCTCAGTATTGCGCTCGATAATCTTTCGATGTGCAAAGAGGATGCGCTGCTGCGAGAAAAACTGATCAAAAACGCCAGAAGGGATGTCATAAAGATAAGCTCTCTTGTCCAGCTGATACTGAAAATGTCAAAGCTGGAGGCGGGTACGGAAAAGATGATAAAGCAGGAAGTGTCATTAAGGATGATCGTTTCAGAGGCGGTAGAGAGGGTCGAGGCTTTGGCTGATCTGAAAAATATCGCTATTGAGATCAGCGGCAGGGACGGTATGTTTTCCTGTGACCCGTTCTGGCAGGCGGAGGCCTTGGTCAACATCATTAAAAATGCAGTCGAGCACGCAGCTTCCGATGTGCACATCTTTCTTGAGAGTAATGATGTATACACAGCTGTAAGCGTGATAAATGACGGAGAACCCATGGACGAAGAGGACATGAGACACGCATTTGAACGTTTTTACAAGGGTAAGAATTCTTCAAGGGATAGTGTAGGCGTTGGTCTGGCGCTGTCGAAAACGATAGTCGAGCAGGATGGCGGTTATATCTCTGTGGATACCGATATCGGCAAGACAAGATTTGTAATCAAATATCTGTGAAAAAATCCGGGGGCGTGAGATGCTCCCGGAAACTGTTTTTATGCTTTTATGAATCGAAGAAACCTCGCCCATCGTCGGTGATAAGTCTTTCGGCCTTGGGATATTCGAATATGGCTTCATCGTCCGCGTGCTGCTCGAGATAGTCCGCGAATCTCTCGGCATAGTATTTGGCCAGCCAGAGATTGTGCATGAGATAGTTGCCGCAGTTCTCAACATTCGAGCCTGGTACGGTGTCGTAACCGGATACCGATCTGAAGGCTCGAACCAGCAGATCGTGTATCTCGCGGGGAGTGCGGCTGCCCTTCAGGATAAGGTAGAAGCCTGTGAGGCATCCCATGGGACCCCAGTAGATCACCTCGTCCTTCCAGACGGGGTCATTTCGCAGATATGTCGCGATTATATGCTCCATGGAATGCATGGCAGCCACATCCACGGCGGGCTCGCGGTTGGGTCTGGTGACCCTTACGTCATAGGTCGTTATTATCCGCCCGTCGATCTCATCCTGTCTGCTGATAAAGATGCCGGGTACTATTTTTGTGTGGTCGACTGAAAAACTGGGTATAAGATCCATGGTATTACTCCTTTTATGTCATTGTATTTCGAAGTATACACTATTACAACCTTTATTGCAATAGATCAGGTGACGCGGCTATATCCTTGCGGCAGTCTTTTTGTAGACACTCGCGAAGATGCGGCACGCCACGGTGGTGTTAATTACATCGGCGACGAGCTGGCTCATGATGAGACCGTTCATGCCGTTTAAGCTGTTCATGAGGAGCATTATCGGTATTATGATCACGAGATGTCTTATAAGGGCAAGTATGAACGATACCTTGCCTTTATTTATCGCGTTCAGGTAGTTCGTGATGATGTAGCCGACCATCATAAAGGGGAGGGCGATACATCTTCCGACCAGAAAATCCGCACCATAGCCGACGGTCGACGCGTCGGATATGAAGAGCGATACGAGGCGGTCCGGGATGCACAGAAACATGATGGTGCTTAAGACGGATAAACATGTCACCCAGATAGATGTGAGCAGTAAAAATCTGTCCATACGCGCTCTGTTTTTCGCGCCGTAGTTATATGCGACCAGGGGTACCATTCCGAAGCAGACACCGATACCCATGTAGACGGGTATTCGCTCAAGCTTAAGGACAATGCCCATGGCTGCGAGCTGGATATCTCCGTAATCCGCGCTCAGACGGTTGAGCATTATGGTGACCAGATCGTACAGGAAGATGCCGAACGCCGCAGGGATACCGACAGAGTACAGGGAGCGAAGTGCCTCGCGGGAAGGCTTTTCGAGCCTGCGGGGGATACAGAGCACGGTCCTGTCTTTCAGCTTCACAAATATGATAATGAAATAGATGACCGAGATCAGATTCGACAGCGCTGTTGCTATGCCTGCTCCGAGGACCTCATTGCCTGAGGGCAGGAGCACGAACATGAAGAGCGGGTCGAGACCGATATTTACAAGGCTTCCGAGTATGATACCGAAGCCGGACAGTGCGGAATAACCGGTGTTTCTGATGAGCATCGGCATGCACATGGAGAGAACTGTGGGGATACCGCCGACCACCGTGGTGGCCAGAACATACTGTTTGGCATATGTAAGAGTTTCGTCGCTTGCACCGAGGAGCTTCAGGAGCGGCTCAGAGAATATCAGCAGCAGAACCGATAACACTGCGGTGCAGATAACTGCCATGGTCACGCTGTAGCCGGCAACCGTTCTGGCTTCGTCAGTCCTTTTCTCACCAAAGAGGCGAACCATAAGGCTGCCTCCGCCGACACCGAAGATATTTGCAATGGCCACGATGGCCATGTAGATGGTGAGTGCCAGAGAGGATGCTCCGATCTTGTAAGGGTCATCTGTGCGTCCGATGAACCATGTGTCCGCAAGATTGTATATAAGTATGATCAGCTGGCTCGCTATAGTCGGCAGGGACATGATCGCCAGAGCTTTTACCGGGTGCATTTTTTCGAACAGATATTGTTTCTTGGATTCCATGTGTTCCTCTTTGAATATCGCCTCCGGTATGTACAGATCGGTATACAGATCTGAAACTGAATACTTAGCCGGGACGGTTACTGTGATATGCACCATTATGTTACATTATTTAGATTATGTCAATAGAAAGGCTTTAACATGAGCGACAACAAAGCGAAAGGGTTTCAGATCGCATTCGATACGGCTGTAAAGGTGTTGATGTGCGACAGGCTCGACAGCTTGGTTTCGGCAGATAAGTAGATAAAAGTCCGGGGTGCTGACTATTGAAAAGGCACGAATTATGTGCTATAGTACTATGCGGCTTTTCGGTAGGGACTGATAAAGCAGGAAAGCGGATTATTCGGCGCCCGGGCAGGCACGGCGCCGTTTTACAGGCTGACTGACAGTAAGCCGATCATAATCAAGTATGTCTGCGGAAAGGTAAATAGCATGAATAACAGAAAACAGGTTGTTTTGATCGTAATGGACGGAGTGGGCTTCAGCACCAGCCATATCGGCGATGCAGTGACCGCTGCCAATACACCGGTGCTGGATGAGCTCTTAAAGACCTGCCCCAACACCAGATTAAAGGCTCATGGAACGGCTGTAGGACTTCCCTCAGACGACGACATGGGTAACTCGGAGGTCGGCCACAACGCACTCGGATGCGGTCAGATCTATTCACAGGGCGCCAAGCTTGTGAACGAGTCCATCGAGAACGGCAAGATGTTCGCCTCGGATTCGTGGAGGGAGGCCCTTGCAAACGTAAAGAGCAAGAATTCAGTTCTTCATTTCCTCGGACTTCTCTCCGACGGAAACGTACATTCAAATATCTCACACCTTATCTGCATGATAAAGAAGGCGAAGGAGGAGGGCGTTAAGGAGGTGCGCGTGCACATCCTTCTCGACGGACGTGATGTTCCCGCTACGAGCGCACTCATCTATGTAAAGCAGCTCGAGGATTTCATCGCGGAGCTCAACGGCGCTGACTTCAACTGCTGCATAGCCTCAGGCGGCGGCAGAATGAAGGTGACCATGGACAGATATCAGGCTGACTGGG
>DGVE01000076.1 GCA_002395865.1 Lachnospiraceae bacterium UBA4292 | reverse complement strand
GCATCGGCAAGGAGGGTTATTCCATCATCGGACAGGGTCAGATCGACAAGATCCTCAGCAACAAGCCCGATGAGAGACGTGAGCTCTTCGACGAGGCTGTGGGTATAGTAAAATTCAAGCGCAGAAAGCGCGAGACACTTAAAAGACTCGACAGCGAACACGAGAATCTCGTGAGAGTTACCGATATCATAAATGAGCTTGAGAAGCAGGTGGGACCTCTGGCCCGCCAGTCGGAGAATGCGAAGAAATACCTCGCGTACCGCGACGAGCTAAAGGGACTGGACCTTTCTTTGTTTACTCTCGAGTATGATAAGAACGCGAAGGAACTCGAGGAGATAGAGAAGAATACCGAGATCGTAAACGGTCACATAGAGGAAGTTAAGAAAGAGGGCGAGGAGCTCGTCCACAAGTACGAGGATGTAAACAACAGGATGGCTCGGCTCGAGAAGGATATCGAGGAGGGCAACGCCATGTTCAACGATCTCTCCGTGTCCATACAGGAGGCGGAGGGCCGCATAGCTGTCCTCGGCGAGCAGATAAACACGGAGAACACGAACCTGTTGCACCTCGGCGAGAGATACGACGACGCCTGCGCTGCCGAGAAGAAAGCGAAGGATGAGCAGAAGGAGCTTGAGAAGACCGTAAGGGATAACGCGGAGAGGGAGAGATCTCTCATAAACGACGAGTATGACGCGGAAAATACTCTCGCGGCTTTAGACATAAGGATCGCCAAGCATCAGAAGTCAGTCGAGGAGAGCAAAGCAAAGCTGATGAACCTGCTCAGCGAAAAGACAGGCGCAGCCAGCAAGCTGAGCCGTTTCGAGGGTCTCGAGCAACAGCTGCTCCTCAGAAAGGGAGAGATCTCCTCGAGAGCGCTGAGGCTTAAGAGCGAGTCGCAGACACTCGCGCAGGAGCTTTCGACCCAAAAGCAGGATCAGGAGGACCTTTCAAGGAGAATCGACTCCGGAAGAAAGAAGTATCTGGAGGTCTCGGACAAGAGGAAGAAGACCGACGCCGAGCTGAAGGAGCTGAATGAAAAGCGAGGCGCTCTCTCGCAGGAGTACCGGCTTTCGCTTTCAAAGGCCGAGTCCCTCAAGAACCTTGAGGAGAGGTACGAGGGTTATCCCGTGGGCGTCAAGCGCATCATGGAAAGAGGCGGCCGGGGGATCTGCGGAGTTGTGGGCAATCTCATAAAAGCCGGTCAGGGCTACGAGACCGCCATAGAGATCGCTCTCGGCGGAGCGATAAACAATATTGTTACAGATGATACTCAGACTGCCAAGCGACTCATAGGTTACCTTAAGGATAACAATCTGGGCCGCGCGACCTTCCTGCCTCTCGATGCCTTCGGGAGCAGACAGGGTACGGCGGAGGCTGTGAAGGACACGGGCTTTTTGGGCATTGCTTCCGAGCTTGTAGAGTATGGCAAAAAGTACGAGGGTGCCATCGTTTCTCTTCTGGGACGGACCCTTGTATTCGACAATATGGATAACGCGGCCGCTGCTGCCAAGCGTTCGGGCTATAAGTTAAGGATCGTCACACTGGACGGCGAGCTGCTTGCGCCCGGAGGATCACTCACCGGCGGACGCTTTAAAAACACCGGCAACCTTCTCGGAAGAAAGAACGAGATAGAGGCACTCGAGAGTACCGCTTCACAGGCCAAAAAGGATCTGGATGCGGCAGAACTTAAGGCGACCAGGCTCGAGAACCTGCTGCTTTGCCTTACCCGTGAGGAGAAGGACCTCTCCGACAGCATACAGAAGCTGATCCTTGAAAAGAACACCGTGGATATGCGTATCTCGGGTATCAGGGAGAGCAGTGAGAGGACGGATGCGGAGTACGCGCTCGTATCCTCCGAGAGCAGCGATATCGATAAGGAGATCGCTCAGCTTCGCGCGCAGAAGGCGGATGTCAGCACTGATCTGGCCTCCATAGAGTCGAGGAACTCCGACTCCGAGAAGAACATTTCCGATGATGAGGAAAAGCTCGCTCAGGAGAAGGACAGAAGGGAACAGCTTGCACTAAAGCTCACATCCGTAAGGATAGAGCTTGCGAATATCAAGCAGAAGAAGGAATTTGCGGCTGACAGTGCCATAAGAATAAAGTCCGATATGGATCAGGCCTGCGCGGATAAGGAAACGCTGCTTAAGAGGACGGCTTCGACCAACGAAGCCATAGCTGCCATCAGGGAGCAGATCTACGCGCTCGAGAGTGAGAAGGCCGAGAAGCAGAGGCAAAAGGAAGAGGTAGCTGAGAAGGTCAAGAATGATTCCTACGAAAGAAGCGTGATCATGAGCGACCAGAAGGAATTCTTCGCCAAGCAGCAGGATATCACCGGAAGGCAGAAGGATCTCGAGCTCGAGATCATCAGGCTCACGAACCGCAGGGAAAAGATCGACGAGCAGATGGATGCGAAGACCGCATATCTGTGGGATGAGTACGAGCTGACGCCTACGGAGGCGCTCGTGCCCACGGATACTATTACTCTTTCCGTGGCAGAGCTCAGAAAGCAGACGGGCTCGATCAAAAACGCCATTAAGGCTCTGGGAAATGTAAACGTAAATGCCATCGAGGACTACAAGGAGGTCTCCGGCAGATACGAGTTCATGAAGGGACAGTACGACGACCTCACGAAGGCCGAGGAGAACTTAAAGAATATCATCGCGGAGCTCGATACAGGCATGAGAGCGCAGTTCAACAGCCAGTTCGCACGCATACAGGAGGAGTTCGACAAGGTATTCGGCGAGCTCTTCGGAGGCGGACACGGAAGACTGGAGCTCGTGGAGGACGAGGATGTCATAGAGGCCGGTATAAGGATCATCTCACAGCCGCCGGGCAAGAAGCTGCAGAACATGATGCAGCTGTCGGGTGGAGAGAAGGCCCTCACAGCCATCGCGCTTCTTTTTGCCATCCAGAACTTAAAGCCTTCGCCTTTCTGTCTCCTCGACGAGATAGAGGCGGCGCTGGACGATTCGAATGTCGGAAGATTCGCGGGATATCTGCACAGATTGACCGACAGGACACAGTTCATCCTTATCTCACACAGAAGGGGAACCATGGTGATGGCTGACAGACTCTATGGAATCACCATGCAGGAAAAGGGCGTTTCTGCGCTCGTATCAGTAAATCTTATCGAGAG
Source organism: Lachnospiraceae bacterium UBA4292 (assembly GCA_002395865.1). Lineage (GTDB taxonomy): Bacteria > Bacillota > Clostridia > Lachnospirales > Lachnospiraceae > UBA4292. The sequence continues at coordinate 2,284 of DGVE01000076.1, read as the reverse complement.
CGAGCTCGACAATTAGGAGTTGGTTATGGCCGGAAAGCAGGGATTTTTAAAGAGATTATTTGACGGAATGAGCAAGACCAGAAACAATCTGGTCGGAGGTCTCAACAGAATATTCGGACTCGGAGCGATCGACGACGATTTCTACGAGGAGCTCGAGGAGATACTCATCACCGCGGATATAGGCGTGAGGACGACCGACGCCATCATAACCGAGCTTCAGGAGAAGGTGAAGGAGCAAAAGCTCAAGGATCCGGAGGCGGTCAGGGAGCTTCTCATAAACACCATCAAGGAGAAGATGGATCTGGGTGAGAACGCATACGATTTCGAGAACAAAAAGTCTGTTCTTCTCATAATCGGTGTAAATGGTGTGGGCAAGACCACATCCATAGGTAAGCTCGCCGGACAGTTCATACAGATGGGCAAGTCCGTGACACTGGCCGCGGCGGACACCTTCAGAGCCGGAGCAATAGAGCAGTTAAAGACCTGGGCGGACAGATCGGGCGCTGGATTTATCGCGCACTCTGAGGGCTCGGACCCCGCGGCGGTGGTATTTGACGCGGTATCGAGCGCCAAGTCGAAGAATACCGATATACTCATCTGTGATACGGCGGGAAGGCTCCATAACAAGAAGAATCTGATGGAGGAGCTGAAGAAGATAAACCGTATCATAGGTACGGAGTATCCGGACGCGTTCCGTGAGACTTTTATAGTGCTCGACGGAACTACGGGACAGAACGCGCTCTCTCAGGCGAGGGAGTTCATGGAGGTGGCCGATATCACAGGTATCATCCTCACGAAGATGGACGGTACTGCCAAGGGCGGTATCGCTGTGGCGATACAGTCGGAGCTCGGAATACCGGTTAAATACATCGGTGTCGGAGAGAATATAGAGGATCTGCAGAAGTTTGACGCGAAGACATATGTGGACGCGCTGTTCACGGAGGCAGAATTCGAGGAGGAACCGGAGATCGTGGTGCCTGCCGCACCGGAGCCGATCGTCGAGACCGTACCGGAGCCCGTCACGGAGCCTGCCGCCGCGGAAACCACTTCTGCGCAGCCTGAGACCTCCGCTATCGCAGAGCAGCCCGAAGAGACCGAACTTGTCGATCCGAAGGCTATGTTTGATGTGTTTACGTCGGAGTTCTTCAGGAAGCAGAGCACATGGGATCTTCTTACCGAGGTCTTTGTGGATGAGGATACATTTGACGTGAATACGTTTGATTTTGAAAAATACGCGCTATAAAAGGAATGATCATGGAGAAAAATTATCTTACCCTCGAGAAGTTCGAGGAGGCATCCGAGAAGGTCTCGGAGGTTGCCGCATTTACAAAGCTGGTCTACAGCGACTATTTCAGCAAGAGCACGGGCAATAAGGTGTATCTTAAGCCCGAGAACATGCAGTACACTGGAGCATATAAGCTTCGCGGCGCATATTACAAGATAAGCACATTAAGCGAGGAGGAGAGGTCACGCGGACTCATAACAGCCTCCGCCGGCAATCACGCGCAGGGAGTCGCGTACGCTGCGAAGGCATACGGCTGCCGCGCGGTCATCGTCATGCCCACATCCACACCCCTCATAAAGGTGAACCGCACCAAGTCTTACGGCGCGGAGGTGATACTTTACGGAGATGTGTACGATGAGGCCTGCGAGAAGGCACTTCAGATAGCTGCCGATGAGGGTCTTACATTCGTCCACCCCTTCAATGACCTCGATGTCGCCTGCGGACAGGGCTCCATAGCCATGGAGATCATAAAGGAGCTGCCGACGGTGGATTACATACTCGTACCCATCGGCGGAGGCGGACTGGCCACGGGCGTGTCCGCGCTCGCAAAGCAGCTTAATCCGAAGATCAAGGTGATAGGAGTGGAGCCGGAGAATGCGGCCTGCATGAAGGCGAGCCTCGCTGCCGGTCACGTGGTCACGCTCCCGGGTGTTTCCACTATAGCCGACGGTACCGCAGTCAAGACTCCGGGAGATATCATATTCCCTTACATTCAGGAGAATATCGATGACATCATAACCGTGCCCGACGAGGAGCTTATCGTATCCTTCCTCGACATGATAGAGAATCACAAGATGGTCGTGGAGAACTCGGGCCTTCTTACAGTGGCGGCGCTTCGACATCTCGGTGTAAGCGGCAAAAAGGTCGTATCGATCCTCTCCGGAGGAAATATGGATGTCATCACCATGAGCTCCGTGGTACAGAACGGACTCATCCAGCGCGACAGGATATTTACGGTATCGGTGCTTCTGCCCGATAAGCCCGGACAGCTGGTGAAGG
>DGVE01000002.1 GCA_002395865.1 Lachnospiraceae bacterium UBA4292 | reverse complement strand
GCTTCACACCCGATAAGGTGTCGGTGGCAAACACATGGTATTACTTCGCCGGCGGCTGGGAGGGAAGAGGCAAAGGAGCATCTGTTTCGTTTACTTTTAAGGGAACTTATGCGGCGATACAGTACAAAAAATATAAGGACGGAAATGCTCCGTTAGCGGCCGCGTACATAGACGGGGAGGAGATGGTTCCCCTTGACGCTAATTTCGACCAGGACTGGGGCGACTGCCTCTACCTTCAGATGGTATCTGACGAGCTGGAGGATAAGGAGCACACGCTGACCGTAGTTATAAAGAACGAGGCAAAGAACCCCTTCTATCTCGTGTCCGTGATAGCAAAATAGTATAAAGCACGACAGGTGCTTCGGAGGATATATATGGCAGTACATTTTTACGAGAATACGGGCGTTTTCAAGCTTGATACACCTAACTCTACCATGATGCTCGCGCTCACGCCCGAGGGCTATCTGGGACAGGTCTATTACGGGAGAAGCCTTAAGGATAAGGACCTGACCTACCTCATGCGCACGGACGAGCCGCCCTTTACCCCCTCTGTAAATGAGAGGGAGACCATGTCGTTTTTTGACGCGTTTGCATGGGAGTATCCCACCTACGGCTCGGGCGATTACAGGGACAGTGCCTTCCGCATAAGAACGAAGAGCGGACACGAGGCATGCGTGCTTAAGTACGATTCGTACAGGATCGTTAAGGGAAAGAAGGTCCCGGATGGACTGCCGGGGACATTTTCGGATACGGCAAACACGCTTGAGATCACGCTTAAGGAGCCCGATCTCGGGTTCACGGTGGTCATAAGCTACGGTGTGTTCGACGATGTCGATGCGATCACCAAATCTGTTAAGGTCATAAACACAGGGAGTGAGACGTTTTTCCTCGAAAGGGCGCTTTCTTCTGTGCTCAACATCGAATCCGAAAAGGGTCTCGACATGATTACGCTTCACGGATCGTGGGCGAGGGAACGCCACATATGCAGGCGCGAGATTCCATACGGAAGGTCTAACACCTCTTCCATAAGGGGTGAGTCCGGCCATCAGGATCATCCCTTCATTGCGGTCATGGACCGCGATGCCTCCGAGACTATGGGCAATGTCTGGGCGATGAGCTTTATCTACTCAGGCAATTTCCTTGCGCAGGCGGAGAAGAACCAGTTCGACTGCGTGCGCGTTATGATGGGTATCAATCCGGAGGGCTTCCTTTGGAGACTTGCTGCGGGGGAGAGCTTCACCTGTCCCGAGACAGTATGCATTTTCAGCTCGCAGGGCATCGGCGCTATGACCAGAAGTTTCCACGATCTGTTCAGGACTCACCTGATCCGCGGCAAATATCGCGACATGAAGCGCCCCATACTCATCAACAACTGGGAGGCTACATATTTCGACTTCAATACCGAGAAGCTGCTTCAGATAGCGCGAACAGCTGCCGGTGCCGGTATAGAGATGCTGGTAATGGACGACGGGTGGTTCGGCCACAGAGATTCGGACAATTCTTCTCTGGGCGACTGGAAGGTGAACGAGGGCAAGCTCGGTTCGACCCTCAAATATCTGGTCGATGAGGTGAACAAGCTCGGTCTCAAGTTCGGTATATGGTTCGAGCCGGAGATGATCTCACCCGATTCCGACCTCTACAGGCAGCATCCCGACTGGGTGATACGCACTCCGTACAAGAAGCCGGGGCTGTCGAGATGCCAGCTGGTGCTTGACATTACCCGCAAGGAGGTTCGCGACTACGCCTACGAGAGCGTAAAGGCTGTCCTTCAGAGCGCAAATATCGAGTATGTGAAGTGGGACATGAACAGACAGCTCGCGGATATCGGAAGCCTCGGACTGGACTGTGAGACTCAAGGCGAGCTGTTCCACAGATATGTTCTGGCCCTTTACGAGATGCAGAACAGGCTTATAACGGATTTCCCCGACCTGCTGCTTGAGAACTGCTCGGGCGGCGGCGCGAGATTTGACCCCGGCATGCTCTATTTCAGCCCTCAGATATGGTGCTCGGACGATACCGATGCCGTCGAGCGTCTCATGATACAGCACGGCACGGCAATGATCTACCCGCTCTCGACGATAGGCGCGCACGTAAGTGTCTGCCCGAACCACTCGGTGGGCAGGAGCACTCCCTTCAGAACACGCGGCTATGTGGCGCTGTTCGGAACATTCGGCTACGAGCTGGACATATCGAAGCTCTCCGAAGAGGAGCTCGATATCGTGCGCGAGCAGACACAGATGTACCACTGCTACAACGACCTGATCAGGCGTGGTGACTACTACCGCATCAGCTCGTATCCTGACTCCAATATCGACTGCGTGAGCGTAGTCGCGAAGGACAAGTCCGAGGCCGTGGCCGTCATGGTCCGCGTCATGGGCGTTCCGAATGTCCACAGCCTTCGTCTTAAGCTCGCGGGCCTCGACGGTAACTCGTCCTACCGTATTGACGGCGATGAGCGCACCTATACCGGCGCGGCTCTTATGTACGCCGGCATTAATGTCGCCGGTCTCTGGGGTGATTTTGAGGGCCGCATAATCCACATCACCCGCGTGTGATTTTTCACCGGCCTGATTGTTTCTGACGACGGCCATCACTGCGGCCCGTCGTCGGTCAGTAATACGATCTCGCCGGCCAATTGTATTCTTTAGTCGGCCATCGAAGTAAAAAAACCCCGACGGACACAACCTACGCTTCGCTCCGTGATGGTCCGCCGGAGTATTTTTACTTCTCCGGCCTGCGCTTTGGCTCCCCGGCCGGCGGGTGAACGGTATCTTTTTGCTGCCATAGTGTGAGGCCCGAGGAGGGCAGTAAATAATCCCGAGGGACGCATTTCCCGTGCCAGCGTCCCGAGGGATTTTTTACTGACGGACGACGGGCCGCAGTGATGGCCGCAAAGAGCTATAAAGAGGCGGGGGGACAAAAAATACCCTTTACAAATGGGCGGTTTGCACGTATAATATTTTGGAGTTTTCAGAAAGCGAAGGATTTTCGCGCGATAAGAGGGAGAAATCAGGGAAGCGATGAAGATTACAACGAGGGATTTCGGTACCATACCCGCACATGTGCCCGACGGAGTTTCGGCACAGTATGCAGGAAGAAAGATCACAAACTATGTGCTCTCGAACGAAAAAGGACTCACTGTGGAGGTCAGCGAGTACGGCGCAGTTATAGTGAAGATACTCGTGGCCGACAGGAACGGGAGGATGGATGACATCAATCTCGGATATGACGATCTGATGGGGTATATGACTAACAACGAAGTCTTCGGAGCGCCTGTCGGAAGAAGTGCCAACAGAATATCGGAGCACAGCTTTACATTGAACGGAGTAAAGTATGAGCTCGAGAACAACGACAGCGGAGCCAATCTTCACAGTGGACTGAACAATAATTATTTCAAGCGCCCCTATGATATGGTGGAGCAGACGCAGACAGATAAAGAGGTCGGTGTGACATTTCACCTGTTTTCACCGGACGGCGATCAGGGTTACCCCGGTAATCTGGACCTTTATATCACATACAAGGTCAGCGACGCGGGAGAGTTCTCCATAAACTACAGGGCGAAGTCCGATAAGGATACCGTCTTCAATATGACGAATCACAGCTATCTTAACCTTGCGGGCAATGAGAGCGGCACCTGCCTCGACCAGGTCTGCTGGGTAAACTCACATCTCGTGACAGAGAATAAGAAGGGCAATCTTCCCACCGGAAGGATAAGAGACGTTTCGGGCTCACCTCTCGATTTCTCTAAGCCGAAGACCTTTCGCGACGGAATGGATGCGGGCGATGAGATGATAGTAAATGCCAAGGGATATGATTTCAACTATATACTGAATAATGAGGGCAGGATGGTTCTTGCAGCGACTCTTTCGGATCCCGGAAGCGGAAGAAAGATGAGTGTTTACACTGATCTTCCCGGTATCCAGATATACACCGGCAATTACCTCGACCGCAAGGGCAAGAACGGACATGTGTACAAGGACTGGGACGGAGTGGCTTTCGAGAGCCAGTTTTACCCCGATTCCGTACATTTTTCCGAGTTTCCTTCCTGCATAATAAAAGAGGGTAAGGAGTTCTCCACTACCACAAAGTTTGTTTTTAACATCGAATGATCCGGTATAATGTATGAAGTGTGAAGAGGCTTCGGGCCATATAAACGAGTTTATCGATGGCAGCTTCGATAACGACGAACTGCTGGGTGAATATCTGGAGCATATCTGTTCCTGTTCCGCGTGCTACGAGGAACTCGATGTCATGTACATCGTGTCGGAGGGACTTAACGGCCTGAAGACGAACGAGGATATCAGCTTCGATTTTACGGGCTCGCTTGCGGATAAGATCAGAGAGGCTAAAGAGGGCATCAGAAGGGCCAAGATCAAAAAGAGAAGATATCTGATGATCGATGTTGGGTGCATTTTGATAATCATTAACGTCATCGCGGCCATTCTTCTTGATGTTTTCTTCTGGAGCTGATAAGGGTGCGGGCATGGACAGAATAGTTCTTGTGGACGGCTACAGCATTATAAACAGGGCTTTTTACGGAGTGCCCATGCTAAGTGACGCCAGAGGGCGTCACACGAATGCTGTGTACGGCTTTTTCAATATATTATTTCATATCATCGATGAATTGCAGCCGTCCCACGTGGCGGTTGCTTTTGATGTAAAAAAACCGACATTCAGACATGAGCTGTACGCGCAGTACAAGGGTACCAGAAAGCCCATGCCGGCTGAGCTCACGGAGCAGGTCCCCTATGTCAAGCAGCTGCTTTCGGCTATGGATATCACGACGCTTGAGAAGGCGGGGCTTGAGGCTGACGATATACTCGGTACCGTCTCGAGGCGGGCGCAGGCACGCGGCATGGAATGTGCCATTCTCTCCGGAGACCGCGACCTTCTCCAGGTTGCTACCGATAAGACGAAGATATATCTTCCCAAGACCCAGAGCGGGAAGACGGAGATGTTCGTGTACGATGCCGCTGGAGTGATGAAACTCTACGGAGTAACGCCCCTTGAATTCATCGATATGAAAGCTCTGATGGGCGATTCGAGCGACAATATTCCCGGCCTTCCCGGAGTCGGCGAGAAGACGGCGGGAGCCATCATCAGGGAGTACCACTCCATAGAGAATGCCTATGAAAATGTAGATAAGATCACTCCCAACAAGGCGAAAAATGCTTTTCTTGAACACTACGATCTGGCTGTACTGTCAAAAAAGCTCGCGACCATAGAGCTTGACGCGGATATAGAGACCGATATCGACGGCATGAAGATCGGTGATATCTATACTGCGCAGGCGTATGAGCTCGTAAAGGACTTTAATTTCAAGTCCATGATGGGACGTTTTGAAAACACTAAAGCCGCTGTACCTGCGCAAAAGGAGATACATCTTTCGGAGTGTGAGAACAAGGAGCAGGCTCTGGCTCTCATCGGGACGGCCTGCAAGTCAGAGCGTGCCGGAGCGGCTGTGGAGTACGGTGATATCATCTACGGTATCTCCCTGTGCACGGACGACGAAAAGGCTGCATTTATTCCCGCGTCATTATTCAGGGGAGAGGGCGAGATAGAGGAAGTGATAAATAAGCTCCTGTCGTCGCACATTGCCTGGACGGACGCGAAGTCCGCAATGAGGCTCCTCAGAGGAGACGATCGCTTTGCGGATCATGATTTTGACGATACGGGACTCATGGCCTATCTTTTGAATCCTTTGAGATCCGAGGCGGGATACGAGGAGATAGCCATGGATTACTGCGGCATCAGCCTGCCCGGAAGGAAGGAACTCGTCACCGGTAAAAGAGAGGGCCTTCCGGCTCTAATCGTTCCTGACGAGATAAAAAAGTGCTGCTCCTACAACGCGTACAGCGCATATATGAGCGCTCCTGTGCTTAAGGAGAGGCTTGAGGCTGGCGGTATGTTGGACCTCTATGAAAATATCGAGCTTCCCACGACATCCGCGCTGTTTCGCATGGAATGCAGGGGCGTGAAGGTTATGCGCGATGAGCTTAAGCGCTACGGCGACAGGCTCAGTGTGCGCATAGGCGAGCTCGAGGGCATAATATATGACAAGGCGGGTGAGAGATTCAATATCAATTCACCCAAACAGCTCGGTGAGATACTTTTCGAGAAGCTCGGTCTT
>DGVE01000031.1 GCA_002395865.1 Lachnospiraceae bacterium UBA4292 | reverse complement strand
CCGCCGTATGCCGAACGGCACGTACTGGTGGTGTGAGAGGGCGGAGAAAATCCGCCCTACTCGATTTGCGTAATTTGTTGTAAAATGTTAAATTTTTATAAACAGTCAAGATCTGCGCGATTTTTTCGTCTATTATGGCGTAGGGATGTGACGACATCTTCTACATGGTTCTGAGATCCCGGGAGGAATCAGTTTGGTTACTGATGAAGAGTACTACCGTCGTTATCTAAAAGGTGATGACAGTGCAATAGAAGCTTTAATAATTAAATATAACAATGAGTTGGTGCGATTTCTTGAGGGAATGGTCGGTAACTACCATGATGCAGAGGATCTGTTTCAGGATATCTTTGCGAGGGTAGCTTTGAAGAAGTCTGTTTTCAGGGGCAGAAGTCAATTCAAGACATGGCTTTATGCAATAGCACGACATGAGGCGATAGATTTCATGAGGAAGAAAAAACTTCTGGCACAGGAATTGCTGCTTGATGAAAATGAATGGAATTTGATCCATGCGGATGAGTGTTTGGAACCCGAGAAGGCATATGCCCTGGGGGAACTTCATGATGAGATTCTTCAAACGATAAAGGGCTTCAACTCTAAGATGTATCAGGTGATGTATCTGAAATTGTTTGGAGGCTTCGAACCTGAGGAGATAGCAGATATCATGGGGCTTACCAGAGATCAGGTCTACGTGATAATTCATGAGGCAAGAGAGAAGCTAAAGAGGGAGTTGTAGGTAAGATGGATAGATCCGAGAGAAATGCAAAAGCGGTAATCGCGATAAGGGATGCATACAGACGAAGACAGGCTAAAACGAGAAGAACGATAACAGCGTGTATATCAGCTGTTGTCCTTATAATGCTCGGAGTCGGAGCTCTGTTTGCCATCAGAAATGCCAGAAATGAAGATAAAACAGAATATGCACTTCTTGAAAACACGGGTGGCAGGCTGATCATCTACAATGACAGAGCCTTGATGATCACGGCAGACGGAAGACAGTATGAGATAAAGATCGAGAACGGAAGCCCTGCAGGGCATATTCTACAGAATGTCAAGGAAGCGGAAATGCAGGATCAGGTGCTAAATACTGATAACAAACAGATAACATTGACATTTGCGGATGGTGCGATACCGGACAGTATAGTGCTAAAGAAATGCTATTATCTCGTGGACGGAGAACGGATACTGCATATGTCTGTGAAAGCAGGTGAAATAATAAAGGTCGACGGAAGGAATGTTGAGATCAGTATCGCGCAGGACATACCGGTCGAGGCACGGGAATACAACTATGATACACAGAGACAGTACGAAGTGACTGTGTTGGCATGTATGATCGACGGCGTGGAGAGGAATATTTGCGTCGTATAGATAAAACGGAATAAGGCAAGATCATTATCGGCGTATATGTGACCCATATTCTAGACGGTGGGTTTGTATAATGACATATAAAGAAGCCCATGGTTACTCAATCTGCAGATGAGTTTTTGAAATTTGATGGGGAGGTGAGTCCGATGCAGAGGTAAGGCAGCAACATTTGTGCTCTGAGACATCAGTCTCTTGTTTTTACGCGTATTTACATAAGGAGATCAAAGTTTGAAATAAAGGCTTTCAAACTTTCATCGGTGCCGTTGCAGGCTATGTTTAAAGCCGCCTCTGGCGGGTTAAAACTCCGACACCGATGGGCACAACGTACTCGACATTCGGTACATACTATGCCTGCGGAAAGGAACAAATCATGAGAAGAAAAATAACATTATCTATATTGGCACTTTCTATGATATTCAGCTGTACAGCGTATGCTGTTACAAACACCACTTATACCTTACACAAGCTGAATACAACATATGATAAGGAAGTGAGCACCAATCATATGCATACAAACGCGTATACGACAGAAACGAATCACGGCGATTATACCGTGACAGCTGCAGACAACCATTTAAGCGGCTCTCGCTGTTTCAGCGCAACAGTCATAGAGTATGATAATGGTAGCTACAGCAATCAATCCAGCAACATGATAGTCTGCGGCTTCGGTGGTGCGATATCGAGCGGTTCGATAGCCAGAGATTATGACGATATGGGTCACAAATATGTACATATATCCACACTGTATTCCAGCACTAATCCGTCATATGCGAATGAAAGCACAGCACTTTACAGAAACACTATTGAGGTATTACAGGATTACTGTTACTGATAAGTATTCATAACATGGCGAGAATGAATATCCGTGACTTTCATTTAACAGCAAGAGGAGAGACAGCAGCTTAAGTACCCCCGGCTTCTGCTTTGGTAAAGAAGCCGGGGATACCCCGGCATTATACAAGTGGTGTTTGCTGCAACATAGAAACATGACTATCGCATTGATAAAAAAGAACTTCATATTCATAATACTCATCCTCCTGGTACAGACCGTTGCGATAGACGCCATAATAGTGTCCTATGGCATAAATATCAATAATCAGTACCAGGCCGCCAGCGAGGAGGCATCAAAGAAAAAAATAAATATAGCCTTCGGCGCGGAGGACGGAGATATGCCCTCAGTCGCGGCACTGAGAGAAGCGATGCCCGAGCTTCTGAACGGATATACGGATATACTCGACAGTGTGTCTGTGGACTGCTTTCTTCCTCTCAATAAAGTGGCCGATCTGGAGTATGTTGAAAACGAGATAGGGTCTGATTACAGAGGCAGGAAGATACTTAAAGTAACATCACTTTTTTCGCTGACAGAAGACGGATATGTGTTTGATAAGTCCAGATATAACGCGGTCGCAAGATCCCTGCGCGGACAGGCATATTCGTCCACGGACATGGACTCCGGAAAACCCGTGTGTATGACTTTAGGCGTAATACAGGCCCGGACAGGTTCTGTCTTACGCATCGCAGGGCAGGAATACAACATCATAGGAACATACGATGATACGATCATCGGTGATATATTGATGCCCGTGGAATCTATGTGCGATGACATGGAGCTTCGCCTTTTTGCTGTATATTTCAACAGGCTGCTCTCCCCCGCGGAGTTTGATACCATAGTCGACAGGATAAAAGCCGTATACCCCGGCAGAGACTGCCTGGTGCAGGACTATGTAAGACTCGACGCGGATAACGTCGCCACAAGGGATACCCTCTCGGAGATCACCGTATTTCTGGCAACGCTTGCCATACTGACTATCTATCAGATATACAGATACAAGCTCGAGAGAGATAAGCCGGCCCTCGCCATACAGTATATATGCGGGAGGTCATCTGCAGGGATGTTCCTGCGATATATGCTCGGTGTTACAACCATCATGGCCGCATCAGCCCTGCTTGCGTACCTGATATTTGACAAAGCGCTGTATGCATGGTTTATGAAAGAGTACGTGTGGTTCGAACTTATATTTAAGGATTCCTCCGCACTCACCACAGGCTTTAAGGCTGCGGGACTTACCCTGGCGGCACTCTTCTTCATAAACATATCCTTCTTCAGCACAAGCCCGTACCGCATGTGGAAGAAAAAGATCAGGTAAGAGGAGGGAAACTGCAGCATGCTATATATATCATACCTCAGGACATTTAAAAACATATTTAAATACCTTCTGATCTCGGTGCTCACGGGAACCATGATGTTCATATGCGTGACACTGTATACCACATATGAGTTTCAGTCCGCGAGATACACACCATTCAAGGAGCGCCTGGATGGCAAAGGACACCTCATATACACAGCCGGCAACTACATATGCTTTTCGAATACTCCGATACAGAATGAATTCAGGCGGAAATACCCCAAGGTCAGCAGTATCAGCTATACTCTGACGGACAGCATACAGTTGACCGGACTCAATAACGTGACCCTCTACGGCTACGACGATGAGATCTGCAGGTACAGGCCATATCTGTCAGAGGGCAGATGGTTTGACGAAGACCACAAAGAAGGCTGCATATCCGCGGTCGTGACACCCATGCCCTATGTCGGGACCGACAGGAAAGTAAAGGCAGGAGACGTGATCGAATACGAAGACCGGGTCACAGGGGAAGAGATCGACATCTACGTCACCGGGGTCCTGGGACAGGGGGCGAGCTACTATGCCCCCAACAAAATGACCAGAGACATAAACGCATTCAAAATGTACAGCCTCGTCGATCAGATGACCGACCCCATAGTCATTATGTCCGATACAGATATCTTCAGATTTTCAGATGCGAGAGCATCCTATCAGGCATTTATCAGATATCAGGATGACATCACAGAGGAAGAGATGGAGCAGTACCGAGATAGATTCCTGAGCGAAGAGATGGCGACCGGAGTGGAGAGCTTCGCAGATATCAGGACAAGGACTAAAGATGTAATACTCCTGAAGATAGGCAGCGTCCTGCCCCTCGCGGCAGTTTCGATGGCATTCATACTCATCGCAGTCATCTGCGCCGCGATACTCAATTCCATATCCGAGATCAGGGACGATGCGATACTTTACATGTCCGGGATGACCACGGCAAAGATAACACTCTCCATGACAGTCCAGAGTATAGGACTCTCAGCGATAGGCTTTACCCTGACACTCGGCCTCGCGGCATACGTGAGGACGAAGACAGACAGGCTGCTGTTTGAGCTTGGCGGGCCGCAGATACTCCTCTGTCTCGCCGTTGTGGCCGTCTTCTCACTGATCACCATGCTCATCAAGTATACAGTGTTAAGGAAGAACAGCGCAGTAAGCATAATCAGAAAGGCGGACACTTAAATGATCAGCATAAAGAACCTAAACAAATACTACGACTATAAGAGGGTCAACCAGACCCACGCCCTTAAGGACGTGAGCCTCACCATAGAGGACGGAGAGCTCACCGCCATAGTCGGAAACTCCGGCGCAGGCAAATCCACCCTGCTCCACATCCTCGCAGGCATAGACGACTTCCAGAGCGGAACGGTAAAAGTAGGTGACAAAGAGCTGGATACGATGGGACCCATGGCGCTCGCCCGCTACAGGAACCGTACGATAGGCATCGTACTGCAGGACTTCGGCCTCATAGAAGGCGTGAGCATCATGGAAAACGTCATGCTGCCATTAAGACTCGGAAGCCCCATGTCGCACGGCAAAAAGAAGGAGCGCGTCATGAAGGCCTTGGATACAGTCGGCCTCTCGGACATGGCCAAAAAAGGAGTGCATAAGCTCAGCGGAGGCCAGAGACAGCGTGTCGCCATAGCAAGAGCCATAGTAAACGACCCCGATTACATCTTTGCGGACGAGCCCACGGGAGCCCTCGATTCCGAGACAGGAAAACAGATAATGGGGCTTTTTCGCGACCTGAACAAAAAGGGAAAGACCGTCGTGATAGTCACACATGATCAGGAGATAGCAGGTGCGTGTGACAGAATAGTGACGGTGAAGGATGGGAGGATAAAATAAGACTATAATCGACATATACAACCATAATGCAGAGCTGGATGGTATGTTAGATTACTAAGAAGGGAGGAAGTAACTCCGCATAGAGTTACAAATAGAATTATGATCAGTAATAGTTTCTTTTCAGTAGTTACGACATTATTGTTATTGATATCAAGTATTGTCGGTGGCGGTACGACCGCTTTTGAAACCGATAAAGACCTTGAAGGCTTTTTTGGGGAATACTATGAGAGCAGATATGAAGGTCTTGGAGATTATAGAATAGAGGCGGAAACGTTTAAAGATGTATCGGAAGCCGTTGCGGAAGATAACAACCTACGTAAAGCTGGTCTGGAAAACTATCAGAGAATATCCGGGACGACATTTACAGATGTTGACTGCAGTGTCGATATTCTGAATACCGAAAAGACCGCAGAAGGCAGTCGTGTCGCACTAAATGAGTGCGTGACAATAACGTATACCAAGCTTGGCATGGAGGATTCATTTTCCTTTATCACAAACCATATTGTAGAATTAACCGATGATGGTATAATAACAAGTGATATATATGATGAGTGCCTGATATCAGGTTTTTGTAATGTGGATTTCAGCGAATATGACATTGACGGTGATGGTGCGATAGTCCATCGTGCGAGCGACAGTATTGATCAAAACGAAAGCATTCTTTCTCCGTATACGTATAACAGACAGAACGCCATAAACTATGCGAATACGTATGCGACATCATCAAATTCTGCTTATAATACTATGTCATATGATGATGCGAACTTTGTTTCGCAGTGTCTGTATGCAGGAGGAATTCCATTTGACGGAGTAGGAAATTATAACAGTGGATGGTATTATATTACTTCTACGAATTCATACGCACTTGCCTGGGTAAATGTAGATACATTCGATACGCATTTTGTGGGTATGGGCGTCACCAGACAAACAGCTTCCACCTCAACAATCCTGCCAGGAAACCCGTTTTACTGGAAATCAACAGGAACGACTAATGGTCACGGGCATATAATGATATGCACAGGGTATAATTCTTCGGGAGATCTGATCTACTGCGCACATAACCCAAATGTAAGTGGAGCATCCGTTTCTGTAGCATTAGCAATGAATTCTTATACAAAGTACACGCTTTTGTTTAACGAGGGTTGCTCAACCCACAATACATCGGGCTCGTATACTTACAATACCTCGAAACACTGGAAGTATTGTACACAGTGCGGTAAGAAGATCAGCGAGGGTAATCACAAGCTTGTAGGAAACAATAATGCAAAAACGTGCACGATATGCGGATACCAAACAAATGTTCCGCCGGGGGAGGTGTCTGATCCATGAAGGCTACAAAAATGGTACTTATGGTAGCTATAACAACAGCGCTGATCACGGCAGGTTGCTCAGCATCGTACAGACAGAATTCGGCGGTTGATCCTTCAGAAAGCTCGGTTATAGTTCTTTCTGTGGAAGATAACGAATATACAGATCACGCTTCAGAAGCGAAGAAAGAGGAGTATCCTTCGGAGAAGGATATATGCGAGGCAATAGCGGCTGTAGAGAATTACTGCGACGATATGGGAGGAGTTTTCACAATACTTGAGATCAGCTACGATCAGAAGGCTCAGGATGCATATACGCTTCTGTATATGAATGGAGAAACGGAGTTTATTAAGCCTTACATATCCGAAAACCGCATGATAGCATTAAATACCAGATTGTGGTATATCGGTGACGATGGTGCGCTTACCAAGAATACCGAAGAGGTATTTCAGTGGGTAGTTTACCGTGATTATGATGATACGTGGAAGATATTCACGTATGGAGATGCGTATTAGAGTATGGATATAAGCTACAATGTCTGGCTGTCAGATCATGAAGGAGGAGATGAATTTGAGCACGATGGAACGTAATAAAGCCGTATCTGTTATTTTACTCGCCCTTCTTTGCTGTGGCTGTTCTTCGTTCCGACCGGCAGACATATTGCCTACAGAGAAATACACGGATGTAATAACGACTCAGCAGGAGCAGCCTTCCGAAGCTGATGCAGTCTCCGCAGGGAAACCCGGGGCGCCGGAGCCATCTTCAGCGGGGGAGTCTCAGTCTGTGGCTTCTGAAACGGTCCCTCCCGCATCGGAGAATCAGGAAACGAAGGAAGAGCCGGACACTTCTGATGATACAGATGCAACGGCTTCCGGGGAGGAGACCACTACATTGGACCCGGCCTGGGATTTGCCGGTGTACTCGGAGGATGACTATCTGATCTACTTTTGCATGGAGTTCCGCCGCTGGGTGAAGGAGGGAGCCGAATACCGGGACGGAGTGTATTATCAGGAGTACAGTGAGGGCTTTGTCCCTACGGTCAGGATCCCTGTATACGCACAGAGAGATCTGAATTCCGAAAAACAATACCTGAGTATAACCGATATGTGCCATGTCAGCGCGACGGACACAAAAAACTGGATATATATAAGTGCGGACTCCGGGACGGAGGGCTGGATGCATATCAAGAGACCCTTGGAGTATACCGATGACGAATATGCGCCCGGGTTTAAGCCCGAGTATTACATGGAGAATATAACTGTACTGACAGATGAGGGACTCGTGCCCCTGTATGCAGCATTCATTTATGATCACGACGGCGAGGACAGTATCAGAACAAGCAGAGCTGTGGATATTACGGACAATACTGTTCTTTCCTCACTTACAGGTGACGGCAATGTATACACAAGGGCATTCAAGAAGGTTCAGGATCTGGAGAACTTCCTGAATGAGTACGGCGCCGGTGAAGCAGTGATGGAGCAGTACAGCAGTCTGATCCGGCAATATGACGCCCTTAATGAGTATTATTTTGAGCTCGAAAAGGACTTTCACGGGAACACCCTTCTGGGGGACCTTCAGATATATATCATGAAGGTCGATGGAGAATTTTTCGCTGCGAGATATCTCATGGACGGTATAAATGACAGGCTGGTGATCCTTGCATATACGAAACCTGCGGATCATGCCACATATAATATAGTCTTTTCATTCAACCGCCTGAGCCCCGAGGACAGGGAGAGACTGAATAACGGGGAGAAAACAGAAAACTCATTCGTCAGGGATGTGTTTTTGGCACAGGAGTAGGCTGAAACAGGCTTAAAAGGATACAAAAAACATTGCCGCGGCGACGATACGTGTTTTGACGGAAGATTTTTAATGCTGGAATTACAAAAGGGACTGTCCGGTAATGGGCAGTCCCTTAATCGTTATGTGAATACTGACTTAGGCCACATCATCCTTCGGAAGGTCGGATGTGCAGCAAGGGCACTTAACTGCAGCAATGGCGATCTTGGACTTGCAGTAAGGGCACTCCTTGGTGTCGGGAGCGGCAGGCTCCTCTTTCTTTTTGCCGACGGAAGTAGCCTTGTTGATGGCTTTAAGCAGACAGAACAGCACGAATGCCATGATCAGGAAATCGATAACCGCTGTTATGAATGCGCCGTAATTGAACGCAACTCCGTTGATGTAGAAGCATCCACCGACCTCGCCGTTACCGGGTATCAACTGAAGAAGAGGGTTGATAAACGACTCTGTGAGTGCGGTAACGATCTTTCCGAATGCTGCACCGATGATGACGCCTATGGCCATGTCCATAACATTGCCCTTGAGTGCGAATTCCTTGAATTCCTTTAAAAAGCTTTTCATATTTTCCCCTTTCCGCGCAGTGCGCAAACAAAATATCACAATATCTATTTATAGCACAAAATCACCGGCTGTTCAATAAAGAATAGCTTTTTCTTTACAAAAAATATGTCTTGTGGTAAAGTATGTCGCATGTGACATGCGCACAAGGAGAGGAATGATATGAGCAGTTTCAATGTCGAACTGAAGAAGGTGGTTGACGACAGCTACGAGATAGAGACGGGCTACGATCTGGCAGACAAGCTGGTGGAGGATCTGCCGGCTCTGCTTCCGGGCAGAAAGAGACTGGCGCTGGTGACGGATGACAATGTCGACGGGCTGTATGCACAGGCGATCGATGAAAAGCTGAAGGGGGCAGGATACAGCGTCATCCGGGTGGTGATACCTGCCGGAGAAAAGTCCAAGACCCGCGCCATGAAGGAGTATGTGGAGGATACCATGCTCTCTGCGGGGCTTAAGCGTGACTGCGCCGTGATAGCTGTGGGAGGCGGAGTGGTCACCGACCTCGCCGGATTCGTGGCCGGAACCTTCGGACGAGGCGTGCCGTTTATAAACTATGCCACTACGCTTCTGGCGGCGGCGGACGCATCCGTCGGCGGAAAGACCGCAGTGGATACACCCCTTGCGACGAATCTGATAGGACTCTTCAATCAGCCGGAGAAGGTCTACATAGACATTGCCACGTGGAAGACGCTTCCCGAAAGGCAGTTATCGAGCGGTCTGGCGGAGACGATAAAGCACGGGTGCTTAGGAAGCAGGAGGCTTTTTGAGTACCTCGAGGAGAATATCGAAAGGGTGCTCGCGCTTGATAAGGAGGCGTGCGCATTTATATCCGAGGAAAACTGCAGGGTAAAATACGATGTGGTCATGAAGGACGAGAGGGAGAGCGGCCTGAGAGAAATATTGAACCTCGGCCACACCATCGGAAGGGCCATAGAGACCGAGAGCGATTACCGGCTTCTGCACGGCGAGGCGGTGTCGATAGGACTCATGGGAGCTGCAAAGCTGTCTGTATCGAGGGGACTTATGAGCGAGGCACAGGAGGAGAGGCTAAGGAGCCTGCTTCTTCGGGCAAAGCTTCCCGTTTCGGTGCCCGAGTATATCGACAGGGAGGCGCTGGTCAAAAAGCTCTACACCGATAAGAAGGTCCGGGACGGTAAACTTCGCTTTGTTCTTCAGAAGGGCATAGGCGACATGGCCTGCTTCGGTGAAAACATCTATTCCGTACAAATAAGTGAGGAGGAGGCGCGCTCTGTCATAATGCGCCTGTGATATGCTGCATTACATACTTATCTTTTTGATATCAATGGTACCGCTCATCGAGCTTCGCGGAGCGATACCCTACGCAATAGGTTTTATAAATGGTGGAGCCGAGCTCAGCCTGCCGATGTGCTATGTTATAGCCATCGTCGGAAATATGCTCCCCGTGCCCGTGATCTTTTTCTTCGCGAGGAAGGTCATCGTCTGGGGGCAGGGACTGGAAAGAGTCCGCACCTTGACTGATGAGCAGGGCAATGTTATCGAAAAAAAGCGCCCTATAGCGGGCACATTTTCACGCTTCTGCGACTTCTGCATGAAGAAGGGTGAGAAGGGCGGAAGAAAGCTCATGGAGAAGGCAAAGGGCGGCGTGTACGTAGCTCTTCTGCTCTTCGTTGGCATACCGGTACCGGGTACGGGTGCGTGGACAGGGACGCTGGCGGCATCCATACTGGATCTGGACTTTAAGAAGAGCGTAGTCGCTGTCATGGCAGGAGTGGTGCTCGCAGGCATCATAATGGGCCTCTTAAGCGCCGGACTCTTCGGGGCGATATTTGCGGGAACGTGAAAAGATCCTTCGATTCGCGAAGCGAGTCGAAGGACCTTTTTTATTTCCCTTCAAACCTCCCCGAGCTGCCGCAGGGCAGGAAGAATCCTCCCTTAACAGGCAGGCAGAGCTCGTCGGAGACGATGGTGCCATCATATTTAGAGCCGACCTCGAGTTTAAGAAGATAGGTCAGCACACCCGGCGCGAAGCCTGTGGTGTAGGAGTTGATCAAAAAGAAGAGGGGGCGGTCAGAGAGCAGCAGCGCGCAGTTCTTCACCAGAGGGTGAAGGGCGTCCTCGAGCTTCCAGACCTCGCCGCCGGGACCGCGTCCGTAGGAGGGCGGGTCCATGATAATGGCGTCGTACTTGTTGCCCCTGCGGATCTCGCGCTCCACGAATTTACCGCAGTCATCGACGAGCCACCTTATCGGTGCGTCCCCTTGGCCGGAGAGCACGGCGTTCTCCTTCGCCCAGCCGACCATGCCTTTGGACGCGTCCACGTGTGTCACCTGCGCTCCCGCCGCTGCGGCGGCAAGCGTGGCGCCGCCTGTGTAGGCAAACAGGTTGAGAACCTTTATCTTTCGCTCAGGCTCTGCGGCCCGGGCGTTTTTTATAAGCTGCGAAAACCACTCCCAGTTCGCGGCCTGTTCGGGGAACAGTCCGGTGTGCTTGAACGAGAAGGGCTTGAGCCAGAACTTAAGACCGAGGGGAGCGAACTCTATGCTCCACTGCTTCGGAAGATCGAAGAACTCCCATTCGCCACCGCCCTTGTTGGAGCGGTGGTAGTGCGCGTTCGGCTTCCTCCAGCCGCTGTCCTTCTTCGGGCTGTTCCAGATGACCTGCGGGTCGGGACGCACGAGCAGATAGTCTCCCCAGCGCTCCAGCTTCTCACCGCCGGAGGTGTCTATGACCTCATAGTCGGTCCATTTATCGGTGTAAAACATACATTGCTCCTATCAAAAGTACAGCGCTGCGAGCTTCCTAAACGCCTCAAGGCTCCTCTTTACCTTCTCGGTGGGTACGCAGTAGGCGATGCGGAAGTAACCGGGCACGCCGAACGAATCGGAGGGCACAAGTATCAGGTCGAACTCCTTCGCCTTCTCACAGAATGCGGTCGCATCGCCGCTCGGAGCCTTCGGGAACATGTAGAAGGTGCCGCCCGGCTTAACGATCTCAAAGCCCATGGCGGACAGCTCGCCATAGAGTATATTGCAGTTCTCCTCGTAGACCTTCAGGTCGGAGAGCGCGCCGGGAGCCTTCGCCACCGCCAGCTGCATGAGTGTGGGAGGGCAGTTGTGGCCGATGCCGCGCGAGATCTGCACGCACACATTTACGAAATCGTCGTACCCTTCGGCCTCTGTGTTTATCAGGCAGTAGCCGGTCCTGGCACCGGGGATGGACATGGACTTGCTGTACGAATAGCAGACGATGGTGTCCTTATAGTGCTTCGCGATAAAAGGCGCGTCCACGCCCTCGAACACTATCTCGCGGTAGGGCTCGTCGGATATGAGATAGATCACGTGGCCGAACTCCTTCGACTTCGCCGTCAGTATCTGCGCCAGCCTGTCAATGGTAGCGGTGGAGTACACCACTCCGCTGGGGTTGTTCGGAGAATTTACCAGGATCGCTGCGGTCTTCTCATCTATCGTCCTCTCGAGCTCCTCAAAATTGATCTGAAACGCATTGGTATCTGCGCTTATCACGCGAAGCTCTGCCCCCGCACCCCCCACATAGGGCCTGTACTCCGGGAAGAACGGCGCAAATGTGATCACATTCTGCTTAAGCTCAGGTGTCACCACAGCTCTGAGTGCGTGCGCGATGGCTCCTGCGGCAGAGACACTCATGAATATGTTCTTCACGGTGTAATCCGTGCCGAACCTCTTATTCAGATCATCCACTATGGCCTGTCTGGCGGCCATCATGCCCACATTCGGGCTGTAGCCGTGCACGAGCAGGGGGTTCTCATTCCTCACCAGATCCACGAGCGCGTCAGTGTACTCCGCGGGCGGCGCCACGCTGGGGTTGCCCAGACTGTAATCAAATACATTTTCAGCACCTATCTGCGCTGCGCGGCCGAGCCCGTACATATACATCTTCCTGATGACCGACTCACCCGCGGTCATCGCCACATAATCCTTGTTTAACATGTCTTCTCCTTCTTACATCATCTTCTCTATCAGAGGCAGCATCAGCTCCCCCGCAAGTCTCATCTTAAACGGCGCCTTCTTTGGCTTCTTCCTCTTTGCGAGCTTCGCCATCCTCTTCTCGTGCTTCTTCCGCAGCTTCGGTGTCGACAGATCATACATCAGGCCGCTGTCAATGAGAAACCTCCTCACGCTCTGCCCGGGCTTCACGGTCTTCTTCTCGGGCTCCTCCTTCTTCGGCGGGTTCAGCTTATCGTCTGCGATCTCCACGACCTTCCTAAGCTTCGTGGGCAGCTTCTTCTCGCCCTTCGGCCAGGCGCTCATCTTCAGTCTTCTGACCACTTTCCTGCCCGCGAACATCCCGGCCTTTTTGCCTGCGGCCGTTCCTATCCCCTTCGCCCTGGCCTTGACGCGCGGCGTAAAATACTCCAGAAGGCACGACACGTCCTCCCTGCCCTTCAGATATTCCACGAACTCCTTATTCATACGCCACCTCCTCCGTCCCTTGAGTATATACCATCCTCGGCCTTTTTTCAACGGAAATGTGATGCATATAGCCGCATATGACGGCGGCTTACCTTGTTGGCCGCGGAACGGTCGTCGGATGAAAAAACCCTCGCCGACGCAGCCTTCGTGATGGTCGGCTCAGGTATTTTCATCCTCCTCCCTACACATCACAGATCCCGCCGCCTGCTGGTATAACCACCACGTGCTACCCGGACGTCGGCGTTCTTCGAATGCTCCCGCGGCGGCACAAGATCATTGGTCGTGCCTTGCGGGAGCATCCTCAGCCCACCGCCTGTAACTATCAGGCGGAGATATATAAGCAGTTACACAAGACACGACCAATGATTTTGTGTCGCAGTGGAACTGCTTATATATCTTCGACGTCCGTGTCACACGTAGCGGTCATACCGGCAGGCGGCGGGCATATAGCAGTGTAAGCCGGAGGAGTAAAAATACTCCGGCGGACCATCACGCAGCGAAGCGGAGGTTGTGTCCGCCGGGGTTTTTTTACTCCGATGGCTGTTCAGCAGCCTGTGAAGTAAGCCGCCGTGGTATGTACTGAAAACCCGCGCGAAAAAGTAAATTCGGGTATTGAGTTTACGGGGGGATAGGTGGTATAGTATATGTACAGGCGGAGCCTGAATAAAGGAGAAAGGAGGGAGAGTATGAAGAGAGTGTTTTTGATGGACTATGAGAACACCGCGGTTCGCGGACTGTACGGCATATCCGAGCTTGGATACGGTGACAAGGTTGTGGTATTCTGCTCTAATGAGAATATACAGAAGGCTCTGATGGATCTGCTGCGGATCTATGAGGAGAGGAGAGTCGAGATCAGAGTGCACCTTCTGAAGAAGAGGGCTGTAAATGCACTGGATTTCATGATCACCACGTATCTGGGCTTTGAAGTGTCAGTCAACGAGGAGAAGGAGATATTCGTGATCTCCGCTGACAAGGGCTACGAGTCGGCCATTGATATGGCCCACGAACTCAGCAACGGCATTTTCATAGGATTTCATGAGAGCATCTACCAGTGCCTGCATGAGAGCTACATGAAGCCTCTTCCCGATAAGTCCGATTCGCTCATAACCATAGAGGCTGATGATGTCATGGCCATACAGGCGGATAAGCGCGGTACGCTCTCGGGCAGAGAGTACAAGGCTCTCGGGGGACCGGTCAAGGAGACCGCGGAACCCGTGGTCGAGAAGAAGAAGCCCAGGGGTTTCACCTTCGGGCTGAAGCCGGTCACCAGGAAGCAGAGAGAGCAGTTCAGAAGAGGCTTTATGGAGAAGATGGAGAAGGACGGCACCGTGCCGGAGCCTTACATCAGCCAGCTGGTGGCATTTATGGAGAAGTGCCATGACAGGGAGAGCTTTATTGAAAGAGCCTCAACTGCCCTCGGCGGAAGAAATGTCAGCTACCTCGACAGAGTGATGGCATATTTCGACGAGTACCAGAAGGAGAGACCTTAAGTTTGAAGGCTGCGAAGTTCGCCTGTTACGCACGGGCAGGGCTTCGCAGCCTTTTTGTTATGAATGTGTTGGTGAAAGATATGAGAAGAGCGTGGATATTGCTTGTATTTATCTTGATATCTGCTTTGAGCGGCTGCGCGACCGAGGAGTCTGTTGAGGAAACCAGGGTCGCAGAGACCGTGGTCACGTATGCCGTTCCCCTCGGTATGGCGGAGATAGTCCGCGTATCAGGCGGGGATGTGCAGGAGATGCCCGGGAGTATAAAACAGCTCGCACAGACCTCACAGCTCGTGGTCACAGGGCATTTTACGGACAATACGAGACAGACAGTCACGCAGACATACAACGAAGCTCTCGGCAGATGGGTGCTCAGCTCCTGCAGGAGTACGAACAGCTTTACCATCGACAGAGTGATAAGGGGAGATGCCTCCGAGGGCGATGCCATAACCATAGAGCAGGATTACGCCTATCTGGAGGATGAAAACAAGCTGGTGAGCTATTCGGGACTTACTCCCATGAACAAGGGGGAGAAGTGGATATATTTTCTGAACTATGATAAGGAAAATGATTGCTACTGCGCAAATTATGACGCGGCGGGGCGGTATCCTTTGGAGTATGAAGATGTGCTTGACTATGAGCTCGGGATATATGATGTATCCGAGGCTTATTGGTCGCTTCGGACAGGTGAGGCGGAATATGTAAGCAGAAGAGATGTGCTTTTTAGCGTGGACCCTAAGAGGTTCGGCTTCAGAACGAGTGATTCGTATATGAAGTTCAAGACAGCGGGTACGCTGCCTGATACCTATGGGCAGGACATATTTATAGAGGAGGGCGATGAGGGAACCATATCATATTCTCCCATATACGTTCCGGAAGCCCCGAATATGAAGATGGCGGTGCCGAAAGGCTGGTACTGCTATGAGATACCCGGAGAATATTATAACGAGGTCTCCGAGGAGAGAGTTCGCCTTGAGTTCGTGAATGAATACGTGTTCACGAACAGGGAGGTCACAAAAGAGCAGCTCACAGAGGATCTGAGAGGCACGGGAAGCCCCGATTATGTAATGTACAGTTACAGGGTGTTCTTGAAGGACTACCTTCCGATAGAGAACCTGTTCATGGCTGTAAACGGCTCCTCGGGTGAGTATTATCTGAAGGATAATTACTGCGTCGGTCTCGGAAAGATCAGGACGGATATCTCCGACGCGGATAAGGAAAAGGTGAAGTCCCTGATAAGGGGAGTTCTGGCGACTGTGAAAAAGACAGGAATCGAATGCTCCACACTCGGGGATGCCGACTATGGCGACCGTCTGAACCTGCTTATTTACGGCAATAAGAGTATGTTCCAGACAGGTGCCGGAAGTTATATAAAGACCAGGCATTATGACGTCGAGGGCTATGGAGATGTATTTGACGACAGGGTGATCGAATATTACGGTTCTATCGGGGTACTGCCCTGCACCAATCCCGATGTGTCCGTGCTGAATGATAATTGGTGGAAGGACTATAATAATGCGCAGAATCAGTTCAGAATCTTTCCGGATAAATATAAGCAGCCTGAGCTTGATCTGAATGCGGACCGTGATATGTCCGTGCACTATGATGCGGAGGACGCAGGCGGGCTCACAGCGGCGGAGCAGGCGCTGATAGATAACGACAGGATCTTAAGGAGCGGCTGGGACTTCAGCGGTGAAGGCGTCGATAACCTGAGGGCATTTGCATATGCTTCCTTGAAGCAATATGACAGCAGGATCACTCTGAATGATGTCGCGGTCATAACAAAGACCCTTTCAAACGGAGTGAGGCTGTTCGGTGTGCTTCAGCTCGACGATAATGATCCCTACGGCTTCAAGGTGATACAGTTTGGCGTGGATATGCTCTCGCAGATCAGTCTGGAATTTGCCAGAAGATACGCGCAGGAGTATCTGATCTCCGAAAGTAAGGAGAGAAAGATAAAGTCGGAGATAACTGCGGCTATCGACAGAAGGGTGATATTGGGCACCGGTGATATTACAGGCGAAAAAATATATATGGTCTACGACGGAGAGCTATACAGGGGACAACAGTATTATGCGGGACCAGAGAAAGAGCTATTGTATGCCAAGTACGGAGATCTGTACGGCAGTGATGAGTTGTTCAGAGAATGCCTTGAGGAGAGAGGCGTAGAGATCATAGAGCCTGAGCTTCGGTATATGGAGGGAAGCTATCCCAAAGAGGATGGGGAGATAAATATAGCCGGTGTGAAGACACCTGTTTTGTATGTATCGGAGGAATATGGCCGGCTGGTGCTGGAATATGCCGCAGACGGTGGAGCCTGGAGGGTACAGTTCTATAACAGCGTATTCAGTGTGGAGGACTATTCCCACAATATGGATATCGCCGAGGGTGATATCTACTTTACGGAGGAGGGTATCCGTAACCCGAGTATAGCCGCTATGGCTGAAACGTCGACTGCGAGGGAGCTGTACATGCTTCTGATGGGAGGGGATCACTATCTTGAGACTCTGTTTGATACTTCAGCTCTGGATGGGGTGATGTTTATGAAGGCATATCTCTCGGAAGACAGATATATGGAGTTTTACCAGCCGAAGGTGGAATTTGAAGCCGGAAGATTTGAAAGAATAGTTATTGTGGTCCATTACGATGGAATGACAAAGTACTTCTACACTGGCGGACTCGCAGGTTAAAGACCTGTCGGAGGAATATATAATGAGTGATTCGGATGAAAAGTACGCAAGTTTTCTTGCGGGCGATGCTAAAAGCCTGTTTGCTCTGATAGAGGAATATCATATGAGGCTTTCGCTGTACCTGAACCTGGTGCTCGGCGATATATGCGATGCGCAGGATGCGGTGCAGGAGACATTTGCAAGGTTGTATTTTAAAAAGCCGCGTATAAGCGGGGGAGTCGGGTTTAAAGCGTGGCTCTATGGCTTCGCGCGCAGGTGCGCGGAGGATTTTGCAAACTATGGGAAGCTTCTGTCAATGAATTATATGGATGAAAAAGTCAGCGATGATGACGAGGAACTGTTGGTTTCAAGCGTGCTTGGTGACGGCGAGGCGGCGAAGCTCTATTGTGATCTTAAATCAAGTTCAGGCGAGCCCGCGCAGATGTGTTATCTCACGCAGATAGAGGGCTTCACTCCCCGCGAGACAGAGTTTATCATGAAGAAGCGTATGTCCGATATCGAAGAGACAGAGGAGCCTGCAGCGGAGGAGGACGAATGAGAAGTCATGAGCAGATAATAAAAAATATACTCTCCATTGAGCAGGATATGAAGGATGAGCGGTTCGATAATATAAGGGCGCTGAAAAGGGGAGCCTTTACAGTGCTGATGCTCATAGGCTGCGTCTGTCTGGGTGTGATAGCGTACCATATCAGCAGTGCTATGGTGAAGGCTGCAGAGAAAAAGGAGAGGGCTATGGCGGTGGCGGACGAAGTGACCACCATTATCAGCGGTCTTTGCCTTTTGCAGGCAGAGTACGACGACGGGTACGTCACCGCAAGAATCAGGTGGGAAGGCCCGGGAACTTTTGATGCTGAAAAATACAGCTGGAGACTGTCATATTTCGGGGAGGTGCCCGCCGCCACAGAGGAACGTCACCCTCTGACGCTGACTTCCTCGGCCGCACGGCCGGAAGAGGAGGGTACATACGTGGTAAGACTGCGTGTTCAGGGAAGGATCTCGTGGGATGGCTACAGCCTCGTTTGTGAAAATGAAAGGGTCAGTCACAGAAGACGGTTAAGTGCGTAGCGGATGAATGCGGGTGGTTTTATGAAGCGGAGATGGGTGGTAATAATTGGCTTTGCAGTTGCTCTCCTTACCGGCTGTGTTACGGATAATCCGGATAAGGAAAGGTATACATTGCAAAGGCAGGAATACACGGTAACATCCGGGCAGATAAGCAATGCCTCGGAGATAGTTCGTGTACCGAATGCGTACAAGAAATACAATAATTTCAGAGAGATGGCTCAGGCTGCCGATCTGGTGGTGGCTGGTCAGTTTACAGATGCTCCGGTGCAGAATGTCACCTATGCGTACAATGAATGGTTAGATCAAACGGTATTTTATTCGGGTTACTCAAAATGTACTTTTCGAATAGACCTGGTCTACAAGGGCAGGATATCGGAAGGGGAGACCATAACCATAGCGCAGGACAGCGTATATCTGAAGGAGAGCGACAGAGTGATCACTTCTTCGGGGCGGCTGCCCATGAAAAAAGACGACAGGTGGCTGTATTTTCTTGTGTATGATGATGAGGTCAAGGCATATCGTGCTGCAGGTGACACGCTTGGCAGGTATCCGGAGAAGTATGCTTACTGGTACAGTGCCGAAGAACTCGGGGTGTATTACAAAGCGGATATAAATAAAACGATATATTCAGACCTCAGACTGTATATGGATGAGAGAGAGCATCTTTTTGAACCGGTTAAAATGGATGAACTTTCCGCAAGGAACGGATATGTACCTGAGGGGTTCGAGACGGAGGGGGTGCTTCCTGCTGCGGTCACGGAAATGACACACACGGACAGCTTCGACGGCAGTACATACCATGTGGATGCTCTGGGTGTGAATCTGACCATTCCCAAGGGGTGGTACATATACTGCATAAAGGGCGAGTATGTGAACCCCGGGACGCTTGAGCATGTGCGGCTGGACTTCGTGAATGAGTACATATTGACGGACGAACCGGTCGGAGAGGAACAGCTGATAAAAGATCTCAGGGAACCTGTGCGCGCGAGATCTTTTGTCCTTGATGATTACTCTATTTCCCCTTCATACGTCAAATTCAGCTTCAGAGTGTTCAGAAAGGAGTATCTGCCCATAGAAAATCTGTTCTTGTCTGTTGCGGATTCCGATTGCGAGTATTACACATTCAAAAACTATTACTGCGGGCTGGGCCTTGGAAAGGTGTTCTATGCGGGATATATGTCGGAACCTGTCACTGAATGGGTGAGGGCTATCACCGGGGCGGCACAGGATGGGCTTAATACCAGCAGGATGCTGTACGGACCCGCTGATGTGGAAGGCTGCAACCTTCTTATTGACGGAAATGAGAGTCCCTTTATGTATGGTTACGGCTCGTACATGTGCAAGGTGGATGAGATCGCCATGGACTCGGATATGGGTGATAATTGGGTCAATCGGGACGGTATCATATGCAAGAGATGCGGTAATCCGGAGTATTCTGTAATAGATGAAGACTGGTGGAACTATTATTCGTATGCCCTGACGCAGCTGAACTCTTTCCCTCAGAAATTCAATTATCCTTATGTCGGACTTCCGTGCGAGCTCAGTGTTGGCTATCCGGTCGAGGAGCAGACGAATATGTATGCGATAGAGAGGGAGCTTGTGGAAACCGATAAGAGGCTGCGAAGCGGCTGGGTATATAATTCACAGAATGACAGTGAGCTTAGGGCATTTATATACGCGAACAGGAGAAAGGCAGGATATGAAGATCCGCTGTCTTCCATCATGATAATCACAAATCAAGTGGACGATGTATGTTTCTACGGCGTTCTAATACTGAACGAGGAGCTTCCGTACGGTTATACCGTGATCCAGTGGGGCAGGGATATGATAACCGGTGCGAAACTGAATTACGCAAGAGAGTATGCCACGGAGTACATTTTTACCGGAGCCCCGAGGATCACCGAGAGGTCGACGATTTTCTACAGTATCAGAGAACGTCTGAACCTTGATGAATTTCGTGGAACGGTTACAGCCTCGTTTGTGAAAATGAAAAGGTCAGCCACAGAAAACGGCTAAGCGCGTAGCGAATGAATGCGGGTGGTTTTATGAAGCGGAGATGGGTGGTAATATTTGCCGCTATTATCCTTGCACTCACAGGGTGTGTGGAGGAAAATGAAGGCAACAGCGAAACTAAATATAAGACAGAGACGCAGCAAAAGACGGTGACATATGATACCGAGACGGTTCGGGTCATGACTGAACATGAGGAGTTTGGCAACCTGAGGGAGCTGGTCAGAGCCTCCGAGATTGTGGTGTACGGCTCATTTATTGATGATCCGGTGCAGACTGTCACCTACGCCTACAACGATGCACTTGACGATAGTGTATTTAAAAGCTGCGTGACAAAGGGAAGTTTTTTTGTGACTAAGGTCTACAAGGGAAATGTCACGGAACACAGTGTGATAACGATCGCGCAGGATTACGCTTTTCTCGATGAAGGAAGACGTCTGGTCTCCTATTCGGGGCTTAAACCCATGAAGAAGGGCGATGGGTGGATGTATTTCCTGAAATATGATGAGGAGGCCGGCGCGTACAGGGCGGTAGGTGACATATACGGAAGATACGCACAGGGCAGATATCTGGGAGAAGTGGAGGATTACGGGTTATTGGATGCTTCCCTCACGGAGCAGCAGCCTTTGATAAATATATGTCTGGGGCTAAACACCTACAGAGAACGCAGAAAAACGTTATACGATGCCAAGGCGTCTGCAAGCTTATCGTCCGCGAACGGGTATGAGCCGGAGAGGTTCAGAACGGAGGCCGTCCTTCCGGAGGTATTTGATTATGAAAAGCCCGAGGACAGCTGCGAGGAAACGGCGGACGGTGTGATATATCACGTCGGTACGCTTGGGGTCGACATTTCAGTACCGGCGGGGTATTACATATATCACATAAAGGGGGAGTATCTGAACCCGGGCAGTCTGGAACATGTAAGGCTCGGATTCGTGGATGAATATGTCATAACTGATCAACCGGTTGGCGAAGAACGGCTGATAGATGATCTGCGCGAGCCTGTGCATATATACCGTGATATCGCTTCCGGCAGGGAGCCTCATACCGCGCCCGACTATGTGGTATTCGATTTCAGAGTGTTTTTAAAGGAGCATCTGCCGGTGGAGAATCTGTTCCTCCCGGTCGCGGATTCGACCTGTGAATACTATTCGTTCGGGGACTTTTTCTGCGGTATCGGAAGATGCAATTTACTTGAAAACGGAGCTGTGCGTGAACCCGGAAGAGGGTGGATCGCGGCTCTGACAGGCGCGGCGGATGACGGTATCGTTCCCTGCAAACAGATGATAGCGGGTCAGGGCGTAAAGTCAGGCAGCATGCTTTTGGCAAATAATATAAGTCCGTTTCTATACGGGCAGAATTCGTATATGTGTACGGTGGATGACTGGGAAAAGAGATGCGGCGCTGTGCAGACCTCCGTGTTTGACGAGGTCTGGTGGAGGTATTACACCGATGCTCTTCAGGAGCTGACGATACATCCGTACGATTATTCATACCCCGATATCGGAGTGGGATCGGAGATCGCAGGCGATCTGGATATAAGTAAGCTCTTTTCCTCCGTGGCCGAGGAGCTGACAGAGGATGGCCTGAAATACAACGAAAATGATGAAAAGATCCGCCATGGGTGGACCTGCGATTCTGCCAATGATCATGAACTCAGGGCGTGGGCGTATGCATGCCGCAGAAGGCAGGATATTTATACCGACCTTAAAGATATAATGATTTTGACGAACACTGTGGAAGGCACGCGACTCTTCGGCGTACTGCTGCTTGACGATGAGGATGTGTATGGCTTTTCCGTGCTCGAGTGGGGCAGGGATATGGTGACGGAGGTCAACTTTGAACAGGCTCGGTTTTATGTTTCGCAGTATTTTGTTTCCGTGGAGGAGTAGGAACTTCATCGTTACCTGATAAGGTCGACGTTATATTAAGACGGGTATGGGTGGATAAGGTGAGAGGAGCAGATATGGACAAAACAGAAAAGAATAAAAATAACCACTCGCCTGCTGAGGTGCAGAGCCTGAAGGAGCTCATACTAAAATACGACGAGGAGCTGACGAAATATCTGGCGGAAAAGATAGAGGATGAGAGCGATGCTCAGGATGCGGCGATGGAGGCCTTCGCGAGGCTTGCGATAAGAAGCCCGGAGCTGGTCGAAAGCGACGGAGCAAGAGATGTTCTGTTCGATGCGGGGGATAAGTGCGCGGAGGATTTCAGGGAGTACAGGAAGCTGCTGTGCGCCAGATACCTCGGGGCGGATGAGATAAGCGATCCGGATGAGAGAGCGGAGCACATACTGAGTACCATAGAGGCAGTGAAGGAGAACGGGAGAGAGCGAAAGAAGTCGCTGATAAAGGCTGTAAAAAGGGACGCGCTGATAGTGTGCGCGGCGGCGGTGCTGCTGGTGGCGGGCTTTTACGCTCTTGCAAGATATCAGGCTTACAGGATAAAAAAAGAAGCTGAAAAAAGAGTGATAACGCAGACAGACGATATAACCACGCTTATATCACAGCTTCGTATAAGCAAGGTCTCGTATTACCACAGTTATATCACAGCGGATATAGTGTGGCTCGGACCGGGAGATTTCGACCCGCACGACTATACATGGGAGTTGCAAGGAACTTATTATAACAACGGTGCAATGATCGATACATGGAGTTCCAAAAAGAATACATCGACAAAGATCGCCCTGACGTATGACGACAGGGCGGATGTTAAAGGTGATGGAACCTATTATACTATGACGCTGCATTTTCCGGGCGAGATAACAGGGATGAATATGGCACTCGTATGCAGTAACGACAGGATAAGCTATTCGAGGGGATTTACCATGAACTGACTGAACTCCTCGGGGCTCAGATTATATCTCACGAGGACGGGCTTTGATGACTCGTCCTTATCTATTATGTTGATGCAGCAGTTCTTGAGCCAGACGTTTTTGCGCGAGAGATCGTCATCGGTCATCACGCGAAGGGCAGCCTTTATCGCGGCGCCGTGAGAGACCATTACGATGTTTTTAAACTCAGAGGCGCAGTAGCGCTCTATGACCGCCATCATACGTCTCTTCAGAACCAGACCATCCTCCATGCCGGGCAGCGGCGAGTCCTTGAAGAGGGCTTCCATATTGTCGCGCTCCTCGTAGCTTTTGGCCGAGAGGATGCCGAAATCACGCTCTATAAGGTCGGGCTCGGTGATGACCGAGAGCCCGTGCGCATCCGCTATGACGCTTGCGGTGTCATGCGCGCGAAGAAGCGGGCTTGATACCGCTGCATCAAGAGGAATGTGTTCAAAGACCTTCCGAAGCACGAGAGCCTGCTCTCTGCCGCGGTCATTTAAGGGGATGTCCTCCCTGCCCTGTATTCTTTTTTCGCTGTTCCAATCGGTCTCGCCATGGCGGATAAGATAGATCATATTTTGCGCTGTTCCTCCGGTAAGGTGTGCAATTTCCGATATCATTTTATATCATTGCGGACTAAAAGGCAAGGGGTAAGAAAAAAGAGCGGCAGCAGTTGAAAAGTTTACAAAATATTTATAGAATATTTATAATAAATTCATATAAATCGTGGTAATTTCCTCTCAAAATTTCGTCTATATAAGTAGAAGCCGTTATGCGGATAATACTACACAGGGGGCATGTTTTGAACAGCGAAGAAGTTTATCGCCGTTATCTTCAGGGAGAAGAGGAAGCTATCGGAGAGATCATCAGGGAGTATAACAAGGGGCTGGTACTCTACGCCACATCCATGCTCGGAAACTGGGCGGATGCGGAGGATGCGGTGCAGGAGACCTTTGTTAAGGTCGCCCTAAGAGACAGGGTGTATTCGGGGCGTGGGACATTTAAAGCGTGGCTCTACACTGTCACGAAGAACTGCTGTATCGACAGGCTGCGGCACAGAAGGACGCTTCTGCAGACAGTCGATATAAGCGACGAGGAGTGGGAGAGCCTCAGGGGGCTTGCAAGTGAGGAACCGGAGGAAGCGTACATGGTGGAAGAGACGAAGGAAAACCTTCATGAACTCATAAAACAGCTTCCACCGGAGCAGTATGATGTGATGTATCTGTACGCCTTCGAGGAGTTTACACCTGAGGAGATTGCAAAGATACTGGGTATTCCGAGAAGGCGGGTGTACAGTCTGATAGGTGAGGCGAGAAAGGAACTGGGCAGGGCTGACCATGAAAAGATATGAGATGACTACGGAGATAGTTCTTCGTGTTAAAAATGAATTGATGAATAAAAGACAAAGACGCAGAAGACTTATGGCCAGGTATATATCGTGCGTAGCTGCGGTGCTGATAATAATAGTACTGGCATTTTCTGTGCGCAACGCATTTAAAGGCGACAAGGAGCCGGGGGAAATGACCCGCAAGGGCATTGCAGTGACGCTTCAGGATATACCCGAGGATTTCGATGCGCAGAGCATTTCCGGCTGGAAGGTTATAAATTCGGACGGGGAGAGTATTGATATCAAATACCGAGTGAGCGGGAAGACGGAAGCGGGAGATGATATCTACGAGATAACGACGGACGATCCGGTGCCGCACGGCATGTACAGACTGATATGCAGCTACAGCGGTCACGAGATCGAGTATGGTGTGCAGCTATGATATGGAGGTGAGTTTTATGAAGCGGAAAATGATATCACTGTGCCTGACGGCGGCCATGCTGTGCGGCTGCTCTGCTTCCAAATACGGGCAGATAAACGAGACCGATGATAACGGAAAATTCGGAAGGATCGAGCTGGTTAGCGTGGCGGATATAACCGGGCCGGACGTGACCGCAGAGTCCACCGAGACGGTTTCCGAAGAAACAAGTGCAACAGTGAAAGAGACGACTGAACCTGTGAAGGAGACGACCAAACCGAAAGCGGACACGGATCCGGTCGAGACTCCGCTCGGAAAAAAGCTGATCGCAGCGATAGAGGAAAGGATAATTGCGGAGACGACTGAGGGGTCACCTTGCTATTTTGCTTTCGGCGGAGCACAGTATTTCGGATACAGTGAAAAGGTCGAGGATGGAACTCTTCTGTACGACATGTGCTCCGATAAGGAGATGCTTGATGATTGCCTCAGGAATAAGGGCTTTAGGGTCGATGAATTTGAACCAAAATATTTGAAGTCGGCCACCTTGCTTGAGGATGGAGAGTGCAGGCTCAGCAACGCAATGGGGATCAAGAGAGCATATGTTTATACTCCCGATGACTGGCGCTTAGGAACCAGCTTTAACGGTGGTTTCTGGGCTTTTGAATATGAGACGTACAGGGGGCAGGTATATAGAATTGCTTCACATAACGGTCCGGATTGTGCGCTCAGTGATGTTCGCAGGGTAATGGAATTTATTGATGGCGAAAGAAGATACACCGGTGAAGGAACTGATACTCAGGAGGAGTTTTTCAGGAGCAGGACTACTCTGGACAGTTTTAATTATTTCGTGGCAGGGAGGATAGTGGAAACAGGACATGAAGTCGAGCATTATCCTGTATTTATGACAGCGACTCTTTCCGACACAAAATACGCGGAGTTTGCGCTGATAAAGGGTGGCCTGTCAGGTGCGTTTACCAATGTTCCGGGCTTAGATGCGCTTATAACCATACACGATGGTGACGATGTTGCCTATTATATAGATTTAGTGAGAGCGGACGACTGCCTGCCGAATATGGGTTACTCGCGCATCGGCCTGCCGTGCATCTTTGAAGGAATGGATTTTCCCTACTGGTTTAAATCTGACTCTGTGGTGGTTGATGATATATACTATAACGAATATCCGTACCCGTATATTCCGGCAGTTACGGTGCCGGTATTTGAGCAGATGGACGAGAGCAGCTCTGTGAAATATCTGGACACGGAGGATATCTGCCACTTAAGTGCAACGGACGGACATGACTGGATATTCATAAGTTCAGAGGACGGTGTATCCGGCTGGATGAAGGTCAGGGGAGAGTATCCCCTGGAGGCGCTCACCGCAGACGGGTATGTTCCGGTGTACAATGCTTTCGTATACGATCATGACGGGGATGACAGCCTGCTGCCTTACGACGTAATAGATGTCACCGGTAATGAACTGTTCGTCGGGCTTCTCGGACAAAACAGATATGTGGTCGAAACTTTTTCCGCAAAGGCGGAGGTCATAGACTGGCTGAAGAGTGCAGGTATTCGGAGTGAAAGGATAGAGGCTCTGAATGAAGAGGAACTGAATATATATTACCACGGCAAATATCATGTATATCTGTTTTATGCTGACGCAGGGTACTATTATGCCAGGTACCTGAGGGACATGAACGGACGTCTGGTGATGATCTGGTATGAAGACGAAGCTAAACCGGGAAAACAACTTAATCTTGTCATCACAAGATATTATGATGTGGAGGACCCCGATGCTTCCGATGAGATATTCTGTGCTCAGGTAAAGATACATGTGCCTGAGGAGCCGTGAGACGGAAAACTGTATGTATTTTTATACGAAAAAGAGGTGAAAACCTCTTGCGTAGAAAGCGATAATGGAGTATTATATCCCCAGTTGTTTCAGGGCGGGGTGTGATTCCCCACCGGCGGTAAAGCCCGCGACCACGAAAGTGCTGAACCGGTGAGATTCCGGTGCCGACGGTATAGTCCGGATGAAAGAGATGACTGCGTACTTCGCGTATCCGCCCTGTCCTTTGGGACAGGGCTTTTTATATGGCGGAGGGCGAAGAAAGCGCAAATCTGACCCGGGAACTCCTAATATTATATTTCAGGAGGAACCTATGAAAAAAATCAACACCTACAAACTTGTGGTCACGGCCATGCTCTCGGCGGCAGCTTTTCTTTTGATGTACATCGAGGTGCCGATACCGTCACTCATCCCCGGCTTCGTGAAGATGGATATTTCGGATCTGCCCGGACTGCTCGGCGCATTTGCGCTGGGACCCGTCCCCGGAGTGGTGATATCTCTCCTCAAGAATGTGCTTCACGGCCTGATAAAGGGAACAAGCACCGGCTGGATAGGTGAGCTGTGCAACTTCCTTCTTGCGGCTGCGTTCACATTTACCGCGGGACTGATCTACATGATCAGACACAACAAGAAGGCCGCAATTATCGGAAGCCTTATCGCAAGCGTGGTAATGGGTCTGATAAGTGTCCCGGTGAACTATTTCATATCATATCCGCTCTACGCGAGCCTCTTCGGCGGAATGGACAACATCATCGCGGCGTATAAGGCTATACTTCCCTCGGCCGACACACTGATAAAGTGTCTGGTGATCTTCAATCTTCCGTTCACCATAGTGAAGGGACTGCTGTGCTCCGTAATATGCTTCTTAATCTACAAACCCCTCTCACCCGTGCTTCACGGAAAGAACGTGTAATACTTCGATATTCTTCGGGGTTTAGCTCCATTTACCCGAAATTCTATTGCATAAGACCATTCATTGTGGTAATATTGATTGTCGGATGAGACATGATCTCACACAGGAGGCGGCAGTATGAAAAAAGCCCCGGTAGTGACCGGCAGCGACAAAAAGTAAATATCGAACCGGTACAAGGAGAGTATAAAGCAATGGATTTTTCACAGTATAATAACATTTATATAATGGATCATCCGCTTATAAAGCACAAGATATCAATGATCAGGGACGAGAACACCGGTACCAACGAATTCCGCAAGCTCGTCGAGGAGATAGCAATGCTGATGGGATATGAGGCTCTGCGCGATCTTCCTCTTGAGGATGTGGAGGTGAAGACCCCGATCGAGACCTGCATGACTCCCATGATCGCGGGTAAGAAGCTCGCCATCGTGCCCATACTTAGGGCGGGTCTGGGTATGGTATCCGGTATCACCGCTCTTGCCCCCACGGCGAAGATCGGACATATCGGAATGTACAGGGATGAGGTCACACATGAGCCGCAGGCGTACTACTGTAAGCTTCCGAGCCCTATCGAGCAGAGGACGATCGTAGTTGTGGATCCCATGCTCGCTACCGGCGGTTCCGCAGTGGACGCCGTAGATCAGATAAAGAAGCACGGCGGAATAAATATCAAGTTTATGTGCATAATTGCCGCTCCCGAGGGTCTGGAGAGACTTGCGAAGGCTCATCCGGATATACAGATATATGTTGGAAACGTAGACAGGTGTCTGAACAAAGACGCCTACATCTGTCCGGGACTCGGAGACGCGGGAGACCGTATCTTCGGAACGAAATAGTGAAACAGAACTCAAGGGCTGCGGAGTGTCCGCAGCCCCTTTTTGGAGGGTAACATGTCCAGACTGGTCGTGATAGTAGATGATGATGTGATGAACCTTAAGATGGCGGGGCGTATCCTGCAAAAAAGCGGCATGGATACGGTGGCGCTCTCTTCGGGCGAGGAGCTCCTCGAATATATGGCAGGGGGCAGGGCAGATCTTATTCTGCTCGATATCATGATGCCCGGACTCGACGGCTTCGAGACCTTCAGGAGACTTCGTGCCATGGAGGACGGCGCGGCTGCCACACCCACACCGGTAATGTTTCTGACGGCCGATGAGGATATAAGCACCGAGGCGAGAGGCTTTGATCTGGGAGTGGATGACTATATCCGCAAGCCCATCGTACCGGATGTTCTGGTGAAGAGGGTAGAGAAGGTCATCGGAAGGCAGGAGGTGCTGAGCAGATTCCGCATGGAGGCTACCATTGACGGCATGACGGGCTTTTTAAACAAGACCGCGGCCACAGAGAGGTTCAAGCAGCTGTGTTCCTCTGGGAGAGGATATCTCATGATGCTCGACATCGATTCCTTCAAGCTGGTAAACGATCTCTACGGTCATGACGCAGGTGATGAGGTGCTGAGGGCATTTGCGCGGAGGGTGAAGGAGCTTCTCACCGACAGGGATACCGTCGGCAGGATGGGCGGCGATGAATTCACCGCTTTTTGCGTGAGCCTGGACAGCGAGGAGGAGATCGCTGCCTTCACCGCGTCACTGAATTCACTCATGATGAGCGACGCGAAGCAGATCATGGGGGAGGATATGGAGATCCCTTTGGGCGTTTCCATAGGAGCCGTGTATGCGGACACAGGAGCTTATGAGGAACTGATAAAGAAGGCCGACAAGGCTCTCTATACAGTAAAGCAGAACGGAAAGCACGGCTATGCGCTCTACAGCGCGCAGACCGAGACGGAGGAGGCAGCCGATCTGGACCTTAAGACTCTTTCGAAGCTGCTTGACGAGAGAAATATAACCAATTCCGCGCTTGAGCTCGACCGTGACAGCTTCGTGGCGGTGTACAGATTTGTGGTGAGATACATACTCCGATACAACAGAAATGCCTGCAAGGTGCTTTTTTCCCTTTCACCGGGCACATCGGAAGACGCGGCGCAGGACTATGATGATTTCACGCAGCATGTCTGCACGCATCTTAGGAAGAGCGATCTTGTTATGCGCTACCGCAAGGACAGGGTCTTTGTGATTCTCACGGATATAAAGGAGGATTACCTGGGACATGTGATGGATGTGATCATGTCATCGTGGAATAAGGAACACACAGACGGGATAAGAATAACGTATGAGACTGAAATAATGAACCATTGACGCAGAGTGTGGCCATGAAACAGAGAATGAGACGCGGCGATCTTATCGCCGGAGTGGTTCTGATAACGGTGTTCGTGATGCTTATAGCCATGAATTCGACTATGATCATCGGACTTATGATGTCGCAGATATCCGAATCGGGACAGACGCAGATAGGAAGCATAAGGAGCGATTTTGAGTCCACGCTCACGGAATCCGAGAGCGTGCTCACGCATGTGGCTTCGGGTGCGGAGCAGATAATGAAGAGCGGCGATGGCATAGAGGCCCTCGACGAGTACATAAGGTGGCAGAAGACGGTGCAGATAGAGAACTCCGGCGGTGCCGCCTTCAATGTGTATATCGCGGGCCACGGCTGGGAGATCATACCGGACTTTGATATGCCCGCGGATTACCACACGACCGAGAGGTCGTGGTATGTGGGAGCAGCGCAGCTGGGCGGAGACATTTATATCACTGAGCCGTATATCGACAGCATGACCGGTAATATGTGTTTTACGATGTCTGTGCTGCTGTCGGATGGCGATACGGTCGTCAGCATCGACTACACGCTCTCGAGGATACAGCAGTCCATAAGGAGCATGGGCGGCGAGGACAACAACACCGCCATGATAGTTACCGCGGACGGACTCATCGTGGGATATACGGATATGTCCCGCGCCGGTGAGGAGCTGGGAAAGAGCCTTCCCGACTATGAGGGCGTGTTTGAGAGCGTTCTGGCGAGGGTGGAGGAGAGCGGCTCTTTTTCACAGAGGATCGCCGGAACCACGGGCAGAGTGTTCTACACGAAGACGCGCAACAACTGGTACATGATCCTTTTCATGGACATAGGAAGGCTGTACGGCGTTGCGTTCAGAAATGTATTGATCAATATCATAATCAGCATTGCGCTTCTGGCTTTTGTATCTGTGTTCTACGTCAGAAGCTCCAGAAACCGCGCGAAGGCCGAGGAGGCGTTAAAGAGCAGGGAGATCTTTGTAAGCAGGCTCTCACAAAAGCTCAGGGAGCCGCTTAAGAATATACTTGAGCACAGCGACGCTGCGAGGGAGAAGGCGGGCTCGGATGTCGAGACCGATATCAATGAGGTGAAGGCTTCGGGGCTTCGCCTGAACGAGATGATAGAGGATCTCGGTTCGTACTCGTCGATAATCTCTGATATCAACAGGACGGAGCAGGAGGAAAAGAAGAAGAAGAACATCCTCACCCGCTCGATAAGGGTGACCAGGGACATAATAATAGCGCTGCTGGCACTTGTCACTGTGATCAGCTCGGTATTCTTCTTCCAATCCAACGACAAGGTCGTGAAGGAGACGATCTCGGGGAGGATGACCGCGGCTCTCACGGAGTTGAAGGTATGGGAGACCGAGAAGAAGAGCGTCCTGAATATGTTCACGGATGTTATATCCGCAAATCCCGCGCTGCTTGACGACTACGATTCAGCCGTAGAGTGGATGGATACGGTCGTGAAGGGATACCCCGACATTTCCGTGTGCTATATGGCCAATCCGTACAAGGAGCATACGGTCATAATGAATAACGGCTGGCAGCCCGACGCGGACTGGAAGGTCGAGGAGAGAGAATGGTATATAAAGACAGAGACCTCGCCTTCGGGCTATTCCATTTCCGCACCGTACTTCGATGAACAGACCGGCGGCTACTGCATCACCATGTCCAAAGTGGTCTACGGAAAGAATGGTGAGTATCTGGGAGTGTTCGGATTGGACCTGTATCTCGAGGAACTGATAAAGGTATTCGGAGGAACGTATTCGAGGGAGATGTACGCCTTCACGATGGACTCGAACGGCGATATCATCAACCATCCGAGCCCCCAGTACCAGATGTCCGGTGACAATATAATAAATGTCAGGAACACGGTGTACGGAGAGCTCTTCAGGGAGCCGGGTGTGAGCGATTATCAGTCCGAGGTCCGCGTCATGAGGGACTACGACGGAAGATTGTCGCTGTGCGTACTGGCCACGGACGCGGGGAGCGGCTTCTCCGTCATCCTCTCGGCCGATTACTGGTCGCAGGAGTTCATGAGCGTCGTCTACAGCGGGATATTCGTGGTGATAGCGGTGATTCTTTCCGTGATAGTCGGCATACTGTTAAACACCGTAATAAAGTCGCAGGCGAAACTCAACAAGCAGCTTGAGGAGGCGGTCGAGCACGCGAATGCCGCAGGCAGAGCGAAGTCCGAGTTCTTAGCCCAGATGAGCCACGAGATAAGGACGCCCATCAATGCGGTCATCGGCATGGATGAGATGATCATCAGGGAGACCTCTGACGAGCAGATACTCGATTATGCGCAGAATATAAAGAACGCGGGCGGGACTCTGCTCAGACTTGTCAACAGCATACTCGATTTCTCCAAGATAGAGAGCGGCAAGATGGAGATAATATGTGTCAGGTACGACACTCTCACTCTTATCGACGATCTGGTGAATCTGGTGCAGGAGAAGGCACAGGAGAAGAATCTCGAACTGATAACGGACATCGATCCGAACCTCCCGAAGACGCTGTTCGGTGACGACGTGAGGGTAAAGCAGGTGATCACGAACATCCTGTCAAATGCGGTGAAGTACACGGCAAAAGGCTCCGTGACGCTTCGCATGCATGCGGGCCGCACATCTGCCAATTCCTGCACCCTCGCCGTGAGCGTGGAGGATACCGGTATAGGTATAAAGCAGGAGGATAGGGAGAAACTGTTCGACTCCTTCAGGAGACTGGATGAGAGAAGAAACAGAAATATCGAGGGAACCGGTCTGGGAATGTCCATAGTGCAGGGACTTCTCGCGATGATGAACAGCTCGCTGAACGTGGATAGCGAGTACGGAAAGGGCTCGAAGTTCTCTTTTGAGATAGAGCAGGCGGTGATAGATTCGACACCCATCGGACGCTACGAGACGGGTGAGACCGCGCTGAAGCAGACCGGTGGCGAAAAGAGACAGCTTAAGATAAGGGGAGCATCCATCCTTGCGGTCGATGACAACGAGATGAATCTCAAGGTCATCAGGGGACTGCTGTCGCGCTCCGGAGCAGATGTCGATCTGTGCATGAGCGGGCAGGACTGCCTGCAGATGGCAGGCGCTAAGCATTACGATGTGATACTCATGGACCACATGATGCCGGGAATGGACGGTATAGAGACTCTTAATGCCCTGAAGGCTTCGGATCTTGTGAAGGACAGTGCGGTGATCGCTCTCACGGCAAATGCCGTCGCGGGTGCCAGGGATGAGTATATGAAGGCAGGCTTCGTCGAT
This sequence comes from Lachnospiraceae bacterium UBA4292, assembly GCA_002395865.1. Classification (GTDB taxonomy): domain Bacteria; phylum Bacillota; class Clostridia; order Lachnospirales; family Lachnospiraceae; genus UBA4292. The sequence goes on along the minus strand of DGVE01000031.1, from coordinate 10,653 downwards.
TACATGACCAAGCCCATTGATCCCGCACTTCTCGAGAAGCTGCTGGCCAGATATCTTCCGCAGGATTGCTGCGAGTGGGTGGATACCGGTGATGAGAAGAGGCAGGAGGATAAGGAGAGCTTCATCGACAGACTGTCCGGCTGCGGTTTCAATGTGAGCGCTGCCATGGGTTACGCCATGGACGATGAGGAGTTCTATCTGGAGCTTTTAAACACCTTCCTCGACGAGAAGGATAAGAAGGAGGAGCAGATAAGAAAGGCATACTCCGAGGGCAGAACTGATGATTACCGCATATATGTGCACGCTTTGAAGAGCTCCTCGAGGACCATAGGAGCCGACAAACTGGCGGATATGGCGCTTGCACAGGAAAATGCCGCAAAGCAGGGCGATGATGCGGCGATATCGGACGGCGTTGAGCCGCTGATGAGCAAATACAGCGAGACAGCGCATATTATAAGGGAAGCTCTTGGAGGCACATAACTCCAAAAAGGCACGTCTTAAGATAATGTTAAGGTCTTTTGCGGTCGCAAAGGACCTTTTTTTAATCATTTTTAGCTATTGTTTATTGATTTTAGAGGAAAAAATACTTATAATGTAACGGATTTCATTGCGGCGCGGGCCGCAGGGGGAGGATGCTTTGGATAACAACGGCAACAAAGAACCGCAGAATAACAAATCCCCGAAGAATATCCAGACCATAGTGGTGCTCATAATAGCCACATGTCTGGTACTGACGGTGGTATCCATGCTTTCGAGGTTCGTTGAGAGCAAGACGAATGTAGAGATCACATACACCGAGTTTCTGGGGATGATAGAGAAGAAGCAGGTCAAGGAAGTGTACTTCGATTCCGACAAGATAGTCATCACACCGGTCGAGGGCTATAAGACGGATGCGACAGTTCCCTATACTGTGACATACTACACGGGATATGTAAGCGATGACACGCTCACACAGAAGCTTGTGGATTCCGGTGCTCAGATCAAGGGCAATATTCCGAATACGAATTCAAGCATCATCACATTCATAATTTACTATGTGGTTCCGATACTTCTTTGCTTTTTGTTCCTGAGCTTCATGATGAAGAAGGTGGGAGGTCCATCGTTTGGCAGGAGCAATGCAAAGAAATACGATATGCAGAAATCCACAGGCGTCTCCTTCAAGGATGTGGCCGGACAGGATGAGGCGAAGGAATCGCTCACGGAGATCGTGGACTTCCTTCACAACCCCGGCAGGTACCAGAATATCGGTGCGAAGCTGCCCAAGGGCGCACTGTTGGTTGGCCCTCCCGGAACCGGTAAGACTCTGCTTGCGAAGGCGGTAGCGGGTGAGGCACATGTGCCCTTCTTCTCCATATCCGGTTCGGATTTTGTGGAGATGTTCGTCGGCGTCGGCGCGTCGCGTGTGAGAGAGCTCTTCAAGCTCGCGCAGCAGGAGGCACCCTGCATCATATTCATCGACGAGATCGATGCCATCGGCAAGAGCCGTGACAGCCGCTACGGCGGAGGCAATGACGAGAGGGAGCAGACGCTCAACCAGCTGCTTGCGGAGATGGACGGCTTCGACACCTCGAAGGGTGTATTCATACTTGCAGCGACCAACAGGCCTGAGATACTCGACAAGGCTCTCCTTCGTCCGGGCCGTTTTGACAGAAGGATAATCGTCGACAAGCCCGATCTGAAGGGACGTATAAATACTCTCAAGGTACACGCGAAGGATGTCCTCATGGATGAGTCCGTGGATTTCGAGGCTATAGCCCTGGCCACGAGCGGTGCCGTGGGATCGGATCTCGCGAACATGATCAATGAGGCCGCCATCAATGCCGTAAAACAGGGCAGGAACGTGGTCAACCAGAAGGATCTTTTAGAGGCGGTCGAGGTAGTGCTCGTCGGCAAGGAGAAGAAGGACCGCATCATGAGCCCCGAGGAGAGAAGGATAGTGTCCTACCACGAGGTCGGACACGCGCTGGTGAATGCGCTGAATAAGGACGCCGAGCCGGTACAGAAGATCACCATCGTGCCCAGGACCATGGGAGCTCTCGGCTATGTAATGCAGACACCTGAGGAGGAGAAGTTCCTCAATTCCGAGGCAGAGCTCAAGGCCATGCTCGAGGGACTTATGGGCGGACGCGCAGCTGAGGAGGTCGTATTCAATTCGATCACCACGGGCGCATCAAACGATATCGAGAAGGCGACGAATCTTGCCAGATCCATGATAACCATCTATGGTATGAGCAAGAAGTTCGGAATGGTCGCACTTGAGACCGTGGAGAGCCAGTACCTGTCGGGACAGAAGGCACTCAACTGCTCCGAGACCACAGCTGCCGAGATAGACAAGGAGGTCATGAGGATGATCTCCGAGGCTTACGAGGCCGCCAAGAAGAAGATAGAGGACAACCGCGAGGTCATGGACAGGATCGCGGCATTCCTCATCGAGAAGGAGACCATCACCGGTGCGGAGTTTATGAAGCTCATGCGCGGGGAGAAGATAGCTTCGCAGGAGGCTGCTTCAGATCAGCCTGCAAAGGAAGCGCATGAGGATGCCGCTTCCGGTACAGTGACTGCCCAGACTTCAGCCGGGGAGACCCTGTCTGTGGATACCGCTGCAGAAGCGGTTTCAGAGAATACTGAAACAACACAAGAGGTTTAACGAAATAACATAATGGCACGGCGTCTGCCGTGCCATTTGACTAAGTGCGCGATATGAACGAAGATTTCAAACTGGAAGAGGAGCTGAAGAAGCTTCCGGATAAGCCCGGCGTCTACATAATGCACGGGCAGAAGGACGAGATAATATACATAGGCAAGGCTGTGGTGCTCAAAAACCGCGTGAGGCAGTATTTTCAGAGCTCAAGAGGAAAAAGCCCGAAGATACTGAGGATGGTGAGCCAGATAACGAGATTTGAGTACATCATCACCGACTCCGAGACGGAGGCACTGGTTTTGGAGTGCAATCTGATAAAGGAGCATCGCCCGAAGTACAACACGATGTTAAAGGACGACAAGGCCTACCCGTTCATCCGCGTGGATGTGAGCGAGGCCTACCCGCGCATCAGGATTGCCAGGCAGATGAAGCGCGACGGCGCGAAATACTTCGGGCCTTTTACGAGCGCGGGCGCCGTCAAGGACGCCATAGAGCTTCTGCAGAAGCTTTTTATGATCAGAAGCTGCAACAGAGCCCTTCCGGAGCAGGAGGGCAGGGAGAGGCCCTGCCTGAACTATCATATCCACCAGTGTGCCGCGCCGTGCCAGGGTTATATCAGCTCCGAGGAGTACAAGAAGAATGTGGAGAAGGCGCTCTCCTTCCTCTCAGGCCATGTGGAGCCTGTAAAAAATCTGGTGAAGGAGAAGATGAATGCGGCTGCAGAGGCTCTGGAGTTCGAGGAGGCGGCGGGATATCGTGAACTTTTAAACTCCATAGACCACATAGCGGTATCGCAGAAGGTGACGAATACACAGAGTCTTAAGGACCGAGATGTCATTGCCTGTGCTGTTGAGAAAAACGAGGCGGTGGTACAGGTATTCTTCGTGCGCGAGGGGCAGATGATAGGCAGGGAGCATTTCCACATGAGCATCCCCGAGGGCGAGGAGGAGACCGAGATCATAGAGAATTTCATAAAACAGTACTACTCAGGCACTCCATTCATACCGTACGAGATTCTTATTCCATGCGATATAGACGGAGCGGACGCGGTGGCGGACTGGCTATCATCAAGGCGCGGCGCGAAGGTCTACATACATGCCCCGAAGAAGGGCGACAAGGAAAAACTGCTCGAGCTCGCAAAGAGGAATGCTGCCCTCGTGCTCACGCAGGACAGCCTGAAGCTTAAGCGCGAGGAGGAGAGGACTCTGGGCGCGATGAGGGAGCTCGGGGAGTATCTGGGACTTTGCGGGCTGGTCAGGACGGAATCCTTCGATATATCGAATACGGGAGGCTTTGAGAGCGTCGGCTCGATGGTGGTCTACGAGAACGGAAGGCCGAAGAAGGCGGATTACCGCAAGTTCAAGATCAAGTGGGTGCAGGGAATAAATGACTACGCCTCCATGGAGGAGGTACTCACGAGGAGATTCGAGAGGGCAAAGGGCGGCAGCAAGGGTTTCGACCGCCTTCCGGACATCATACTGATGGACGGCGGAAGGGGACAGGTGAATATCTGCGAGAGCGTGCTTGAGAAGCTGGGGCTCGACATACCCGTGGCAGGAATGGTGAAGGATGACCGCCACAGGACGAGGGGGCTCTACTACAAAAACGTGGAGATACCCATCGACACTCAGGGAGAGTGCTTCAAGCTCATCACAAGGATACAGGACGAGACTCACAGATTTGCGATAGAGTACCATAAGTCCTTAAGGAGCGCCGCGCAGACCCGCTCGGTGCTTCTGGACATACCCGGTATAGGGGAGAAGAGAAGAAAGGCTCTTATGGCAGCGTTTTCCTCCATGGAGGAGCTGAAGAACGCTTCGGTGGAGGAGATAGCGAAGGCAGACGGCATGAACAGGCCGTCCGCTGAAGCTGTTTACAGGTTTTTACACGAGGTGTAATTGTATGAGTTACAGTACGATCAAAAGAATCGCCGCGATAATGAGTACGTCACTTCTGCTTGTCGCCTGCGCAGGCCACGCGGATGGTACCGACGAGTCCACATCCGAGGCATATCCCGTACAGTCAGAGGTGCAGACCGCATCCCCCGAGACGCGGGAACCCGATCAGGAGACGAGTGCGCAGAGCGAAATAATCATACCCTCGCAGGAGGATGTTACACTGCCGGATGTTGTCGACTATACCGATCCGGCTGTAGATGAGACGGATGTGCCATATGAGGGCGGCGACAATGAGTACAGCAGAGCGCTTGCCAAGAAGAACCAGGAGTATGAGCCCGGAAGCGGCGAGATCACGAGAATATTTACTTCGAAGCATGATAAGAAGGATTATACCCTGATGATATATATGGTGGGGTCGAATCTGGAGAGCACTCTCGGTGCTGCAAGCGCGGATATAAGGGAGATGGAGGCATCAGGTCTTTTGTATGACGATGTAAATCTGATACTCTACACGGGAGGAAGCGCGAGATGGCAGTCCTTCGTGCCCTGCGACAGCAACTGCGTCATAGACATGAGCCTTCCCGTGAGTGAGAGAGTCGTCGCGAGGACGCGCAGGAACGCGGACATGGGCGCTCCTGAGACTCTCAGGAGTTTTGTGAATTTCGCGACCGAGATGTACCCCGCGCAGCACTATGCGCTCATCATGTGGGATCACGGCGGCGGACCTTTGTGGGGCTTCGGCTGTGATGAGCTCTTCGGAGGCGATGGCCTGCTCCTCTCGGAGATGAAGGATGCCATGAACGGCACGATTTTCGCGGGTGCGCCTCAGCTGGACTTCGTGGGTTTTGACGCCTGCCTCATGGGCAATATAGAGACGATGACCGCGTGGTCAGATTACGCGGATTATTATATAGGCTCAGAGGAGCTGGAGCCCGGTGACGGATGGGACTATCACTTCCTCAGCGTGTTGAATGTGAGCCGCGACGTGCTGACTGTAGGTTCGCGGATAATCGACAGCTTCAGGGACTATTATGATGTGAAGAGAAGCGCCTACTATGATCCCGATGTGACTCTCTCGATGGCAGATCTTTCAAAGACAGGAGCTGTTCAGTCGGCTCTGTCCCGTGTCTCGAATGAAATGACCGGTCTGATCAACCGAGGCGGCTTCACCGGCCTTTCGCAGGCGAGGACGCAGGCTTTAAGCTTTGGCGCAACGGGGAGGGCAGAGGATCCGGATGCGTTCTACTACGATCTCGTCGATGCAAAGAGCTTTGCGGGAAGGCTCGGGGAGAGCACCGGAATCAACAGTGCGCCGCTGTCCGAGAGCATTGACGCTCTTATAGTGAAGAACTATTCGAATGTCGAGGGCGCCGGCGGGGCGACTGTGTACTACCCTTCGGGAAACCGCTCACAGTACTACGAGATGCGGGATATATATTTCGGCCTCGCCATAAACAGGGATTATCAGAACCTGCTGAAAAATGTGAGCAGGAAATGGCAGACAGGCAGGAAAAATGACTGGCGCTTTTCGCAGCCGGCGGCGACGCAGGACGGCTACGAGCTCGCCCTTGACGGGGACGTTCTGGAGAAGATGGTGTCGGCAAGCTACGACATCATAGCGCAGACGGCGGACGGCAGTTACTACCGCTTAAAGAGCCACTGCGCGGTCTGGCCGGATGATGACGGTGTGATAAGACTGCCGGCAGATCCCGTCCTCGTGGCGATGGTGACGGAGGGCGAGGAGGCTCTGTGGCCCGTGACCGAGACGGAGTCGGGTGAGAGAAGAAGGATATACACTACCTGTGACACCAGACTCTCGACGGGTGGCATCAACTTCTATGACCGCCCCACGACCGATGCCGTAAGCATCAGTGCGGTACTTCAGGAGGATATTGCAAGCGGCGAAGTGTTTTTAAAGACGGTCAACGGCGCCGCGCAGGAGGTCGAGGCCTCGGGTAAGCAGACCGTGGATGCGGAGCATTACGACGGGGTATTCTACTATTACTACGACAAGCTTCCCGTGTGGTCGGCCGATGGGGAGCTTCTTCCCGTGTCCGAGTGGAAGGACGGCGATGTCAATGCGACGAGCTTTCATGCGCTTTCGAGGACCTTCTCCTTCAAGGGAGTGCGCGCATCTGAAGTTTGCGAGAGTCTTTATTATGTTCTTACCATAGAGGATGCGGCAGGCAATCTCTATGTCGCGGATCTGACACCGATAGAGCCTCAGAGGGCTTTCGATATCGTGAGCGTGCCCACGGATAAGGGCAGCATGGAGTGCTGCGTATACTCCGACCACGCGAAGATCATTTCCTACAGCGGAAATGATACCTCGCTTAACCTGCCGGGATATGTTAACGGGGTGCCTGTGACTGAGATAGGTCCCGATGCGTTTTCAAGGCACTTGGAGTACGATGAGAACCCGTATTATCCGGTGAGGACAGTGGTGATACCGGATAGTGTAACGGATATCGGCGCCAGGGCATTCTATTACTGTCTTGATCTGGAGAGCATTACTCTTCCCGCAGGACTTAAGATGATAGGCCCCGGTGCATTCGCAAGCTGTGAAAAGCTGAATGGCGCGCAGCTTCCGGACGGAGTGGAGTATATAGGCGACTACGCTTTTGCGATGTGCGCGAGCCTCGAAAGAATGGATATTCCGGCCGCTGTGCAGAGGATAGGCAAGGGAATAGCGGCCTGCTGCAGCTCGCTTTCTCAGATAGAGCTGGCTCCCGGCAACAGCTCATATGCTCTTGAGGGGGGCGGACTGTACACTGCCGACAGGAGCCTGATGATAGCATATCCGCAGGCGCTTACGGGCAGCTACACCGTGGATTCCATGACCACTGTCATAGGCTCGGACTGTTTCTCGGGAAGCAGGCTTGAGAGCATAGTGCTTCCGGACGGATTGGTGACGATAGAAAACTATGCCTTTTACGATACGAAAAACCTTCAGATGCCCATGCTGCCCGACTGCCTGTGCAGCATAGGCCACTACGCCTTCTCAGGCCGGTGGTACTCGGTGATAACGGCATACGAAAAGCGAGGGCCGCAGAGCATTTACATAGGAGATAATGTCAGCTACATAGGTACGGAGGCATTCACCGGCTTTCTTGAGAAGAGCTACACTGTGAGTGAAGCAAATTCACGTTACATGAGCCGCGAGGGGGCTCTGCTCACCGCCTCCGGGGACGCGATGGTGGATTTTGCGACAGGAAAGCTAAAGACGTATATAGTTCCGGACGGAGTGTACGATCTGGATATGAGTCTGATGGAGCAGATAGGGCAGATCAATCTGGCCTACGACAGCTATCCCTGCCATCTCTACATACCCGACAGCGTGAAGAGGATAAGCGGTGCGACGATCTTTTCGGACGATATAATCATTCACTGCAGCGCGGACTCATGCGCGCAGGAATACGCGGACCTGAAGGGCTTCGCGACCTCCCGTGATATGGATCCTGTGAGGGACGAATACTCCGCGGATACCGAAAACGGTGTGCTCAGGTGGCTGCTGACCGATAACGCGGCGACACTTGTCGGATACGACGGCACGGATGAGGTGCTCGTGATACCCGATACCGTGAACGGGCTCCATGTGAAGACCATAGGAAACGGGCTGAATTCCCTTGTGGAGATAAGCGGAAGCATACTTCATGAGGTCATCATACCGGATGGCGTTCAGATCATATCCGCGGACGCGTTTGCGGGCTGCTCGGAGCTTTATACACAGCTTCCCGACAGCGTGAGAGTGATAGGGGACAGGGCATTTGCGGACTGCTCCGTGCCTTTTGATCACCTTCCTCCTTATCTGGAGGACCTGGGTGAGAGGGCGCTCGGGTACGGCTGCAGATTTATAAACGGTGTAAATATACCGAAGACTCTGGACCACATCGCGCCGGGAGCGTTCGCGGGCGTGGCGATATACGACTTTGATATCGAGGAGGGCAATTTAAGCTACATCGAGGTGGGCGGCATGCTCTACTCGAACGAATACATGATACTGATAGCGGCCACCATGCCCGATGAGACCGGACATGTGATCATACCCGACGGCACCTTCGCGATAGGAACTCTCGCATTTCAGGGCATACCCATGACGTCTGTGGAGATACCTTCATCCGTGAAGATCATCGCCGCCAACGCTTTTTCATACTGCTACACGCTTGAAACCGTAAAGCTTTCGGAGGGGCTCGAGACCATAGGTACCTGCGCGTTCCTCTACACGGGACTCACGGGTGATATCGATCTGCCATCCACGGTGGAGAAGATAGGCGACATGGCCTTCTTCGGATCTCCCTTTATCACATCCGTATCCACCGGCGCCTCCACCATAGGAAGATATGCGTTTTCGTACTGCAGTGCTCTTGGAGAGCTGGAGCTTTTTGAGGGCGTGGAGGAGATATGCGAGCATGCATTCTCTGACACTCCCGTTGCATATATCACGCTTCCGGATACACTTCGCATCATCGGAGAATCCGCTTTTTCGGTGTACGGCGATGTGCTTCGCGACGGCGAGAGCTTCACTCTGGAGATAGGCGATAATCTCACGTCCATCGCGGGCAATGCATTCGGCGGCCTGCCCGTTTCAGAGTACACCGTCAGCGCGAACAATCCTGAGTACGCTTCGCGCGACGGCTTCCTTACGGATAAGTCAGGGCATACACTTGTTATGTGTCCCGCCTGCGCGAAAGGAGCTGTGAGTGTGCCCGATGGCATCAGTGAGATAGCCGGCATGGCCTTCTACAGCTGCGCGAATCTGTCGGATGTGTACCTGCCTGACAGCGTGAAGGTCATACGCAGCAGGGCATTTAACACCTATACTGTGTACGGCTACGACAAAGACTTCAGAATAGTGCTGCATTTTTCGGCTGAATCACCCCTCATCGGCTATGTTCTTCGCAATAACTGGCCGTATGTGATTGACTGATTCTGCCATTGATGGTAGAATGGAAATATGTAAATATGTTTGGCAGAAGAACATGAACATTGACAGCGGATAATGGAATAACCGAACGCAGAAAGGATGTGGATACCATGAGGAAATGCTTAAAAGAAACTGTGGCACTCATGCTGTCGGCTTCCATGCTTCTTTGCTCGTGCGCGGGCAAGGGAGGCGACACGAATTCGACAGTTGAGACCTACACACAGGCTCAGACAACACAGGTTCCTGAGACGACCCGGACGGCTCCCGAGGGACCGGCACCCGACAGGGACGCTATGGCAGGCAATTTAAGCACTGCCGTTACGACTTTCCTTGCGGCCGACTCGGCTTTCGAGGAGTTCACCTTCGATCTGGATGCACCCGGCGGAATGCTCACAGAGATCGAACCCATAGAGGCCGATGAGCTCTCCGAGGAGGAGGCGGCCGATATCGACAGGGCGATGCGCGCCTACAAGGAAAAGGCCACGGTTAAGGTGGAGAACAAGGCCGAGTATTACTGGCTCTACGAGCACATGACGGATGATCAGAGAGATATCTATGACGCGTTCTATCTGCTCGCGCAGGATCCCACCTCGACAGAGCATTACGTGACCTTCCGTACGGCGAACGACCCTAACGGCGATCAGTTTATCAATGATTTTTATGTTGCATGGCTGGGCATAGGAGACGACCATCCGGAGCTGTGGTGGATATACTACTGGAACGGCACCACAAGCATCAACATGGGGTATCAGCAGGATAACGATGGCCTGTACACCGTATACCTCTGGTTCGCGCAGGCCTATGAGAATTACGAGAAGGATGTGAAGGCTTTCAATGCGGCCTTCAAGGAGTTCATGTCGGATATCGACACTGACGCGGACGAGGCTACGAAGGCTCTTCAGGTACATGATAAGCTCATCGATTGGGGAATCTACGACTATGCGATACTGAATGATAACAAGAACGACTTCGGACATACCGCTTTCGGCCCCTTCGTCGGCAATTCGGACGGCACACCGCACTACTGCGTATGCGACGGCTACGCGCACGCTTTCCAGTACGCTCTTCAGCAGATGGATATGATGGCTCTGGTGGTCTGCGGTATGGCGGGTGACGCGGGCGCTGACGGCGGTCAGGGCGGACATGCGTGGAGCATGGCTGTGATCGACAATAAGTGGTATGAGATCGAT
>DGVE01000226.1 GCA_002395865.1 Lachnospiraceae bacterium UBA4292 | reverse complement strand
CCTGCATGGTTCTGAATAGTTACTTTTTATTCACGTTCATTATCATACACTAAACCATATTCAATGATAACATAAATATTTCCCATAGTAAAGAACAAGGTTACGTTATAATTCAGCGAATTTTTGCATTAATAAATAAACATGAGCCGCTTCCATAACGGAAACGGCTCACACACCACTGTATATCCGAATGATCTATGCGTTGCATCTGGACAGAAGCTCTTCCCATCTTCTGTCGACCTCCACCTGGAAGGCCTCGATGAGGTACTCGTTGCCGGGCTTGAACAGATGCTTGAATCTGCCCTGGAGCTTAAGAAAATCCTCTATCGGCAGTTTCTTCTTGGGCATATAGTTGAGTATCCACCTGCCCTCGACCACCTCGAAGAGAGGCCAGTAGCAGGTCTCGACAGCCATCCTGCACACCTCTATGATATCGGGAGCGTCATATCTCCAGCCTCTGGGGCACGGAGCCATGATGTTAAGGAAAGCTGCGCCCTCTGTGTATATCGCCCTCTCCGCCTTGGTGTACAGATCCTTCATATTGCCGATGAAGGTGGTCTGTCCCACGTAGGGGATGTTGTGCGCGGCCATCACCGCAGCCAGATCCTTTCTGGTCTGGGGCTTGCCGACAGACTGCGTACCCGTGGGCGTCGTGGTCGTATCCGCGAACATGGGGGTAGCCGAGGATCTCTGAATACCTGTGTTCATGTACGCTCCGTTGTCGTAGCACACATACACCATGTCGTGTCCTCTCTCCATGGCGCCGGAGAGCGACTGAAGACCGATATCGTATGTACCGCCGTCACCGCCGAAGGTGATGAACTTATAGGAATCGTCCAGCCTGCCGCGCTTTTTGAGCGCTCTGTAGGCGGTCTCCACGCCCGAGAGCGTGGCTCCGGCGTTCTCAAAGGCATTGTGGATATAGCTGTCCTCGTATGCTGTGTACGGGTACATGAAGCTCGATACCTCGAGGCAGCCTGTTGCATTGCCCACTACGGCCTTGTCGCCCGGGTGAAGAGCCTTCAAAACATTTCTTACCGCGATGGTACCACCGCAGCCTGCGCACATCCTGTGGCCGGGTGCCAGACGCTCCTTACGTCCCTGTATCTCCTTGAAATTAAAGCTTGAATTAACCGGCATGTCCTGCAACCTCCATCACCTTTTTTGCGCGTCGCGAAGTCCGAGATACCTGTAGTGGTCCGAGGGCTTAAGCCCCTCCTTCTCGATCCTCATCAGGTCCTCATACACGCCCTGTATCATGTCAAATGTCACATCGCGGCCGTTCAGACCGTAGATCATGTCAATGGTCTTAGCCGTAACGCCGTTTCTGTACATTGCCGCCATGAGCTCGCTTCCCAGGGGACCTCCCTGCGAGCTGTAGCTCTCGGCTCTGTCCATTATGGCTACGCACTTGCAGTTCTTAAGAGCCTGCGCGAACTCGTCACCGGGGAATGGTCTGAACACTCTCACCTTTAAGAGACCGGCCTTAATGCCCTTATCCCTCAGCTCGTCGATAACATCCTTTATAACGCCGCATGCGGAACCTATGGCCACGAGCGCATAGTCTGCGTCCTCGAGCCTGTAGCCCTCATAGAGACCGTACTTCCTTCCGGATATCTTTGAGAACTCCTCGGCCACGTCGAGTATCACCTGCTTTGCGTTTATCATGCCCTGTGCCTGCGCACGCTTCGCCTCCATGCAGTAGGGTGAGTTTGCGTACGGTCCTATGGACATCCTCTCGTCGGGATTTAACAGATAGTGCTCGGGCTTGTACTCGCCCACGAACGCCTTTACAGGCTCATCCTCTATCAGCTCGATATTCTGCACGGCATGGCTGGTTATAAAACCGTCCTGGCAGATCATTATCGGGAGCATTACATCGGGATGCTCCGCTATCCTGTAGGCCTGAAGGAAGTTATCGTATGCCTCCTGATTGGTCTCTGCGTAGATCTGGATCCAGCCTGAATCCCTCGCGCCCATGGAATCCGAGTGCTCGGCGTTTATATTGATGGGTCCCGAGAGCGCGCGGTTTACTACCGCCATAGCTATGGGGAGCCTGTTGGAGGCAGCCACATAGAGCACCTCCCACATGAAAGCAAGACCGCAAGAGCTCGTGGCCGTCATGGTCCTCGCGCCCGCAGCCTCGGCGCCTATGGCTGCCGACATCGAGCTGTGCTCCGACTCAACGGGTATGAACTCCGTATCCATCTGGCCGTTCGCGATATAGTTGGACACGAACTGCGGAAGCTCCGTAGAGGGAGTTATGGGGAAGGCCGGCATAACATCCGGGTTCACCTGCTTCATGGCAAAGGCAACAGCCTCATTGCCGGACATTCTCTCCTTGTATCCCATGTCACTTGCCCTCCTTCATGGTTATGGCTCCGAAGGGGCATGCCTTCACGCAGATGCCGCAGCCCTTGCAGTGCATATAGTCGAAATCGGTACGTCTCCCGTCTACTACAGGTATGGATGAATCCGGGCAGTAAGGAACGCACAGCAGGCACTGCTTGCACTTGTCGGCGTCGAACACAGGCGTATTGGTCCTCCACTCACCCGTCTCGAAATGCTTCGAGGTCGCGGGCTCGAATATCTGAAGGCCCTGTGTAAGCTCCTGCCAGGGGGTATTTTCATTTATATCTTCGAATTTAACAGCCATTATCTGACCTCCTCAAGAGCCGTTCTGATGGCTCTCATATTGCCGTCGAACACCTCGGGCTTTTTGGCGAACTTGTGCTTAAGTGACTTCTCCATCTCGCTGTAGAACACCCAAGTGTCCATAACTCCGGAGACCTTCACGATACCTGCGAGAAGAGGCATGTTGGGGAAATACTTCCCGAGCGCCTCCTCGCTTATCCTTCTCGCGTCGAGAGTGTATACCTTTCCCTCATATCCGCGAAGCAGCGGTCTTATCTCATCCGGTGTCTTGGGGGTGTTTATGAGTATCGCGCCCTCCTTTTTCAGTCCGCCCGTCACATCTATGCTGTGCAGCAGGGTCTCATCGACCACCACGACATAATCCGGGTAGTAGATATTCGAGTGTACCCTTATCTCCCTGTCGCTTATGCGGTCGTATGCGGTAATGGGTGCTCCCATCCTCTCGGGACCGTACTCAGGAAAGCCCTGAACGTACTTGCCAACCGAAAACGCAACATCGGCGAGCAGCAGCGCCGCCGTCTTTGCTCCCTGGCCTCCTCTTCCGTGCCAGCGTATCTCAACCAATCCGTTTCCCATAAGACACCTCGATAGTTTCTGTATATAAAGCTTTTGCCTCTGTCGGCAATAAATGAATAAATTATAAGCATTTACCGCCGTATTGTAAAGATGCTTTTTTACTGATTTTCCAAATTCGTAAAAAAAGGACAGCCTGAGTGCCGCCCCGCTGTCCCTTTTATTCAAAATTACGATATAAACCCGAGCATTCTGAACAGCCACAGCCAGAATGTCAGTGTAAATGCGCTCACGAACGTGCTCATGGCGATGCATCCCGCAGCGAGGACTCCCCTGTGCCCCATAGCCTTCGCCATAACGTAGCCGCTTGCTGTGGCAGGACTTCCGAGCATGATGATGAGTGCCACGAGCTTCTGGTCGCGGTATCCCATATATGCGGCCACCGGAAGAAATACCGCGCACATTGCGACCAGCTTTATGAATGTTGCCACGGCCGTGGGCTTTATGAGTTTAAGCGCCGCTCCTGCGTCAAATGCAGCTCCTATGGATATGAGTGCCATGGGCGCGGAGAGTCCTGCAAGAGTGGAGAGCGACTTTCTTATGAGTACCGGCATGCCCAGACCCGTAAGATTCCACAACGTTCCCACAGCGATACCGAGTATTATCGGATTCGTTATTATACCCGTAAAGGTCTTTTTCGCGAGAGCCTTACCGTCCGACGTACGCTCCTCCTGCCCTATAGTCAGAAGCACGACTGCAGCAGCATTGAACAGAGGAACCGCCCCCAGTATCATCAGCGGTGCCGCCGTTCCCGTAGTGCCGTAGATATTTATGAGGAAGGCCGAGCCCAGGACTGCGGCGCTCGAACGGTAGCTGCCCTGAACGAACTCCGCCGTGAGGCTTTTGTTCTTCATAACGATCCCCGCGACCAGCCACAGAACGATTATCGAAATGAGTGTGGATAAAAAGCAGAACAGGACGTATCCCCCGTCAAAATCGCTGGCCAGATCGATATCGTACATGTCGATAACCATCATGGAAGGCAGCGTTATCCGAAACACCAGCCGGTCGCTGCCCTTGCAGAAGCCCTCCCCAAGCATTCCCCTTTTTCCGAGAATATATCCTATCACCATCACAAGAAAGACGGGTATGGTCGAGTTCAGGCTGAATATAAGATCATCCATTTTTGTGTTTCCCGATATTCCAAAAAAACGGCTGCGGATCACCGCAGCCGACGGAAAATTTAATTATTCCTCTGTGTTCTTCTCGACCTTAGCGTGCTTCTTGATAAAGCCTTCTACAAAAGGAACGCTGATGGTCTTCTTGCTGAGTGCAAGGAATGCAAGCACAAGCATGAGAACCTTCTTGCACCACAGAACGATCCACATTACGAAATCAATGATCTGATCGATCTTTGCGATAGCTGCAACATTGTTGAATCTGGTCTCTGCATTGAAGATCCTGGTGAACCAGTCGATCAATGTGAAGAGATCCGGAAGCAGTCCGACGAGCAGATCCAAAACATCCACAAAGAGAATGATGAGAAGTGCCTTGATGGCAGACGCTCTTAAGAACTCATCATTCTCAACGAGCAGTATATAACCTGCAAGCAAGATGAAAGAGATACCGCCGAAGAACTGACCTACCAGAAAGCAGATAAATGCCAGAAGTCCTGCGCTGATGCCTAACTTTGTCTTCATAACTAACTTCCTCCTAAATGGATTTGTGCGGTTTTACCGCCGTTGGATGGATTATAGCAGATAAACGATAACTTTTCAATCGTTTTCTTTTAACTTGTGGATGAATATTTTAGGCATTTTTAATAACTCCATTACCTTTACTTTACGCCCGTCCTGAGACGTAAAAACGACTGGAAATAATTTTCATTATGTGATATTATATTATGAATAGTGCGCCGGCACAGACAGTTTCAGAGGTCAGAGCAGCAATGAAATACCCAGAGGTCATCTACTACAACGACGAACTAAATGACGAGTTCTCGGCTGGCGGTATCACGCCCAGAAAGATCGACGAGAGCTACCGCTACGAGGGCACTGTATTCAGGCCCCTGGTCAGGTTTTTATTCTACCATATCATCGCCAAGCCGGCAGCCTTTTTGTTTCTGAAGCTTAAGTTCGGACACCGCATCATCGGCAGGGAAAAGTTCAGAACTGTGAAAGGCTCATATTTTATGTATGGCAACCACACCAATCCGATTCCTGACGCGCTTATACCCACCATGCTCCGCCCCTTAAAGGGCGCCTATGTCATCGTCCACGCGGACAATGTGAGCATCCCGTATCTCGGCAGGGTCACTCCCGCCATGGGAGCCGTTCCCCTCCCCGAGGGGCGCGAGGCATATAAAAACTTCACCGCCTGCATAACCGGGCTGGTAGAGAGGGGACAGGTCATAGCCATCTATCCCGAAGCGCATATCTGGCCGTATTACACGCACATAAGGAACTTCAGGGCGGATTCGTTCCACTATCCCGTGACCTACGACAAGCCGGTCTTTTGCTTCACAAACACCTACCGGAGGCGCCGCCATTCAAAAACGCCCCGTATCGTAACATATGTCGACGGCCCCTTCTACCCGGACTCTTCCCTCAGGAAGCCCCGGCGTGTAAAGGATCTGCGCGACAGGGTCTACGAAGCCATGGTCAGGCGAAGCAAAAGCTCGGATGTCGAGCTCATAAAATATATTCCCGCACCAAAAAAGGACAGCGATGAAACGATTTAACATACTCTTTTCAGGCAATGACAAGGTCTTCGACGGCATACTCACCTGCATGCTCTCGGCCTTTAAGCGCACAGCCGACCCCAGACCCTTCTCCATCTATGTCATGACGATGGATGTGAGCCGCATAAAGCCCGAATACACCGCCATCTCACAGGATAAATGCGATTTTCTGGAGCAGGTGGCGAAAAGCTATAACGGGGAGAACCGTGTCATCAGACTCGACGTCACGGACATATACGAGAGGGAATTTGCGGGCTCACCCAATGAGCAGTGCTACTGCTCGCCCTACACTCTGCTGAGACTCTTTCTGGATCTCATACCGGGTATTCCGAAGAAGATGCTCTATCTGGACGTGGATCTGCTCTTCAACAGGGATATCGCGCTGCTGTACGACACCGACATAAGAGGTTATGAGTACGCGGCCGCCAGAGATCACTACGGCAAATTCTTATTAAACCCGAACTATATAAATGCAGGCGTTCTCCTGTTCAATATGCCCCTGTGTAAAAAAACAGGTCTGTTTGAAAAGGCACGCGAGCTGATCAAGACCACCAAGATGCTCTTCGCCGATCAGGACGCCATCTACCGCAGCACCACCCGAAAGAAGATGCTCTCGCAGCGCTTCAACGACCAGAAGTTCCTCTACAAAAAGACAGTCATAAGGCATTTTTCAAAGAGACTCTTCTATCTGCCCTACCCTCACACGGAGAACATAAAGCAGTGGCATATAAGCAGGATGTACAGGGTCTTCGGCTACACCGCCTTCGACGACATCCTGAACGAATACATCTACCTGAAGGGGAAATACGAACATGAAACTGAAGCTTCTGAAAAGACCGCAGATATTACTTAGAAACAACGACACGGTAAATGTGTTCTATGCATGCGATGATCACTATGTGAAATTCATGTCCGTATCCGTCATCTCGCTCATAAAACACGCCTCACAGAAGAGAGAGTATGCCATACACATACTCCACACCGATATCAGTGAGAGAAACATGGCGCTTCTCTCCTCACTGTCCACCGAAAATGTCTCCATATCGTTTCACGATGTTTCGGAGCAGCTTGCGAAGCTTAAGAACAATCTGGCTCTCCGAGACTACTACACCTCGACAACATATTTCCGCTTCTTTATAGCCGACATGTTCCCGAGGATCGACAAGGCGATATATATCGACGGTGACACCACGGTGATCGGCGATGTGGCTGACCTCTATCGTTACAACCTCGGCGACAATCTTGTCGGCGCGGTACCCGAGATGGTCATGAGATATCAGGACATATACGGCACCTACGCGGAGAAGGTGCTGAATATTTCCAGAGCGGCGTACTTCAACGCCGGAGTGATGCTTATAAACTGCGCAGGGTTCAGGAAGGAGCATATCTACAGGCAGTTCATCGAGCTGATGAATACCTACACCTTCGTGGTCACGCAGGACGAGGACTATCTGAACATCCTCTGCCAGAACCGCATCCTCTGGGTGGACATGAGATGGAACGCGCAGATCACCGAGCCCATTACCCGCACGAAGGACCAGATGTCGATCATTCACTACAGTCTTGCGCAGAAGCCGTGGCACTATGAGAACGGCAAATACAGCGAATACTACTGGGAGGCCGCGAAGGACTCGCCCTATCTGTCCGAGTTAAGGAAGGAGCTGGAGAGCTTCGGTGAGGAAGGCAGGAAGCAGGATATGGCCTATGGTGAGAACCTGTTCAATATCACCGTGAATGAGATAAGCAGTGAACACAACTACCGCCAGGCAATCATACCGGACGTTCACAGAAGTCTCACCAGGCAGGATATAATAGAGAAGATCGCAAGGTACGAGCTGGAGGGGCGCTTCGACGAGGATGTGGAGGACGACCCGCCAGGACGCACGCTTATGCCTAACGAGATCGATTACCTGAGGAAGGACATAAAGAGCCGCCTAAGGACACGCTACGCCTTCAGGATCGCGCGCTGGTTCATGAATACCATGATAAACAAGCACCAGCTGATCATAAAGGAGATACGCGGCATTGAAAACTACAGGCACCTAAGCTCGGGCGCGGTCATCACCTGCAATCACTTCAACGCGATGGATTCCTTCGCCATGGAAATAGCCTACAGAAAGAGCCGCCAGTACACGAGGAGGTTCTTCCGCGTAATCCGCGAGGGCAATTATACCTCCTTCCCGGGCTTCTACGGTTTTCTGATGCGCAACTGCAACACCCTTCCCCTGTCCTCGAACCCGACCACCATGAAGAAGTTCTTAAAGTCGGTAAACAGGCTCCTTCAGAAGGGTCATTTCATTCTGGTATACCCCGAGCAGAGCATGTGGTGGAACTACAAAAAGCCCAAGCCCTTAAAGCGCGGCGCCTTCTCGTTCGCGGCGGAGGCGAATGTCCCCGTACTGCCCTGCTTCATAACCATGGAGGACTCGCCCTACCCCGGCGAGGGCGGTTTCCCCGTGCAGGAGTACACCATCCACGTCCTCAACCCGATCTATCCGAAGGACGGCCTGACTAAGGCTGAGAACATAAAATATCTCATGGATGAGAATTCCCGCGTCTGGAAGGATATCTACGAGAGCACATATGGAGTGCCCCTCTCATACACTACTGTTGAAAAATCCGAATAAAAAATGACCGCGCTGCCACAAAGGCGGCGTGGTCTTTTTATTTTCATCAGTTTAATTTCGGGCCAAATTCATCTGCTTCGACAAGAATATTATGGTTCTTTCCCGCCTTCTCCACTCCGTCATTTTCGTGGTTTTTCGCAAAAGCAATGCCGTAGTTATCTATATCAATATCCACATGATTCGGATCATGCTTCCTTCTGACCTCATTGGTTCTGTCAAAGACTGCCTGTGCCGCAAGCTTTGCCTGCGGGCTGACCGTCCCCAGTATCGCAAGAATATCGAGAGACTGATCAAAACGATTTCGGCCGTCCTGATTTCTCCTCAAAGACTTCTTTCCCTTTTCATAAGCCACAGTCGCATTGAATATCTCCTGAAGCTTGGCCTCATATTCGGGAGGAAGCTTTCCGTCCCGGCCGGGCTTGACAGTAAGCAGATCCATACCGTCGAGTCCCGCCATCGCATTCGTTATGGCATTCCACTTTGATGATCTTCCGACAGGACTGTCCATATGACTGTACATGCTCTTAAGATTTCTCAGAGCAATCAGCTGCGCCTCCGGATCAGCAGCGAACGGTCTCGCTAATCCGGCGGAAAAATTCGAAAGATCCTCTATAAAATTCTTTCGCGTAAGAAGATCCCTCACCTGATCGGGGCTCTTCGCAAACTGCTTGAATGAAGGTATCTTCATAAGCTCGGCGGCCTCTCTTCTGGCAGTCTTCTTTGAGAACTCCACAGGATTGCTTTCTCTGTTATAATGATGTATAGCACCGACCAATACTTTTGAAAGCGCCTGTTCATCACCATTCAAGGCTTCGCGGTAATGGTCTGACATGTAGTTTTTCCAAGAGAGCTCATCGGTGATCTGAAGGGCCTCATCATTTTGGCCAAGCCTCTCGATTTCCTTGACCGGCTTTATCCCTTTTATCTCTTCAATACCAAGATCGAGTCCAAGATACTTCTCGACAGCCGAAAGATGCTTCTTAAACCTGTCCTGACCTATTTTCGGGTTCAGCTCAGCAGTGCTCTTAAACAGCTCATAATAGCTTGCACCAGATGAAAGCTTTTTATTCAGGAAATCCGGGAAGCCTTTTAATAAGTCCAGTCTGTTGTTTACCTGCTCTCCCGTGAGTTCATCATTGCTAATGAGCTGACTCATAGCTAAGCCGTAATCAATGAATTTGCCTGCAATATCGAGAAGCTCTGCCGGATTCACATTAAATTTCTGCGAAATTTGCGTTGCATTCGACATCAATTCCCTGGGCAAGGCATTGATATCCTCCGTCATCTTCAATACATTCCTACGGCCCATCTGGGAAAAGCCGCCGTTTTTCTCGAACTTTGCAGCGGAGATGATATCGTTTGTCTTGATGCCGAGAGTCTTCAAATATTCCTTGCCCTGTGTAAACTCTTCTTTGTCGAGAACCTTGGCAATCTCGGAATACTCCTTCGATCCGGCAAACACGTCAGGATATTTTTCCTTGCATGCGGCCATGCCATCATCCATTGCCTGCAGTGAATTCACTGCTTTATTCATGGATGCAAGCTGCTCCTCCCCTGTCGCATTGCCGCCCTCCATCTTACTGTGAAGGTAATCGCAGTCATTCAGAAAGTTCTGTATATTTATATAGAGATCCCTTATGGTATTCAGTTTTATCTGATGGTCGTTCAGTTTCTTAGGGTCATCGCCCTCCGGCTTGTTTTCTGCAAGCTTCTGATAACTATCATAGAGCGAGCGGTGAAATTCGACGAGTTTCCTCGCATCACCGAATCCCCTTCCATTCGCTACCTGTTTTGCGAAATGCGCTACTTCCTGCTGAGCTGTCATTTTTCTGGGCATGTCTGTCTCCTCCTGTATCTGATATTGTTTTCATGTCACATTTGAAGACTACCACCGGATGTCCAACGGATGTCCAGCAGATATAAGAGCTTTTCGTACTGTCATCACACGCCGGAGCAGAAATTCTCAAGCATCCTCCGCCCCTCATCGGTCATTATGGATTCGGGATGAAACTGTACTCCGTATACCGGAAAGCCTGTATGCATTACTGCCATTACCTCTTTGTCATCGGTAACTGCCACAGACCTCAGCTGCTCTGGCAATGTGCTCTCGTCGACTGCCAGAGAATGGTACCTTGCGACTTTTGAATAATCGCTGCAGCCTCTGAATATGGGACAGGTCGTATCGAGTCTCACCCTCGACTGCTTTCCGTGCATGAGTTTTTTCGCGTAGGTGACCGTGGCTCCGTACGCCGCGCATATCGCCTGATGTCCCAGACACACACCCAGTATCGGTATCTCACCTCCGATCTCGCGTATGAGTTCGACGCATATGCCTGCATCCTCGGGCCTTCCGGGGCCGGGAGAGATCACTATGCGCTCCGGAGACATTTTTCTTATCTCCTCCACAGTGCACTCATCGTTTCTGATAACCTTTATATCCTGCGTTATCTCGCCCAGATACTGGTAGAGATTGTATGAAAAGCTGTCGTAATTATC
>DGVE01000098.1:859-27330 GCA_002395865.1 Lachnospiraceae bacterium UBA4292 | reverse complement strand
TTATCTCTATCCTGTCCAGTATTCCCTGCACGCCGACGTTTTTATGTGTGAGGTACATCCTCGCCACATCCTCTATAAAGCCGCGCGCGGCACCTGTTTTCCTTTCTATTTTTTCAAAACTCATTCCTCTGTCGATGTATCTCATGATCCGCGCTACCGTATCGTACAGGTCACTGTCTACCGGAGCGGCCTGCCCGGAAGGCTTAACGGGGTATAGCACCGCCGAAGGTGCATGACCGTAATATACCCTCTTCGGGGATCTGTCAAGAAGTTTTCTCCAGCTCTCCCCGATCTCGGTGCCCGCATGCAGTTCCAGCTCATAGATCGGGTTCAGGTCGCCCACGAACAGACTGCCGTCGTCAAGGCACAGTGAGATGCTGTCGTCGCTGTGGCCGGGCGTGTGAACTATCTCCCCGTCTATTCCGAGCTTGCGGAGAAACTCCCTGCTTTCGGAAAGCGCCACATACCTCACACGGCCCTCATCGATCGGTTCAAACTCCCTGTTCTTCTCCTTCTCGAACACATCGTCAGCGTCGTGCATGTGACCCTTTTGCACATCGGCCACCGCTATCACCGGGCCCTTATCCGCTATAGACTGCGCAATACCCATGTGATCCGGATGAAAATGCGATATAAGTATATATCTTATATCCTGCACCCGAAGATGCGCCTCCCCCATAGCGGCGCAGAAGGTCCCAAAGGTCCCTGCCCAGCCGGTGTCAAAGAGCAGGCTTCCCGCGTCCCCCTCTATCAGGTAGGTGTTGGTGCCGGAATACTTCAGCTCATGTATCTTCACAGTTTGTACTTTTTCTACTCCCCTGCTTTTTGTGTATCGGCCACGGAGTACGAAGGCGAGAATGCCCCGCTTCCGTTCATCTTGTAGTAGCCTCTGAATATCCTGTCGACCGCCATCTTCACGCCTTTATCATCCGCTCCGAGCAGAATGACAAGGAACTGCTGTCTACTGTAGCGCGTGAGCACATCAACGCTCCTCATGGTCTGCCTTATCGACTGCTCCATGTAGTACATGGCCTTCTCAAGCTCCTCCGACCTTATCGTCTCACCGGGACCAAGCTCGAGCGAGATCATGACCAGCTTGAATGGATGTGAGAAGCGCTTCTCGAGGTTCGTGACGAACTCATAGAGCTTCGCGAACTCCCTGTACTCCACATTCATGGCGCCGTTGTAGCTTCCGCTGTTTTTGATGCCGTTCACGAGCTTATTTACATTTATCTGCTCATAGGCTTCCTCGTCGTCATCATCATTGTAGAAGCAGTACTCTCCCTTTCCGTTCTGCTTTACGTGATAGAGCGCCTTATCCGCCTTGTTGTAGGCGTTCAGGTAGGTATCCTCAGGGTCTGTCATCACCATGCCGGCTGACAGTGAAGCCACATTCACCTCGGGGTCATCCTTCTTTCTCAGGGTAAATTCCGCCCTGATCTTCTCGACTCTCTCTCTGGCCTCATCCCTCGAGGAATTCTTCATGAAGCAAAGAAACTCATCGCCTCCGAGTCTGCAGCAGACACAGTTCTCACCGTTCTCCTTCATGACGTCACCCATTATCTTCAGGATGCGGTCACCCGCCTCATGACCGTGAGTGTCGTTTATCTTCTTCAGATTGTCCACGTCGAAGAAAGTGAAGCAGCCTCCCTCGGACTTCATGGCCTGCGCTATGGCTGCCTCACCGGCGGTCCTGTTCATAATGCCGGTCGCGATATCTATATTGTCGGAAGCCCCCTGTGAAACGAATGCTTCCATGACATCCTTGAGAAGGGCTGAGGACGCCTCCATGCTCTCGCTGTCTGAAGCATTTTCCTCCGCGAGTATATGCTCTATTCTGCCTGAATTCCAAAGCTCGATAAACAAATCTGTAAATGCGGGGTCGAACTGCCTGCCCTTTCCCTGCTCAAGCTCACTCATTATGTGTTCCCTGTCGCAGGCTCTTCTGTAGATACGGTTGGAGCTCATGGCGTCAAACGCATCCGCTATGGCCACGATCCTCGCGCCCTCAGGTATCTCCTCTCCCTTGAGACCGTCGGGGTATCCCTTTCCGTCGTATCTCTCATGATGGCTTCTGGCTACGTCCTCCGCCATCCTTACCATTATCCTGTTCTTCAGTATATCGCCGCCCATGGTAGTGTGCGACTTTATGATACCGTATTCCACCTCAGTGAGCTTCTTGGGGTTGTTCAGTATTGAATCCGGCACGCCTATCTTCCCTATATCGTGCAGCATGGCGGCGTAGCGCAGATCATCTATTCTCTCCTCATCCCAGCCCAGCGCCTGCGCTATCATGGCGGAGTACTGAGCTACTCTGGTGGAATGGCCCCTGGTGTAGGGGTCCTTCGCGTCGATCGCGTTCGCGAGAGTCTGGATGGTCTGAAACGACATCTGCTCTATCTTTTTGCTTCTCTCCTCCGCCACCGCGGTCTGACGCTTTACCTCCTCGTTCAACCTGTCGGTGTAGTCGATCTCCAGAAGCGCCATCCTGTGGTACTGCGCCATCGCCATACCGGTGAACACCGAAAGGCTGATGTAAGCTATGGGAAAGCGGTCGAGAAAAGCCTCAGTATAGTATGGGCTCATGCTTTCACGCAGAGGCGAGTAAAATATGACCATATAAAGTATGGAATAGTACGCTGAAAGAATGATGCCGACACGCACACTGACGAAATAGCAGAGTCCGATCGGCATGAGAATCGACCACAGTATTCCAGTTCCCTCAGCGAAGCCGGTAAATGCGTACACCGTAAATACAACGGCGCAGAACACCGTCGGTATTGCGACAGCTGCCGTACGGTTTTTACGTATCTTCGCGCAGTACGCACAGCCTAAGCCTCCTGCAAGTGTAAGCGCCGAAGCAGCCATTTTTACGGGCGAACCCGATGTAATGTTTATTATCACAAGCATAAGACCCAGCGCCGCGGTAAATACGCTGACGAAAGTAAGGGCATTCAGATTTGCCACCAGTCTTTCATCCACATACATGCTGCGGTCCAGAGTCTTCCAAAAATCTTTCGCGGCTTTTATCAGGCCGCCTTTCTTATCTTTATTCAAGAGTTACCTCTCTCACTTTTATTATCTTTCCAGGAATAACAGACTTTCGTCTTCTATCGTCAATCCCCAATGTTTTTCATCGTAGCCCTCCCCGTAGGCCTTAAAAAGGGCGAGCTCGGCATCGCCGCAGAAATCCCTCCATAAGTAATCGGTGAACGCAACCTCGCTGTCTTCGGGCTCGCTCAGCACTTCTGTCTCCTTTCCGAGATTCTCTCTCAGAATACCCAGATAAAAATCATATTCGGAATCATCGGTGTACAGATTTCCAAAGAAGACATTTCTTACTTTGCCGTTGCTGTTAAAGGATATCTCGAGATGATGGCTCCATTCGTAGGTGTATCCGGGAATAGTAAGCGACACCGGGGAGTCCGTTTCTACGCGCCAGTACCATGCAGCGCCCGCGTCTCTCTCCTCGAACTGCACATCGCTTCCGAGATAGTCTACCAGCCACTTATCGGCCTCCGACGCATCCTTTCCCAGAAGCGCGCACACAGCGCGGTAATCATCCGCCCCGTATTCGGGTGTGGCAGGCTTAGGCTCGGGCTCGGGGAAATCCGGCTCAGTCCCGGGCTCGGAAAGCTGCTGTACCATTACCTTGAACTTACCGTCATTTCCGCGTCTGATGAGCATATATCCCACACAGTTTCTGTACTTCTTCGACTTGAAGTGCATATCTTCGCCGTCAAGCAAGGCTTCGATGGAAGCAAGAAGGACATTATCCGCATCATTCGTGAAGGTGATCACACCATTTCCATCTGTGACGGTAAAGGTCAGGAGGTACTCATCCTCCGTAAGCTTATCGAGCACGCCCTGGTCATAAACAGACATGGTCAAAGCATTTTCCAGTTTCTTATACTTAAACTGATCGGAGGCCTCATTGGACTTCACGATGTATTTCATATAACTTTGCGCTGTGGTCGCAATAATGAGTATGGGCAGTCCCACGGACTTAAAATCAGAGCCGATGCACTCAAATAGCTCCGCGTCGCTTCCGCCGTTTTGTATTATGTCAACGAGTCTGAGAAGCTTACTCATCAGCGCCTCATCACCGGTTGCGCCGGCAATGATCTCAGAGAGCTTCACCGTATCCGAAGGCGCACTCACCGAAGTCTCACACGGAGTAAACCGGTATACAGCCTCCATCGTGACGGGCAGGGTGTCATTATCTGCGATGCTCATACCGAGAGCCATCTCCACCGTTTTCGCCTTCTTGCTTATGATTATCTGCGGGTCATATGCAGTGATATTGGAATACAGCTCATCCCATGGAAATGCTCCGCTCTTTATATCCTCCACTATACCGTCAAAGGTCTGACTCAGTGAAGCCGCACTGCCCTTTGCATCAAGGCCCGCTATGATGGTATCGAGTTCCTGAAGCCACCCGGACACCTCGGACCTGATCTCTGTAAGATCAACATCATACTGCGATCCGAGGAATATGTCAGCCACATCGCCCGCCTGCTCCTCAAAAAAGCTCAGATAGCGGTTCAGGTTGCTCTCTAAGTCTGTCATGTGATAGCCTGCGCCTGCCAGCTTTATCAGATCGCCGCTGTTATTACTCAGCTTCTGAAGAAGCGCTATAACCTCACGCTTAACGTTCTCCTCGTCCTCAAAGCTGATGGTATATGATCCATCTGTATTTTTGACCGCAAGGTCTGCAAAAAGCGCGTAGATCGGCTGCTCGACAGTCTTTGCAAAAAGCAACTTATATTCCGTTCCCGAAGTATCGTCAAATTCGAATGCGGGAACCGCAAAGTATCCGTCCACGGCATCCGTCCCGAAGGCCTTCCCCACGGAACCCATGTTGATGTACATATTTCCGTCCGCAACGGTAATTATATCCTCGTATCTGCTCTCAAGCCCGAGCTCGATCTGCTTCGTCGACACCGTGCCTCCTGAGATAACAGAAGCGATCCTGGTGATGTTAAAGTTACCGTAGTCCTTATATAGACTGACTGTGCCCTCATCCCCGGACTTCGTCCCCTCTATATGTATTCCGGCAGTAAATATCTCACCGAGCGAAGCACTGATATCCGCCTCATACTCGCCCTCATCACCTAAACCTTCACAGAGCATCTCGATAAGCTCTCCCGCCTCAGAAGGAGGGTCTGTCTCGGGAACGGGCTCGGTAGAAGCCTCGGTAGTCTCTTCCTGAGTCTCCTCTGTCGTCACTTCCTGTGTGTCGGGTTCTTCAGTCTCTTTATCCTCCGCACCGGTCGTGTCCGCCTCCGAAGTGCTCTCGGGAGCCGTCTTCGTCTCCTTTGTCTCGCTCTTTTCGGTCTCCTCTGTATCTGTGGAAGGCTGAGCGCTGCAGCCCGCCGCGGATATCGCCATGACGGCTGAAAGGACGACTGCTGTCATTTTCCTTGTAATGGACGTATTACGCATATTCTGTACCTTGCTCCTTTTCAGGCTCAAAAGCCCAACTTCTTCTTCGCCGCAAGCTTCTCGGAGAATTCCTTCTCGGAGCTTGCCGCTATGAAATCCTCACGGTTAAGTGTTATCTTCCTGCTTCCCGCAAGCTGGCTCCTCAAAGCCCCCTTAGACCAGGTCCTCTCATAGAGGTTCCTGACATATCTCGCATTTGCAAATTCTTTCGACGACAGGGTCGCGTCAGATATCTCATCAAAGAATTTCTTCGCCGTCTCCTCAAGATCCGGCGTGTAGTCGAAATGCTTCCTCACCATCAGCATGAATATCTTAAACAGCTGCTCTCTGGTATAGTTCGGGAAGTCGAGCACATAGGGCATACGGCTTCTTAAGCCCGGATTGCCCTTCATAAGCTCTGCCATCTCATCAGTGTAGCCCGCCATTACCACGAGCATGTCGTCGCGGTGGTTCTCCATCTCTGACACGAGCGTAGCCAGAGCCTCGCGGCCGAAATCATTTTTATCGTTCTCACCCACATAGAGCGAATACGCCTCGTCGATGAAGAGGACCGAGCCGTACGCGTCGCGGCATATTGAGGAGGTCTTCACAGCGGTCTGGCCGACATACTCCGCGCACAGATCCCTTCCGGTGTACTCGAGGAATGAGCCCTTCCTGAGTATCCCCTCCTCCTTAAGAATCCGGCCGAGTATCCTCGCGACCGTGGTCTTGCCCGTACCTGGCGCGCCCGTAAATCTCATGTGTATGCAGGGCCTGTCGAGCTTCTCGTCGTTCATGGAGTACTTGACCTGAGCCACGATCTCGCGTATCCTCTCGGTTATGGTCTCCATTCCTATCATCTCAGACAGAGCCTCGTAACCCTTCACCTCCAGAGCATCCCTGTCCACATAGCCCTTCAGGTCATCCGTCTCTATCTCGCTGCCCGGTTCATCCTCGCCCGCTGCCTTCGCCTTCATCATCTGCACTGCCTTGCAGTACATTACCTCGCCTGCGATCTTGTGTATGGACTTGAAGCCGTAGAAGCGGCCGTCCGCCTTCTCCTGCTTTATCTTGTCGGAGATCAGCTCGATGATGGAGGTATCAGCCGTGAAATTTCTGTCGGTGACCATATTCCAGAAGCTCTCCATGAGCACGCAGTCGGAATACGGCGGTATCGCCACGGTCTTCACCATCATCTGATCCGACAGAAGCCCAACAGCATCATCGAGTGCATTCTTCTCAAGGAATGGCAGCCTGAACACAAATACGAAATCATCCTGATAGAAATCAAGTCTTCTGATAAATGTCCTCAGCTCCTCATGCCTGTTCTTATCCAGATAGTAGGATATATCCACGCCCAGTATGCTGTACTCTAAGTCCTCCCTGAACTCCGCCAGGTGCTCTATGAACGAGTCGCTGTCCATGCAGCCTTCCTTGTTCTCCTTGCCGATGACCACATCATAGTATCTCGTTCGCTCTCCGTCAGCCAGATCCGTCCCGTAGACACCCATCCTCCTTAAGAAGTCGCCGAAGGAGGACAGCAGCATCGTAAATCCGCAGCCGTGATCGACCGCGAACACAAAATTCGTCTTTCTTATAACAGTCAGGGCATCCTTCTCGCCCAGTATCTCTATGCAGCCCCTCAGCTGCGTGCACAGCTTCTGGTACTCCTCCACTCCGAAATACCCCTGATATATCGAGCGCATCAGCTTCGATGTATCACTGCCCTCCTCGTACTCCGTCAGGAGCACATAGGAGATCACATGGCAGTCAGGAAATGCCCTGTCCCACGCCTCCATGATGGCCTTTCTCGCGTCATCCTCACACTCAGCCGTCAGATACAGCGTATAGAACGTGAACCTGTTGATACCCGCCTTCGCCTCATACTCCTGTGGTATCTCATCCAAAAGCTGCGCCCAGAAGCTTCCCAGCAGCTCCATCTTCTCATTCGCGAAATGATATTCTATCGAAACCCTTGCCAGATATCTGGACATAAAAGACCTCCCGATGGTGTAATTTACATCAACGTAAACTATACCATCGGGAGGCGGGTATTGCAAGAAGGTTTTGAGTTATATGGTGCACTATAGCCTTAATTACCGGGCCATAACATGCCTTTCGGTGCATATCTTAACTTTTTTGCCCGAGAAAGCTATACCGAGTTTTATAATATTTTCGACACCCTCGTCTTGCATTTCAACATCGTAGCCTTTTTCATTTATCTGTTCAAGTGCGTCAGCGACCAATACTTCAAGTTCACTGTCATCAAGGTCCCGGTCCCACTTCAGTTCCATGATCAGCCCCGGATATTTACCCTCTCTGGGAAACAGGCTGATATCATACCTCCCGTCACCGGACTCCCTGTTAGACCTTATCCTGTATCTTTCATCCATAAGTGCTACCAGTCCGAGCACCATCCCGTGATAAAAGCCCTCCGTCCCGGCATCATAAAAACTGATGCTTTTCTTCATATACTCTCCGATGCCATCCTGAAGTCCGGCAGGATCCAAAGCATACAGGCTTTCAGCTATCTTATTGGCAGTAGCCCTGCCCACTGCGCCGATGCACATAAGATGAGACAGAATCTCATTCTTGTAAACGGCCGCTATCTCACGATTCGGTATGGCCACTTCACACAGCCATGTCCCATCCCCCCGAAGTTCCTTCTTAAGAGGCTTCAGATAACCGGCCACCAGCAGCAGACTGTAGATATTTGCCGGTTCATCCGCCAGCGATCTGTATACAACATTCTGATCTATACCGGCTATGACCCTTTCACCCTGCAGCAGAGAATACAGTTTCTGAATAACATCATCAGACGCCGACCTCAAAACATCTTCAAGAATCTCATTCTTTCCGGTATTTACCCAATAAGCCTGAGGCAGACACCCTCTGGAAATGTAATTGATAACAGACCAAGGGTTATATATCTCTCTACTGCCAAACAGGTATCCGTCATACCACTTTTTTAATTCCCCCTCTTTATCCGAAACCCCATAGTAGCCAAGCATATCCCTGACTTCCTCTTCCGTAAAGCCGAAGAAACTGTCATACTCTTCATCCATGACAGTATTTACACTGAGATTGTTCAGACCGCTGAATATGCTCTCCTGCGCTATTCTGAGTATTCCTGTCAGAAAACCATACGACAGATTACTGTTATCCTTAAATGCTCCGGAAAAGAAGTTTCTCATGAAGCCGATGATATCATCGTAGAACTCTTTCGAATACCCTTCCTGAATAGGAGTATCGTACTCATCTATGATGATGACAGGTGCTTTTTTGTAATGGACCGCAAGCATTTTTGACAGTCGAAGAAGAGAGTCGGAAAGCTCCGCCTCGCCTGCCTGCCCATTCAGGACACGTTCGAAATATTCTTTTTCGTATTTTTCAAGTTTATCGCTGTTCTTCAGTTCCGAATGACGTCCGAACTCCTCCTGAAGAAGTCTTACGATTTTGGCAAATGTCATCTCCCAGGAGTCATATTTGACATCTTTAAAGGTAAGAAATATCACGGGATATTTCCCCTGATGTTTTCTGTACTCTTCCCCACATTTCCATATCGCTTTGTCTTTAAAATATAAGCTCGTATCATCATCAGATATCTCAAAGAACACACGGAGCATATCCATATTAAGAGTCTTTCCGAAACGCCTCGGTCTGGCAAACAAAGAAACCACCGGCTTTCTGTCAAGAAGATCCCTTATCAGCAGAGTCTTGTCCACATAGTAGTATTCAGACTGCGCCCGGACATAATCCGACACCCCCACAGGGAGCGGCCTCTTACCTTTTTCTGCATCCTTCTTAACATACTTACCTGTTACGATACGATTATCTGCCGGCCGTTTTGCTGTCTCCGGTATCTGCCACTGTCTGCCGTCCTTCATCACCCCGGGGATCATTCCTTTTTTACAGTACTCCGTCACTCTTCGCTCAGATATCCCCCATATCTCAGCCATTTCCTTACAAGACTTCAAGCGACCACCTCCTTCACTGCTTTTCCGTATTATAAGCAATATTCGGAAGGATGTCAATATGTGTTGACTTCCTTCCGAACTTTTCGCCGGGTAGTTGTAACTTTTTGCAATAATAAGGAGCTTCATAATAGCAACAGAGCCTGCGGCGTTATACGCGGCGCAGGCTCTGTGATCAATGGTTATTATTCTCTATTTCCAGCTACCACAATTAGGGCATTCCCCGTCCACCATAGCGGTTCTGCATCGTCTGCAATACTTGATCGGTTGAGGTTCTTCACTCGGCCAATTGTTTTTTACACCGCTATTATTAGTAGTACTTCCCGAACCTTTATTTGCATTTGCCGGAGCAGATGACTGCACACTCATTATTCCGGCGATCGCCGAAACCTTTGTATTGTACACGATACGTGACAGAGCGGAAACAAGGAGTGCGAAGGTATGGAATAATAAATATTCCAGTAATGCATAAAATACATATGTACATGCAGTTACAAAAAACAACAATACGCCCTGACCTGATTGTTTGGAAGAGTACTTTGAGACCTCTTCAACAGCTTTTGCGGATGTGATTGCCGCATATATCCCGTATACTAATACAAGAATAAACAAAGCCTTTCCCCAGTTCTCCAGTCTCTCTGCCCAGCTACAGAGGTTTAAAAACGTAGTATCCCTGCCCGCCTTTGTTAATGCTTCCTCACGGCTCAAAGAACCGCTTTCCAATTGTCCATAATCTGAAAATTGATTGCTCATATTTCCTCCTTTATTCTGATTATCATATCTTCTTTTCCAGATTTGAAAAAATGATTGCTATCTGAAATAGTAATCCCGCACGCTTTGCCTAAGCACGCCACTTTACTTCCAGATAAAAGAGTTGTTTATTCGAAATGCCCTCTAACTGAATAATACTAGACAATTTCTCATTATCCATTCCCTCTGAAATATAGCCATATATATTTGTCCTTGCGGTTTTAACTTTACATGTGAAATTTGCATTAAGACGACTTAAATCCTTTGACAGGTCGTTTTTAAATAGATTGTATTCTTGAGCATCAAGGCTTATGGGATTCTCAAAGAATAAATATGCCTCTTGATCAAAATCGGCCAAACCAGGAGCCCATACTATACCTAGACATTTTCTTCCTGCAAAATCAAGTTGTATATTACTGTTTTCGCCATTACAAAAGCTAATTATAAACCAAAGATTATATGGTTTCGGTAATTCTCTGTTGTCAAATTGAAAAAAAGCCTTCTTTACTATTCAAAAACGACGTATCCGTTCTGGATGGAGTATTTCCATGCTCATCACCCATATTTAAAAGCTCAACCACGTCCTTATGAATAATATTCTCTTCTACCGGTTTAGGATACCCTGACATAGAAGGTTTGAAAAAACATTCCTCTGCACTCTCTATGCTTAATGGTTCTCCCGAACAGTAAACAGTTAATATATATGACCCCTCCATACGCAAATAGATTTCAGATAATTCCCCACTAATTGTGGTAATCCCTCCATTTTTTTCATAATTGGGGTTATCCAGTCTGGCTCTCTTCCACCATGATCCGCCCAAAAGAGTATCTGCTAATTCTCTGGAGTATTCTTTCTCTACACCTTCTTTCTTTAATTTTTCTTCAACACTCGTAATCATATCGACATAATACTCCTCTATCGATGCGCCCTTTTTATTTTCTATTAAACTCACCTGAATATAATACACCTCATGTTTATTTCCAGCGCTATCGGTTCTATAACCGTGAACATTAAATAGTTCTACCTCTTCAGAAGCTTTTTTTATTACTTCCTGTAACGAGGTTTGATACATTGTTACTCCGTACTTTTCATTACAGTACTCATATTCCTTTATGTTGTTATCATTGTTTTGATTTAATTTATATCCTAAATCCAACAGTTCGCTTACCCATTCATTTACAACTGGTCCATCTTGTTGACTTCCTCTCGCTCTTTTGGCATATTCGATAAAAGGCTCTTGTTCTTGCGCTTGACCCGCCTTATTATTTAACGAAGCAGTCGTGTCATTATAAGTTACAGAGTGGATCCCTTCATCAGAAGAGCAAGAAGACAAAAGAAAGCAAATTGCCAATACCACAGTTATCACTTTTATATTCATAATATCCATTCCTCATTTTGTTCACTACACTATTGTTTCCATCATCTTCTTGAGCTAACAATAACACTATAATTTTCAGAATAATTCATCTTAAAATCAAGCGACATCTTCACTTCAACTGTCTGATCTACAACAATCCTGCTAACCCAACCAGTATCTGATGCAACAACATTACCTTTGGAGTCCTTTACGATTACATTAAACCCCAATTGATCTACATTAGTATTTCCTTCTTTATCATATGTTTTTTTAACATCAAAAAACAGATTGAGTCCGCCTGCGATATTCATACAAGAATTTGTCAGTGTAACGTTGAATTTTTGGTCAAAGTATGTTAGTCCCGTTGCACTGCCACCCTTTATTTCCCCTTTTTTTCTTGTACCACAGTAAACACACTTTCCATCCGTATCATATTTATGTGACGTTTTATTAATTGTACTCCAATATTCATCTCCGCAGCCAGAACACACAAATCTGACCTGCCCCTCTTGATTACAAGTAGCCTCCTTGACCACAGTCTTTTTGTAATTATGACTCGGTGATATAGTTCGAATTTCTTTGATGCCACACCTTGAGCATACCGCTTCAGATTTACCATCAGCTTTACATGTGGCCTCTTGTATTACAGTTTCATTCCAGTTATGTCCCGTAGAAAAGATTGTCTCCTGTTTAACCAACCCGCATCTTGAACATGTCAATTCTTTTTCACCGCTTTTTTCACATGTGGGTTCGGATATTATCTTCTCAACGAAATCATGTCCTAAAGCACGAATAGTTTCCTTTTTATAACTACCGCAATCACATATATAATAAGCTTCTCCTGGGGTTGTACAATCCGCTTCTTTAAGCGTTTCAACGAGGCGATAATCATGTTGCGCGCCTCTCGTACTGTGGTCAGGTCTTGAAGAGCACGCTGTTAAGCAAATCGCTGCAACCATTAACATGATACACCATGGTATTGTGCATATCTTTTTCATCAAAATCATCTCCTGACTTATCAATCTATTACTATTTTAGTTATCTTTGGAGACGGCCCATTATACCAATACAAAACGCCTTCCAAAGAAACCACATATTCTTTCCAGTATAGCCTACCTATTGAAGTAATTCTGTCTTAAACACCTCACCGCAAACATAACACCAGGTTTTCTCCATTTCTCCAATGAACTTACCTTCGTCATCAAATACAAAGTCTCTTGAAGTAGTTATGATATGGTAGGCTGGCAAAACAATTTGTTTATAAAATTCTTCCCCACATACCTCACAATAACTTCCGTCTGAATGACCGGGTGTTGTACATGTAGGTTCGACTTGAGGAACATAGACAACTTTATGACCCGTAGCCGGAACATCAATCTGTGTCTTTAATACACATCCGCAAATAGCACAATGACTGCCTTCAGTTTCCCCGGAAAGAGTACAAGTAGGATTTACTGCCGGATCAATAACCGTATCGTGACCTTGAGCAGGAATTGTATCTTGTTTCTTTAATATTGTTCCACACACCGAGCAGTGACTTCCTTCAGTAAGGCCATCTGTTGTACACGTTGCAGGTATTGCTTTATCTATTACCGGGTTATGAGCTGCCGGTATTACCTGTTGCGCCACAATAATCTGTCCACATGTCGAGCAGTGGCTTCCCTCGGTGAGGCCATTTTTTGTACAATTCGCTGCAACACCATTATCTGCTACGGGGCTATGGGATGCTGGGATAACCTGCTGTGCTACACGCACTTCTCCACATTCCGAGCAGTGACTTCCCTCTGTTATTCCGTCATGCTTACATGTTGCAACGACTGCCTTATCTGTCACCCAGATATGGGTATGACACATAGAATTATCTCCCTGTTCATTAATCTCTGATTTTCCCCCCATTGTCTCTAAATTGTCATCTCCTGTGTTTTGGATTTCCTCAGTACTGTTTGTCTTGTCCTTATAATAATAGGATACCTCGCCATAATCCCAGTCATCGATTTTATAAACCATTCTATTGCCAATCCTATTGAAGTAATACCCATCATACCCGTTAAATGAATTAACCAGTTTAGTTATTAAATTATTATCTCCTTTTAAGACCCCATTTTCACTTATCGTGAGTACAAGATCCCCATTATTGTATTTTTCACTCAAGATTAGTTCCGGATCCTCGCTAAGCAATATCATGATACGATCAAGTCCACTACCCACACCAGCTTTTGGGGTTTCATCCGTCCCATCAACTACTCTCACTATTTCAAAAAGAGGTATATATTTTCCAATCGTCTCATTAGCATCACTAATTGTAGAATTTTTACCAGAATCTTCTCCAATCGTCTCAGTAGTATCATTATAAATGCCAGAATTATTACCTGGATCAACCACCACGTATTTTCCTTGATGTAATAGGGCATCCAGCGTTCTTTTTTCTGTGATTGAAAATTCAATTGTGCAGATATACGAAGATCCTGATTTACCCAATATATTTATTTCCCCATCAACATCAAACCCCATGATTGAGCGCGAAAACGTAGAATAGCCCTCATCATCTCCTGTTTTAATTAATTCACCAAAATCACGTTTTAATGCATTTATTATTTCAGTTTCATTGTTATACATGTTAGAAACTGATTTGCCCTCAATATTGTTAAGATATCTGGCAAAGCAAGAAAAGCCATAGTGTGTAAAATTAATATTTTTATCTGTTAAAACACAGCTCTGCCAAACTTTTATCTTTTTTATATATCCATTATCATCTGTACAAAACCACACGGAAGGAAAATCTACATCCCCACTTGCGTAAAAAGTATAATTCAACCCATCCTCTTTCTTACCTGAAGAAACAGGATTATCAAAAAACCCATAAACATCCCAAACATTACATATCAAGGAAGGACTATTTCGTTTTATTTTTTCAAGGAATGTGGGAATCGTATCCCATCCTAAATCAACACTAATTACCTGATGACATCTCTGGCACTCGTAATAATTGTCTACTTTTCTTTCATATTCATGCCCAAGTGCTGAAATATCTTCCTCATATGCATCCCCACAATCACAAACATACTTTGCTAACCCATTTCTTTCACAAGTGGCTTCAATCGCAACTGACTTCATATAATCATGGGTATGTTCCTGCGTTGTCTTTTTTGTACGTCCACGTGTATCAGTATCATCATAGTTCTGCGTTGCACACGCCGTCATAACAACAACACAAAAAAGAGCACAAATCAAATATCTATATACTTTCTTATTCATTCAGTCTACCTCACTTACCCCAGTTATTCATACTTTTAACCAATTCTAAGGAAGCCGACATAGCATCTTTGGAAGAATAACAATTAGCCCCAAAATTTTTACTATATTTATAATGTCCATCTGTTTGAATATCGCTGACAACAACCGCCCAATAATTTCTTATGTATGCGCCAAAACTGTTTTGAGCATCTACCGCCATAGTAACCAGGTATCTTCCTTTGCTATCCTTTTCAACTATTTCAACTGCAGAAAAAGAAGCCGTTAAAGGAGATTTTATATTTTCATATACCAAGCTTTGAGCTGCTTTTTTGGCAAGTGAATTATAATCCGGCGTGGCAGATTGAGTAGAATAACTTGTATTCTTCTTTGTTGAATTATTATTGTTCGTGTTATTCTTATTTGATCCACCTGATGTACCAATAATCACAGTCATAAATGCTATTACGCAAACAATACACATAACAGCTATTGCTTTTGGACTCCTGTTAGCTTCCTCAAAATCCATCTTCCATATCGACTTTTCAGGTGGTTTACTTTCTCCGTTCCTTGTACCACAATTGGGACACGTAGCGCCTGTGAATCTCATTCCGCATTTGCTACATTCATTAGTGATCACCTTTATCTCTACGGCTTTTCGATGTTCATTTTTACTCTCTGTATTACTTTTCAAGCTGGCACCGCAATTACTGCAAAAAGTTGCATTATCGCTAATTTCTTTTCCGCATCTACTGCATTTTTCTGCTCCCGGCGTCGTGCTCTCCGGTTGATCTTCGCTCTTATTCACAGGGCTGACCGCACACGCACCACAATTGGGACACACATCACCGATAAAGCTCGATCCGCAAATTATACATTCATTTTTAGGTTCCTGAGATTCCATCTCTTGATTTATGGACTTTAGTATTTCGCTAACACTATACCCACAATGAGGGCAAATAGCCGCTTTATCACTAACATCATGTCCGCATTCGGAACATTTTATTATTGCCATTTTATCTCACCCCCTCTTCACCAAATTACTTCCTGATCGATTCATTAAAAGTGTTTTATGTATCTGTATTTTACACTTTGCACTAATTTTTGTCAATACCGCCAGCTTAATTTTTGCACTTTGTGCTTGATTTTTACATTTTCAGCACCTCCACGCAAAAAAGCGGCAGGATAAAACGATTACGTTTCATCCTGCCGCCTCCGCGGTTGTTAATAATGCACAAAAAGGCTGATATGATATGCCATCCTTAGTTATGTGGCATGTCATGCGGCTCACCGCCCCATAACATCTATAGGAAGCATGGGCAGAGTCCTGCTACTTTCCCAGCAGAACAGCTATCTCCTCTTCGCTTTTTCCC
This sequence comes from Lachnospiraceae bacterium UBA4292, assembly GCA_002395865.1. GTDB lineage: Bacteria > Bacillota > Clostridia > Lachnospirales > Lachnospiraceae > UBA4292. The sequence goes on along the minus strand of DGVE01000098.1, from coordinate 11,220 downwards.
TGCTGCCGCCACATAGCCGCCAGCTCGTTATCCCTGTTTTCACGTCCCTGCTCCACGCCCTCGCGTCTTGCTACATTCATGTCGTTCCAATAGTCATACAAGGCCTTATCACGGGCCCAGATCTGCTCGCGAAGGGCAATGTCGGCATTGATTTTAAGTTTACCGGTATCTGTCATTTACTACCTCCTCAATACTGTTGTACACCGGCTGGGTGAAAAGGTCGTTGATCTCCGAGACCACTCCCAGCTCCATCGTGAGCTTGACGAATGACTCCAGGGAGATCCGGCCTGTCTGCTCGAACTTGCGCAGGGTGGCATAGCTCACGTTGCTTCTGGCCGCAAGCTGCTTCTGGGTTATTTTTCTTCTCTTCCTGATCGACCTGAGTTTTCGCGCCAGACGCAGGGCTATGTCTGACGGAGTGTCCCATATATATATCATAATCCCTCCGAAACAGCGATTTATAAACTGCTACTATAATAGCATTATCGGCCTGTTTTGCCATGAAATTGTCACTATAGTAACACTCTGTGAAATCACCCTATTTTTACATTCTCTTTACTATCCAATATCCCCTTGTTCCGCCCACTCTCTCAAGCTTGCCCTGCTTTTTTAATGTATCAGTCATTCGTTGTATCGTTCTTTTTGACACTTTTAGCTCATTGGCAAGCTCCGTTTGAGTTATTCTATTATTATCATCCATAATTTCAAGAATTCTATCGGATAATTTCAAATCATTTTCTTGAGTATTAGCGTCATCATTAACGCCATTTTTACCGACATTAACGTCACGATTACCGCCATTGGCGTTAATATTGGCGTCACGATTGAGAGGTATCCATATTTTAAAGACATCTCCCTCTGTCAGTATCGGCTCTGCATGAGAATACAATCTGGTATATTTATAAAGGTTCCTCATTCCTGAGCCAAGTGTGTCAGCTCTACCTATGTTGACAAAGAAAGAAGCCAATAAAGGATTCTTCGGATACGGAGAAAACGACTCCATTGTCAACCTTCCAGTAAATCTTGCTTTACTCCAGTTCTCAGTATGGAGCGCCTCCCTATCTATGATTAACTTGGCCGGAAACGCGTTGGTATAATCCCTATGAATTAGAATATTGCTAACAACTTCACGAGCAATACGTACTCTGGCATCAATACTGATATCATCTTCGAGAACATGTCTGTTATCCATATGTTTCAGGCAAAAACTCATCAATCTATCATACGCTTCTATCAAATTTACATCCACAATATCTCTGTCGTCATAGCGATCAATATTCTCCACGCGATATATGGCATCCGTCATATATCCTGGAACAACACTTTTGATCACCTCAGGCTTTCCAAAAAGAAGTATTGCGGCAAGGTTGAATCCTTTCTCTCCTGTACTTATATTTTCCGTATAGAGACCTGCACTTCGCAGAATTTCCATATCATCCATATCGAGCCACGGATGACGTTCTCTATTATTCTCTTTGGCGAGATCACGTACATGATTCATTAGTTCCAGTTTCAAGTGGGTTTCATTTGCATATGGAAGAATCATTTGTTCACGATACTCTGAGGATTTTCGACTGATCATTTCAGCTATTCGATCAGTCTTATCGGTTATATCCTGGTCAGCATCGCCATTTCTGTCAAAGACTTTTTTATTAAAAAAACATAACGATGATGTAGGAGGAACATACGTCCATAAAACAGTTTTACCATCATAATCAAACTCCTCCAATTCAAGGTACAGGGATGGTCTGAACATATTCGGATTATTCAGATTGTTTATGAAATCTCGCCTCATGTTATACACTTCGTTTTTATCTACGCCGGTAACGTTTCCAACCCGGCGGCCGTCACGTTCAACCTCCGTAACGCCCAGAAGTATATGCCCACCATAACGATTACCGAAAGAACATACCGTTTCATAGACATCAGAGCTTAACCTATTCTTATTCTTTTTATACTCAATTGTAAAGCTCTCTCCCATATCCAATAGTTTTTGAATTGTCTCTCTGGTCACATTCCTCACCTCCTCCGTTTATTTTGCATAATTCCTTATAGTATTCCAGATATCTGTATGCTGTTCTTCTGCTGATCTCACCCTCAGCCACAATCTCCATCAATGTCATGCCACTTTCATATTTGTAAATAAACTCGTTATATGAAGCCATCCAGTTTTTATCATGTTTTTTTCGTCCACCTAAATTTCGGTTTCGAAGTACTTCGATTTCAGTCTTAAGTTTCGAGACCTCTTCTTCAAGGTCAGCAATTCTTTTCAATGCTTCATCGAGAGAATTAATAGCCATTTGTGCCTCCCCGGTTTTTGTCACAATTATACATCATAGATATTACGTGTCAATATTTTTTTCGCGACACTGTAAAAAGACTAAGCGGGCGCCTTCCGGCGCCCGCTTGCACATCCGCACTATCTGTTTATCTTCCTGCCTATCTCGTCCTTATGCTTCAGGAAATACTCCCGAAGCTTATCCACATTCTCCTGTGAGCCTGCGTACTTGCAGAGGCTGATGCCATCGGCCTCCTCTGAGAAAGCAGCCTCATTGCCGTTTACAAAATAGTCATAGGCTCGCTCCACCAGATAAGCCATATCGAGTGCCCTGTTGATGGTGGTCTCCTCCGACTGCCCGGACCATTTGCCGTTGCAGTTGCGCATGACCTTGATACCGGGGACAAATTCGTCACCGCTCCACGAAGCCCTGCCCAGCGATACAAAGCATGGATCGGTATTCTTCTCCTCGTACTCGTCCGTCTCGTCCCTGTTCTCCATGCAGATGACCGATTTATGGCTCAGATGTGTAGGCAGCTTCACTTTGGTTTTCTCCTTTGTGGGGTTAATCGTTCTCTATGTATTTGAATTTTACATCATGTATTATATTCTGTCAATACAAAGTGGATAAATATTACTTTTTGTATCCGTTTTTTACATTTTGTGTCAAGAATACGGCTCCGTAATGAATCGGAGCCGTATAAAGTCAACTGGATATCACTATCGCAGGCTCTTTTTCTGCCTCTGAAAGCATGGAGCATATTTGTTCACAGATCTCATTTGCTCTGTTCCACGCCGTGGTTCCCTTATATGCATATATACGGATGGTATCATATCCATAACTTGCATTCGGGTCGGATGACATGCTGATAATATCATTGACAGTGACGAAGATCATCGATGGATCGGTATCGCTGCCCGGCTTGATCTGGCTTGTAGTCACCGTTCCGGAGCCCATAGAACCAAGATGAGCCAGACCTCTCGGAAGATACAGATCAAATCCGGTACTGCTCTCAAAGACCCTGTCACCTATATAGCTTACACTGTCGGGTATGCGTATCGTCATATCGTAGCGATACCGTGTCCATCCGCAACCCTCAAACACGCTATCCTCTATACGCTCGAGGCCCTCATTAAATGTGACCGAGCGAAGATTGATGCATGAGGCAAATGCATAGCTGTATATGCTTCGAACACTTCCGGGTATGCTTACGGAGTTCAGATTCACACAAGCTCTGAAAGCATTTTTCCCTATGTATGTGACCGTATTCGGTATGGATACGCTCTCCAGTGAATACATCATCGCAAATGCGCACTCAGGAATATCCGTTATTCCTCTGCCTATCACAACTGATTTGACATTCTCAGAAGGAAATGAACTTCTCCACGATGGGGTATCGAAGCCCTCCAGTCCTGTGGCAGATGAATTGCCCGGAGCATGAATGAAATATGACTGTTTGTCCAGATGGTACTTGTCTGCCGTAGCTATACTTCCTGAACCCGTAAATGTAAGCGTTCCGTCCGATGACAGCGTCCATGATACATTCGTATTACCCGACACCACTCCAGAGCAGGCGATAGTTCCTTCTGTCTTTTGTGTCGTTTCCTCGGGTGTGGTCTCCTCGGGAGTAGTCTCCTCCGGTGTCGTCTCTTCAGGAGTTGTTTCCTGTGCGGTGGTAGTCTCCTGCGCTGTAGTGGTCTCCTGTGCGGTGGTAGTCTCCTGCCTTACTGTCGTCTCCTCAGGCGTCGTCGGCTCCTCATGCACCGTTGTTTCCCGGGAAGAGGTAGTTTCTGCATGCCTTGTAGTCTCTGCCTGAGTGGTCGTCTCTGCCTGTTTTGTAGTCTCCCTGAGTGCGGTCGTCTCCTTCTGGCCGGGTCTTACGGTGGTCGTTTCCTGTGGCGTAGTATTCTCAGCCGTGGTCCTTCCGGGAGACGGTTTTACGGGCTGTGAGCCGGATTTCACAGTCGTAGTCTCCTCTTCCGAAGGCTCTTCTGCTGACGGTTCCTCCGGTGTGGGTTCCTCTGTTATATCATCTTCCTCAAAGGCAGTTGTTCTTTCCTTTATGGCAGTCTCTTCGGCTGAAGCCTCCTGTTCCTGTGTTTCTGAAGCATCTTCATCTTCGGAGGTCTCCTCATCTGCCGTTGTATCCTCAGCCGACGGTTCTTCCGATGAGGCAGCACCACCATTTACAGAAGAAGTCTCTGTGTTATCTGTTTCCTCTGCTCTCTTTGAAACAATATCGGACTCTTCAGAAGTACCATAGGCTTCGGTATGGTATTGTGTTGTCGGTATTTTGCTCTCTGGGGGCTTATCCGTCGTATTCTCCGGCAGACGGCTTATAATAAAATAAATGCACAGCCCCACTGCCAGTATAATCATGGCCAACAGGAAATACACAGCTTTCCTTTTGAGCCATAACAGCATTCTCGTCGACGCCGGGGGATTAAGAAGCTGATCTGCAAACACATTCGCCTCGTACTCCTGCTTGACATCCAACCCGATCATATTCGGGGTCTCCATGTGTCCGAGGACGATGTGGCCGGTCTCATGCGCAAGCACGAGCAGCTTCTCGCTGTCTGCCAGATCGGCGCACAAAAAGACCAGCCGGTAGTCGCCTTTGGCATAGGCGAATCCTCTGCTGGTCTCTATCTGTTTTTCGAGCCCCAGAGCAGTCACAAGCGCACAAACGTCCGCATCAGGAGAAAAGCGGCTGTATTCCACCAATGTGTAACCGCTTCGCTCAAGTGCCTCCTCAAGACTCTTTAAGTTTATCTGTGAAAGGCTGTTTTCTTTTATGAATCTTTTGCATTCACGCCGTATCTCAGACCTTTTCATGTCAATTCGTTCATTTCGCTGCAGGAACCGCAACAGAGCAGTCCGCTGTCAGACCTTCTTTTTCTTTATCGCCGCGAGGGCGCTGTCAGCCGCCGGGTTCGATGATGAGTTCACAGCGTCCATCCCTTCAAATGCCTTGACCACCGCCTCGAGGCTCATGCTGTTGGCGCGGGCGTACTCGACCATGGCCATGTTGTGGATGGTCCTCTTGCCCTGCTCATCGAGACCGCCGAACAGAGCCGCATCGGGAGCATCGGGCGATGAAGCCTGATCCGCGTCCGGCACGCCGTCGGGATTGAAACGACGGATGAGCTCGTCGGGGCAGGCACCGCACTGCCGCAGCAGAGGTCTGGTGATGCTGTTCTCATAAAAGAACAGCAGAAGAGCCAGATAAGTATTCCAGCTCAGCTCCGAGAGACCTCTCTCCACAGCGCCGTAGGTCTGGCGCGAGACGCCGATGAGCTTGCTGAGTTCATCCTGGCTTATACCTGCCTTCGCCCGCAGCACCGTCAGATGCGGCGTCAGAAGCTCGATATAGTTCTTTTTATCCTTATTGCTTATCTCCCATCTGGATACATATCTCATAAACACCGCCTGTAAATTCAGTACACTTCTGCCTTTTGTTGCAGTTTAATATTACCATCCGCACGTGTTTTTGTCAATGTATAACGCTATCCGAAAAGCTTCCTCTTCCTCTCTATCATCTCATCTATCCTCTCGAAATAGGACTTGAGATCCTTCACGTTTTCGGCCCGCTCTATCCTTCCGTCCGCAAATATATTCTTCGACACAGCGCCTGCGCCGATGGCGACGATGGGCTGCTTCTCCTCCATTATAAGGATGTTATAGAGACCGGCCTTGCCGGGGCGCGCGTAGCCGACGTTTTCGAAATTGCCTGCCATATTCTTCTGGCGGTAGAGGTAGTAGGGCGCCATACCCATCTCACGCGCGCAGGCGGCGGTCAGGTCCATCTGCGCGGCCGTGTTTTCGTAGGTATAGCCCGTGTAGTTCTCCCTCTCGAGGTTCAGCCTGCTGGTGCGTTTTATCGCAAGCGAGTGGACGGTGAGATTATCGGGCGAGAGCTGCTTTATCTGTTCCATCGTGTTCCTCACGTCGTCGATCGTCTCGTCGGGAAGGCCCATGATGAGATCCATGTTTATGTTGTCAAAGCCCATGGAGCGCGCCATATAAAAGGCGTCTATCACGTCCTGCGTGCTGTGGCACCTGCCGATGATATCCAGAGTCGCCTGTTTCATGGTCTGCGGATTGATGGATATGCGGTCGGGTCTGTGGCGGCGTATAGCCGCGAGCTTGTCCTCAGTTATTGAGTCGGGTCTGCCGGCCTCCACGGTAAATTCGAGCAGGTGCGACAGGTCGAAGTTGTCCTCCACCATCGCGCACAGTCTCTCGAGCTGATACGGTTCGAGCGTGGTTGGGGTGCCGCCGCCCACGTACACCGTGTTCAGCTTCCTGTCCCTGAAGTGCTCTGCCGTAAATCTTATCTCCTTCTCCACGCAGTCCAGATACTCGTCCACGCGGCCCGGGTAGGCCGACAGGGCGTAACTGGTGAAGGAGCAGTAGAGACATTTGCTCGGGCAAAAGGGTATGCCTATGTAGATGCTGTAGCCGCCGTCGCAGTCCAGCCTGTCGAGAAGCGCCTTCTCCCTCTTCGCTATATCCAGAGCCAGAGCGCTCTTTTCGGGGCCTGTCAGCATCTCCTCCTGCATATAGAGCATGATCTCATCATCGCCCGCGCCGCGCTCGAGCATGGCCATGGGTATCTTCGTGGGGCGGATGCCCGTCAGCGATCCCCAGGGCAGTTCATGACCCGTGTAGGCAGAAAGCACGTGGTAGAGGCTCTTTTTTACGGCCGTCTTCGCATTTACCGCGGGTCCCGGCAGGAAGTCGACACCTTTTGTGACATTTCCCACGCTGACATCCACATGTGTGCTGCGCCAAAGGATATTTACATCCGGAAGAGCCGCGGCTTCCGAAGCCTCCGATCCCGCATTCTCACCGGACGGGTTGAAAGCCGTCCCCTCTCCGGGGAAGAAGGCCATCACCAGCCCCTGTATATCGTATTCAAATCTGTCCGTGGGAGCGATCTCCCCCGGGATGGAAAGACCCTTCGCGTCGCAAAGGGTCTCGTGCATAAATATTCTGATCATTTTCCGCTTCTCTTCAAATCACCTCCCGGACGCTGCCGGGATATCATAAGCTAAACTCTTCCGACAAATCCCGCGCAGGGGTTGTACTTCTTCTCATGCTCTATCGTGGTCTCGCCCATGTGCCCCGGGTAGACCTTCGTATCATCCGGCAGAACGAAGAGCTTATTAATGATGGATGTAACTATCTGACGTGTATTGCCGCCCGGAAAATCCGTTCGTCCCAAAGACTCGCAAAACAGCGTATCACCGGAAATGAGTGTCTTCTGATCCTCAAAATACAGGCAGATACCACCGGGGGTGTGTCCCGGTGTGAGGATGACCTTCGCCGTAAATCCGGCCAGCTCCACCTCTTCGCCGTCGCTGAGAGTAACGTCGGCATTCAACGTGACAGCCGTGTCTGTAAATGACGCCGACAGATTAGATACCGGATCATGCAGGAAGGCCGCCTCCTTCTCGCCGATGAATATCTGTATCCCGTAGTGCTTCGCCACCTCCTCTGCCGCGCCTATGTGATCGTAGTGCGAGTGTGTGAGGATTATCTTCTCGGGCTTAACGCCCAGCTGATCGGTCTTGGCTATGATACGCGCCGCATTGTCACCCGGGTCCACTATAAATCCCGCATTCGTCTCCGAATTGCGGCATATGTAGCAGTTGGTCGCACAGTCGCTCACCACCACCCAGTCTATAAGTAATTCAGCCATTATCCGCGGCTCCTTTCTATGTCGATGACTCCGGCTATGGCGCCGATCTTAGCCGTGAGGCTCTGCAGCTGCTCCTTGCCCGCCACGTCAAACGCAAGCTCTATCGTGGCCACATTCTGCTTGCTTATGCGGGAATTGATGCCGTTTATCTCTATCTGCGCCTCCGTAAATATGCGGGTGATATCCGCCAGAAGTCCCATCCTGTTGTTGGCGAAGATCTTTATCTCCGTCAGGAACTTCTCGTCGCGCTTTATCACATCCTGCCACTCCGCGGGAAGTATCCTTCCGAGATCCTCCTGAGGGCAGTTAATGATATTGATACAATCGGTCCTGTGGATGCTTATGCCCCTTCCTCTGGTCACGAAGCCCACTATTTCATCGCCCGGAACCGGGCTGCAGCACTTAGAGAATCTCACGCCGAGATCGTCGATGCCCTTCACGATGACGCCGGAGGAGTTTTTCGAGACTCGCTGACGCTTCTGAGGATCGATCGAATTAAGTATCTCCTCGTCGGTGACGGTCTTCTTGTGGTCCTTCTCGTACTCCTCGAGCATCTTGTTGACGATCTGGCCTTCCTTAAGACCGCCGTGTCCTATCGCCGCGAGGACTGCGTCCCAGTCCCTGAAGCCGTAGCGCTTCTGTATCTTCTCCTTGTATTCGGGGCGCGCTATGTCGCTGACCGTGATGCCCTTCGCCTTGCAGTAGGAGTTCATCAGGTCGCGTCCCTTGGTTATGTTCTCCTCCTTGAACTCGGTCTTGAACCACGCGTTTATCTTGTTCTTCGCCTGCGTGGACTTGACGATGTTCAGCCAGTCGCGGCTGGGGCCGTGGGAGTTCGCGCTGGTTATTATCTCCACGCGGTCACCGTTCTGGACCACGTAGTCTATCGGTACTATCTTGCCGTTTACACGCGCTCCGACCATTCGGTTGCCGACGGCGGAATGGATGCTGTAGGCAAAGTCGATGGTGTTCGAGCCGGCCGGAAGGTTCTTCACATCGCCGGAGGGGGTGAAGCAGAACACTGAGTCGCTGAAGAGGTCGAGATCGCTCTTTATCAGGTTAAGGAACTCGTGGTTGTCGGACTCGTCCTTCTGCCACTCGAGTATCTGCCGAAGCCATGAGAGCTTCTCCTCCTCGCTCTTCTCGTTCATAATGCCCGACTGGGCTTCCTTGTATTTCCAGTGTGCCGCAATACCGTACTCAGCGGTCTTGTGCATCTCGTAGGTACGTATCTGCACCTCAAACGGCTGTCCCGTGCTGCTGATGAGCGTGGTATGCAGGGACTGGTACATATTGGGCTTGGGCATGGCGATGTAGTCCTTGAACCTGCCCGGTATGGGCCTGTACATCTCGTGCACGATGCCCAGCGCCGCATAGCAGTCCTTCACATCATTTACAAGGATGCGCACTGCAAATATATCATATATTTCATCCAGCGATTTATGCTGGTTTTTCATCTTTTTGTATATACTGAAGAAGTGCTTTACTCTTCCGCCGATCTGCGCGTCGATACCTGCCTCTGCCATCTTCTGGCTGAATTCATCGACGATGCTCTTTACGAAGGCCTCCCTCTCCTCCTTCTGGAGGGCGATCTTGTCGGCCAGGTCGTTGTAGACCTCGGGCTCGAGGTATTTGAGGGCAAGGTCGTCGAGTTCTATCTTTACGCGCGAAATACCGAGCCTGTGGGCAATGGGAGCATAGATATCCATCGTCTCACGGGACTTCTCCACCTGCTTCTCGGGGGACTGGAACTGCATGGTGCGCATGTTGTGCAGTCTGTCGGCGAGCTTGATGAGTATGACTCGTATGTCCTTCGCCATTGCGAGGAACATCTTCCTCAGGTTCTCGGCCTGGACCTCCACCTTGTCGTGAGCCCAGGACAGATTGGTCAGCTTAGTCACGCCGTCGACTAATGACACGACCTCGGCTCCGAACTCCTTCGTGAGCTGCTCGGCGGTGATGTCGGTGTCCTCGAGAACATCGTGCAGAAGGCCGGCCTCTATGGTCTCCTTGTCGAGCTCCAGCTCGGCCAGTATTATGGCAACGCAAAGAGGATGAATGATGTACGGCTCGCCCGACTTTCTCTTCTGGTCCTTATGAGCCTCCCTCGCTGTAAGGTAGGCCTTCTCCACCATATCGATATCATCCGAGGGATGGTATTTTCTGATGGTATCTACCAGTTTCGCGTAGAGCGCCTCCGGGGTCGTCTCGGCAGTATAAGGCGGCGTCTCAGGCACATGGTCTGAGCCGAGGAGCTTTTCGTGAACAGCTTCCTTTACGGGACCCGGTACATAAAGTCCCTCAGTCTTTATTTCCATAGCGACCTCCTTTCTTATGTATTGATCGCGAAGCGATCGATACAGTCCGCCAGCCGGACG
>DGVE01000098.1:0-813 GCA_002395865.1 Lachnospiraceae bacterium UBA4292 | reverse complement strand
GCCGGACGCTTGCGGCTGTCCTTCATAGAAACTCCGAACTTTGTGAGGAGTTTCTTCCATGTTGATCGCGAAGCGATCGATACAATCCGCCAGCCGGACGTTTGCGACATTCTATCACCGCAGGGTTTTAATGTCAAGATATCAACAGTTCGCTACTTAACGTGAAAATGATAGTCCCTCACGATTATCTGGATGCTCTTCACATCCCTGAATACATTTATACCCGGCTCATAGACGATGGACATGTCCACCGGGCTCTTCGAGTTAGCTCCCGCCGTGAGCAATCCGTTCACCACAGCCGTGCCGTATTTCCTCATCATTTCCATGAGAAAGCCCTCGCAGTCCGCAAACAGCATGGCCTCAAAACGGGTCATGTCCTTGCGGTCGAAAAAGGTGAGCTTTAGATACTGCCCAGCCTTGCCTATCTTCTTCATGGACTGAAGGGTCAGATCCCTGCAGGCCAGAACGGGCTTTTCGTTGCCGTTCCCGAAGGGTTCGAGGAGCGTCATCTCCTCCAGCCAGTCCATGCTCACCGACTGAACAGGCATGGGAAGATCGATCCAGTACTTCTCCACAAGCTGCTCCTTTGTGAGCTTGCAGTTGTCATTCAGTGCCTTCCTGAAGGCGTCTATATTCTCCGTGGGAAGCGAGAGCCCCGCAGCCATGGGATGTCCCCCGAACTTCGAAAGGAACCGGCCTGCCGCGGTGATCTCGCCTATCATATCGTAGCCGTCAATGGACCGGCCGCTGCCCTTCGCTCCGCCTTCGGCGGGGGTGAGTACGATGGCGGGCCTGTAGTATCTCTCCCTGACG
>DGVE01000090.1 GCA_002395865.1 Lachnospiraceae bacterium UBA4292 | reverse complement strand
TGTCGGTACGATCGAGGGAAATGACAGCGCGCAGGCCTGCTTCAGATATTCCGACGAATACCTGAACGACCCCGCAAGCGCACCCATTTCCATAAGCCTTCCGCTGACGCAGGAGGCCTACAGCGCTCAGGCGACGAAGCTATTCTTCGAGGGACTGCTGCCGGAGGGCTTTACGAGACGAGCGGTCGCGGGCTGGATGAGAACGGATGAGGACGATTATCTGGCACTTCTGTACGGACTCGGCAGGGAATGTCTGGGAGCTCTTCGCATATGCAGGGATGAGCAGGAGGATGTGCCCTCTTACGAGAGGCTTTCGATGGAGCAGGTCAGGGCGCTGGCCGCGGAGGGCGCTGCAAAATCCGCCGAGCTGGTGACCAAAGCGCACATTTCCCTCACAGGTGCCTCGGGCAAGGTGGGGCTGTATCGCGACGAAAGGGAGGATGCGTGGTATCTTCCGCACGGCACCGCGTCGAGCACTCATATAGTGAAGCAGAGCCATATACGCCTCGGAGGGATAGTCGCCAACGAGCAGCTGGTCCAGCTTACCGCAAAGAAGATAGGCATAGAGGTGCCGCAGAGCAGTATCATCAACACGGGTTCCGGAGCGGACGGAGAGGTTCTCTTCGCCACGAAACGCTACGACAGAGTGCAGGATCCGGTGGATACGATCGACGGGCTTCCGAGACAGCTCAGGCTTCATCAGGAGGACTTCGCGCAGGCTCTGGGCATATCGGCGGCGGCCAAATACGAGAAGGATGCGTCCGATATGTATATGAAGAAGGTATTCGATCTTCTCAGGCGTGTGTCGGCGAACCCCATCGAAGACCTGCTGCGGCTCTGGGACAGGGTGGTGTTCTGCTATCTCATCGGCAATACTGACTCGCATATAAAGAACATTTCCGTGCTCTACGGGCAGGACTTAAAGGGCATCAGGCTTGCGCCCGCTTATGATCTGCTGTCGACCTCGATCTATGAGAGCAGCACGAGGGATATGGCTTTTTACATCGGAGGAGTCTGTTCGCTGGACGAGATAGACGAGGCGGCCTTTGAGAGAGCGGCCAGGGAGGTCGGTATCGGCGCGAGGATGGCCATGAGCCGCTTCGCGGATATAAGAAAAAGACTAGTGCCGGCGCTTAACGAGGCGGCGGAGGAGCTTGCGGCTTCGGGCTTTTTCAGGGCTCAGGAGATAGCCCGGAGGATACTGGCAACAGGCGGAATGGCAAAATATCTGACATAATAGACAGGAGAAGAGATGAGTGAAATGAATATAGAGAAGCTCGTGAGAGAGCTGATGATATACGGCATCAAAAAGAAGCTTTTTGATGAGAGGGATGTGTATTACACCTTCAACAGAGTGCTTGAGGCGCTGAAGCTGGACGCTGCTCCGGCGGCGGAGGACATCCTTGCAAAGGGCGCGTGCGACGGGCTCCCGTGCCCGGAGCTTGAGCCGGTGCTTGCGGGAATACTTGATTACGCTTATGATAACGGACTGATCGCGGAGAATTCAGTCACATACCGCGACCTCTTCGACACGCACATAATGAGCCTGCTGACGCCACCGCCGTCGGCTGTGATCGACAGATTTGCAGCGGACTATGCGGTCAGCCCTAAGAAAGCCACGGAGAACTATTACGCGTTCTCGAGGGATACAGACTATATAAGGACCTACAGGGTGAAGAGGGACATGAGATGGAAGGCGGATACCGAATACGGCGAGCTGGACATCACGATCAATCTTTCAAAGCCCGAGAAGGATCCGAAGGCCATAGCCGCAGCATTAAAGAGCGCCAGTGTGGCCTACCCGAAATGCCAGCTCTGCCGTGAGAACGAGGGCTATGCGGGCAGGCTGAACCACCCCGCGCGCCAGAACCACCGCATCATTCCTTTGTCGATAGCGGGGGAGGAGTGGGCCTTCCAGTATTCGCCGTACGTGTATTACAACGAGCACTGCATAGTATTCAATCAGTCACACACTCCGATGAAGATCGATAAGAGCGCCTTTTACAAGCTCTTCGATTTCGTAAGGCAGTTTCCCCACTATTTCGTGGGCTCGAACGCTGATCTGCCCATAGTAGGCGGCTCGATACTTACGCATGAGCATTTCCAGGGGGGACATTACACATTTGCGATGGCCAAGGCACCGGTCGAGAAGACATTTACCGTGAAAGGCTTCGAGGACGTGGAGGCGGGCATCGTGAAATGGCCCATGTCGGTCATAAGGATAAGGCATGAGGACAGCGACAGGCTCGTGGAGCTGGCGGACCACATACTCAAAGTCTGGCGGGAATACAGTGACGAGGCAGCATTCATATATGCGTATACCGACGGCGTGCCCCACAACACCATCACACCTATCGCGAGGAAAAACGGCGGCAAGTACGAGCTGGATCTGGTCCTTCGAAATAACATAACCACACCCGAGCACCCTCTCGGTGTCTACCACCCTCATGCGGAGCTGCACCATATTAAGAAGGAGAACATAGGTCTTATCGAGGTCATGGGCCTGGCGGTACTTCCGAGTAGGTTAAAGGGCGAGATGGAGGCTCTGGCCGCTGCCATGATCGCCGGAGCGGATCTTCGAAGTGACGAGACTCTGGCCAAGCACGCGGACTGGGCGGACGGGATACGCGCGAAGTATCCCGAACTCAATAAGGACAATATCGACTCCGTGATAAGGACCGAGATCGGTATAGTGTTTATGAAGGTCCTCGAGCACGCGGGAGTGTACAAGAGGGACGCGGCAGGAATGGCGGCTTTTGACAAGTTTATAAATACGCTATAAATAGTAAGAAAATCGAAAGCAGTCATTAAGACGCTTTTTATTGACGGTATCTGAGCTGTGTGGTATATTCTACGACATCACACGGCCGCAGTATATGCGAGCCGAAATAACATCCGGAGCGAGTCGAAGGATATTATCGCGAAAGGCAGGTAGCAGAACATGAAAGAGAAGAAGTTATTAAGAAAAATGGACAGCCGTATGGTATGCGGAGTATGCGCGGGAGTTGCGGACTATTTTGACATCGACCCCACAGTTGTGAGGGTGATCTGGGCCGGTATTTCACTTTTTGCCGGCGCGGGAGTCCTTCTTTACATCGCTGCGGCATTTATTATGCCCGAGGACGGTTCGGATGGCACCATCCAGGGGAATGACGACACGGTACAGTGAGCAAATAAACAGAGGAGTCAGTTAACAGCATGGACATTCAGTACATAAGCACAAGAGGACAGGGCGGCAGAGTGACGGCATCACAGGCCATTCTTCAGGGACTTGCACATGACGGCGGATTATTCGTTCCGGAGACATTGCCCGAGCCGCTCTATAGCGCCGGAGCGCTCGCGGATAAGAGCTACAAGGAGATCGCATTTACAGTTATGAAGAAGTTCCTCACGGACTATACCGACGAGGAGCTTAAGGCCTGCATCGATGCGGCGTATGATTCGAAGTTCGATACTGATGAGATCGTACCCATCGTGAAGGTGGGCGGCGCATATCATCTCGAGCTCTTCCACGGCCCGACGATCGCGTTCAAGGATATGGCGCTTTCGATTCTTCCCCATCTTCTTGTGACCGCACTGAAGAAGAACGGCGTGGATAAGGAGGTAGTCATCCTCACAGCCACGAGCGGTGACACCGGCAAGGCGGCTCTTGCAGGCTTTGCGGACGTGCCCGGGACACGCATCATCGTTTTCTATCCGAAGAACGGCGTGAGCCGTATCCAGGAGCTGCAGATGGTGACGCAGAAGGGCAAGAACACCACCGTAGTCGGCATCACAGGCAATTTCGATGACGCTCAGCGCGGAGTGAAGGAGATATTCTCCGACGAGGAGCTCGGAAAGAAGCTCTCCGACAAGGGCTTTATCTTCTCATCGGCCAATTCTATAAATATCGGCCGCCTCGTTCCGCAGATCGTATACTATGTCTATGCGTACGCTAAGCTCGTGGGGCAGGGCGTGATAAAGGACGGCGACGCCATAAATATCACCGTACCCACCGGCAATTTCGGAAACATCCTTGCGGCTTATTACGCGAAGGCCATCGGTGTTCCGGTACACAAGCTTATCTGCGCGTCCAATGAAAATAAGGTCCTCTTTGATTTCTTCGAGACAGGTGTCTACAACAGAAACAGGGGATTTATACTCACCAGCTCGCCTTCTATGGACATACTGGTCTCATCCAATCTCGAGAGACTCATCTACGCCATCGCGGGCAATGATGCCGCAAGGTGCTCAGAGCTTATGAATGCGCTCTCGGGCGAGGGCAGATATGAGATCAGCGCCTCGGAGAAGGAGGGTCTCGCGGATTTCGTCGGAGGCTACGCGACCGAGAAGGAGACGGCGGACAGGATACGCGAGGTCTACGAGCAGGAGGGCTACATCATGGATACCCACACCGCCGTTGCTTCACATGTTTATGACGCATACAAAAAGTCGACCGGTGATGAGACACCCACGGTACTGGCATCCACTGCAAGCCCCTACAAGTTCCTCACGGCTGTGCTCGATGCCATAGGTAAGCTTCCGGAGAACATTCGCGACGATGAGTTCAAGAAGGTCGACAGACTCCATGAGGTCAGCGGGGTGAAGATACCGAAGGCAGTCGAGAAACTCAGGAACGCTCCGGTACTTCACGGCAGGCTCTGCGGACCCGAGAGGATGAAGGCAGAGGTACTTGATATACTCACGGGAAGAGGTTATTGACAGTGATATCAGAGAGGATTGCACATCTGCAGTCCTCTTTTTTATTTTTTTAAAATCTTTTGAAAAGTGCTGGACATCTGTTGGACAGCGTGTGTTATTATCCCTCCTGTAAAAGGAAAAATACAAAAAACAGGGCCGAGAAAGGCCCGCAGGAGGAAGATATGCCAAAGGATATTACATTCAAAGAGTACAGATACGGTTCGATATACGAGGGCGAGTTAATCAAAAGAGGTGATGTCGATAAGCTGAAGAGCAATATCGGCGAGGTGTTAAACAGCTGGGAAAGCGGAGCGAGTAAATCTCCGAAGGCTATTGAGGCTATGGAGTATCTGACAAACGGTATCGATCAGAAGGGAGCGTTCTCGGTCAATATACCGCTCGCTCATTCGATGGATCCACTGAGGGATGCCGGACTTCTGAGCAAGAAGAGAACCTATCCCAAGGTGGACGACATGATCGAGGCCGGCAGGCATATCTATTTCAAGGACACTGACGGAAACCTTGTCACATATACCGATAAATACTTTAAGGATAACGCCACCGTGAAGGAGCTGAAGGAAAGGGAAGAGGCCGCGGGTGCCGGGAGCTCGTGCGGATTTATAATGGCCGTACACATGGCTGAATTCCTCAGCACCACGGATAAGACGGTGATAATGGCCCCGAAGAATGGCTCGAAGATCGTGATGCTTCCGGAGGGCGACGATTCTCTAAGGAACGGTCCCGAGCTGAATGAGCAGCTGGCGGACCGGGTCGAGTCGCTGTATTCGGTCTACAAGTCAAGACCCACGGTGCCTGAGCGCCCCGTGGAGAAGAGCAGGGCGAGAAGGTTCTTCTGCTTCTTCGGGTGGCCGCATTCGAAGGACTACAAGGAAAAGAAGGCCGCGTACGACGACGCTGTGACCAAGAGAGAAGATTACGACGAGAGAATGGAGCAGATAAACAGGCTTAAGTCGCAATTAAAGCCCTTCACAAAGATCACGACCATGATGGATGCGGTGAGCAAGGCAGAGGAAGCGCATGCGAAGGAGGACTTCTGCTCCGAGATTCAGAGGAGAGAGGCTCAGAAGAAGAGCGATGGGAAGGAATTCATGGGCAAGCTGACCACGATGGAGAGCCTGAAGAAGATAGATGAGTCGCCGCTTCCGCCTTTCGAGAACGCCACCACAGGCGCGCTTCTTGAACTTGCAAATGTTGATCCCAAGAATAAAAAGGAAATGGCCGATGCGCAGATCGCGTTGCCTAACATGGCTGTTGATGTCATTTATTCCGTTGAGGAGGGCGGACGCGTCATGAGGGAGATAAGCAAGATGACGCCCGAGAACGAGAAGGCTGCCCGCAATGCCATAAAGGGAGAGCTTCAGGTCAGACAGAATGAGAGCAAGAGATTGTTCAAGGATGTCTTCGGCATGGAGGCGACCCCCGCAAATGTTCAGCGCGTGATAGACGCCGTAGATCTCGAGAAGCATGTGAAGAACAGGCTCGAGAAGGAGGAGATGACTGAATACAAGGGCAAAAAGACCCTTCCGAAGGTAAATGAAAGGAACTGCTCCACCATGACGCTCCTTCTGATGGGCGGTATCAAGACATCCGTATGCGAGGGAAAGATACTGTCTGCAGCCGAGGAAGAGCGCTTCCGCGTGCCCACGGCCGATGAGATAGCCCGCGAGAGGGATAATGAGAGCGGCCTGACTGTCTATAACCCCATGAAGGAAAAGCAGATCGCAGAGCCTGAGGAGCCTGCGCAGCCGGTGATGGGGGCCTGACGGGTAATACAGATTATTATGTGTTCGGAACTGAACACTTTAAACAGGAGTCAGGGGCGATTGCCCTTGACTTCTTTTGCACTGTTGGTGTATAAATGATACAGAAAAGAACCGGTTGTGAGTATCTAAAAGTAGCAATGCACTGTATACAGGAACGGGGGAAATGACCATGAAAGAATTCAATACAACAGGATTATGCATTCCGTCAAAACACTACATGGTCGATCTTTCCG
>DGVE01000158.1 GCA_002395865.1 Lachnospiraceae bacterium UBA4292 | reverse complement strand
CGGGCTCGTGCATGGACTGCAAGTCGCCCGATACGATATGCTGCCAGTTCCTGATGACCAGGTACTCACGGCATGCGGGCAGGATACATGTGATACTGGTGAATGACAGTCTGGGATTCTAAAGGAGGTACAAACAATGGCTGAGACAAGACCTTATGTTGACTGGAAGCTCATGAATGATTTCATGGTGGACGTTTTCGTAAAATACGGTGTGCCCGAGGAGGATGCCGCGATATGCGCGGACGTTCTGCTCGAGAGCGACAGGAGGGGCATAGAGAGCCACGGCTGCAACAGGTTCAAACCGATATATCTCGACAGAATAAAAAACGGCACTCTGTTGCCTGTGACGAATATTGAGATAGTTAAGGAGACACCGACCACCGTTGTCATGAACGCAAATAACGGAATGGGTATGGTGGCTTCATACAAAATGATGGAGATGCTTATCGAAAAGGCGAAGAAGTACGGCATGGCGGGCGGAACCATTTTCAATTCCACCCACTACGGCATAGCCGGCTACTGGACGACCATGGCCGAGAAGGCGGGCATGATAGGCATCACGGGCACGAATGCGAGACCCTCGGTGGCGCCTACCTTCGGAGTGGAGCCGATGATGGGCACGAACCCGCTGACATTTACCATGCCGACGGACGAGGAGTTCCCTTTCAACTTCGACTGCGCGACCTCCATCGTTCAGAACGGAAAGATCGAGTTCTACGAGAGGAGCGGCAAGCCCACTCCCGCGGGATGTGTGGTGAACCGCGACGGCGAGACGATGACCGACTCGGGACAGATACTGAAGGACATGAGGGCCGGCAAGGCGGCGCTTCTGCCCCTGGGCGGACTCGGCGAGGAGACTGCGGGCTACAAGGGCTACGGCTTTACGACGATAGTCGAGATACTCTCCGCGGCGCTGGCCGGCGGCCCCTTCATGAAGGAGCTCAACGGCAAGGACGAAAACGGAAAGCCCTGCATGTACAGACTCGGACATTTCTTCTTCGTCATCAACCCCGAGTTCTTCATGGGACTCGACGTGTTCAAGAAGACCGCGGGCGACATCTGCAGAGGCCTGCGCGCCTCCGACAAGGCTCCGGGGCATGACAGGATATACACCGCAGGAGAGAAGGAGCATGACGCCTGGCTCGACAGGAAGGACAAGGGCGTTCCCGTCGGGGAGGCGATACAGAAGGAGCTGGTGGCGCTTCGCGATGAGTTGGGGCTCACAAAGTACAGCTTCCCCTTCGAAAAGCAGAATACGATATGAGAACTGCATTTATAACCGGGGCGACCTCAGGTATCGGCAGGGAGTTTGCGAGATACTTCGCAGGAGCGGGTTATGCACTGATAATCACCGGAAGAAGGGTCGACAGGCTTAAGGAAATAAAATACAGTTGTGATGTCCCTGTAAAGTGCATTGCAGCCGACCTTGCAGATGAAAAGGATGTAAAAAGGCTCCTTTCTAAGCTGGGCGACGTCAAGATCGATGTATTTATAAATAATGCGGGACTGGGAACGTGCGGAGCTTTTTCGAAGACCGATGCAGATAAAGAGCTGCATATGATACATGTAAATGACATCGCCATGCACCTTCTGTTTAAAGAGGTGCTGAAGCGCATGGACTCGCGCGGTCGCGGCTATATACTGAATGTCGCCAGCAGCGCAGGTCTTCTGCCCGGGGGACCTTATATGGCCGCGTATTACGCGTCAAAGGCCTACGTGGTCAGCCTCACCAGAGCGGTGGCGTGCGAGCTGAAGGAATCACGCTGCAAGGTAAAGGTCAGCGCTTTGTGCCCCGGTCCGGTGGATACCGAGTTCAATGAGAACGCTGATGTCGAATTTGCCTTAAAGGGCATAAGCGCCGCTAAGTGCGTGCGAGCAGCCATAGATGGAATGAGACGCGGCAGGACCATCATCATACCGGAGCCTCGCATCCGCGCGGCAGTACTATTCGGTCGACTTCTTCCGCAGAGCCTCATCACATCCATAACAGGCATGCAGCAGAAGAAAAAACGCGGAAATAACTCCGAATGACGGGGAGAACAGCCCACCGGATGTGGAAAACTAATGACGGCTGAGCAATAGATTTACAGCATAGGAAAAAAGAGGAAGAATAATGCGCAAGACAAAGATCATATGCACGATAGGACCCGCCAGCGACAACGAGGTGACGCTGGCGGCTATGTGCGAGGCGGGAATGAATATCGCGAGGCTCAACTTCTCGCACGGAACGCACGAGGAACACCAGAAGAAGATCGACCTCATAAAGGACGTCAGACAGAAGCTGCAGCTACCGATAGCCATCATGCTCGACACCAAGGGCCCCGAGTACCGCATAGGCGTGTTTGAGAACCACAGGGTGGAGCTTAAGGACGGAGCGGATTTCATTTTTACGACAGAGGATGTAGTGGGAGACGGGACCAGGGTGTCAGTCAGCTACAAGGGCCTCATGGAGGAGATACATCCGGGCGATACCATTCTGGTGAACAACGGACTCTCCGTATTTGAGGTGCGCGAGGTGAGGGGAAGCGAGGCCGTCTGCACAGTCGTCACCGGAGGTGTTCTGTCAGACAGGAAGAGCATGAATTTCCCGAACCATGTGATGAAGGGCGGTTACCTGAGCGAACAGGACAAGTCCGACCTGCTCTTCGGTATAGAGAATGATGTGGATTTCGTGGCGGCTTCATTTGTATCGAATAAGGCGGATGTGCAGGCGCTGCGCGACTTCCTTAATGAAAACGGAGGGTCGGACATAGACATCATAGCGAAGATAGAGAACCGCTCCGGCGTGGATAATATCGACGAGATCTGCGAGATCGCGGACGGTATCATGGTGGCCAGAGGAGATCTGGGCGTGGAGATACCCTTCGTGGAGGTGCCCGCGATACAGAAGTTTCTTATAAAGAAGTGCCGCCTTCTCGGAAAGCGCGTCATAACCGCGACCGAGATGCTCGAGTCCATGATACACAACCCCCGCCCCACTCGCGCGGAGATAAGCGATGTGGCGAACGCGGTGTACGACGGCTCAAGCGCCGTGATGCTCTCCGGCGAGAGCGCCGCGGGCAAGTATCCCGTGGAAGCCGTCAAAAACATGGCAAATATCTGTGAGTATACGGAGAAGAATATAGATTACATAAAGCGCTTCAACACCACCGAGTATCACATGCGTTCGAACCTCGACGCGGTGAGCCACGCGACCTGCGCCATGGCGATCGACACGGGAGCGAAGGGTATAGTGATCAGTTCGCTCTCAGGCATAACCGTGCGAATGGTGAGCCGTTTCAGATGCCCCGTGGACATCATCGGCATGACCACGAACGAGAAGGCCCTGAGGAAGCTGAACCTCTCCTGGGGCGTCACACCGGTGTTGTCTGAGGAGTTCAACAGCGTGGATGTCATGTTCTACCATGCGCTCAACCACGCTAAGAGGATATTCGGATTAAAGCCCGGTGACAATGTGGTGCTGACCGGCGGAAGCACGGGCGGAAAGAGCGGAAACACGAATACCATAAGACTGGAAGCGGTGAGATAGAACATTTTTTTGGTGTTTTTCGGATTTTGTTCACAGTTTTGTCACGAATAAATGGTTTCATGTGTGACAACGATCCGTTTTAGGAATGTCAGATCACTCAAAAGGAATAAAGCTTGAAGGAAAAACATATGTACAGAAAAAAACTGCTTCCGGCTCTTTTAGTCGCGGTGATGGCACTTTGCGCCTGTGCGGCAAATGACACAAAAACACCTACACAGCCCACGACCACGGCGCCGGTGCTCACACCGGCACAGACCAATCCCGCACAGACCTCGCCCGTGGCGACAGAGCCCACGCAGGTCATAGAGGGCAGCTTCAAGGTGGACACCTCCGTGGCCAACGGCTACACCATAAGCGGCAGCACCTGCACGATAACAAAGGGCGGCGCATATCTTTTGTCGGGAGTGCTTGAGGGGAACATCATCATTGATGTGACGGAGAATGCCAATGTCGAGCTCATGCTCGCGGGAGTGTCCGTCACGAGCACCGATGCGGCTCCCGTATATGTTCAGAGCGCGAACAACGTGACCATTACCGCGAAGGGCTCAACGGAGAACCTTATAGCGGATAAGAGAGCGGCATCGACGGCCGAGAGCGAGACGAACGACGCCGTGAACGCTCCGGGAGCGATCTACGCGGACTGCGATCTGGAGTTCAAGGGACAGGGCGCGCTCTACGTGAAGGCGGATTACAACAACGGCGTCCACACGAAGGATGACCTGGATATAAAGAACCTGACACTGACAGTAACGGCAAACAACGTGGCCATCCGCGGAAACGACAGCGTCAATATCGCAAGCGGCACCATCACCGCCATATCAGTGGGCGGCGACGGCATAAAGACCACCAACAGCAAGTCCTCGAGCAAGGGCAAGCAGAAGGGCAATGTGACCATCAGCAGCGGAAGCGTGGACATCTACGCGGCTAAGGACGGTATCAGCGCGGTGGCTTCGGCTCTCATCGGCGGTGACGCGAAGGTCAGCATCCACACCGACAGCTACAGCTCATATTCGCAGGCGCAGACCGCCGGCGGCGATATGTACATAGTGATCCCTTCCGATATGTATTCGGATGAGAAGACCTACTGGGCTTACTATTATAATGAGGGCGGCGAGGGCGTCTGGAAGCAGGCGCAGTACGCGACCATGGTATCCGGCGGCAGGAACACCTACTACTACGGGCTGAAGGTCGACGCTCCCTCGGGATATTCGAGCGTGGGCTTTTATATCTTCGCGCAGGGCGTTGAGAATGCTCTCACAGGCTACGAGGCCGCGTCCGCCCAGAACTCGGTGAACGCAGCCATGAACGGGTATCTGGTGCGCGGCGTATCCGACACCGCGATAACGGGTGATTTCGTAAGCCTTGCAGCCTCCGGAAACGATACGAGCGAGTATTCGACCAAGGGCATAAAGGCGGGAAATGAAATAGCGATAAGCGGCGGAAGCGTTACCATAGAGTCGGTGGACGACGGCCTTCACGCGGCGGCGGATATACTCGATTCGGGCGCTGCCGGCAGCGGCAATATACTCATAAACGGCGGCACGGTGACCATTACCAGCGGTGATGACGGTATCCACGCGGACGGCGAGGTGACGATCGACGCGGGTACGGTAAATGTGGCTAAGGCCTACGAGGGCGTCGAGGGAACGGCTGTCACGATAAACGGCGGGGAGGTCAGAGTCTACGCGACGGATGACGGAATAAACGCGGGCACGTCCGCGGGCTTCGGGCGAGGCGGCACGTCTTCGGGCGGCACAGGTCTGGTGAGCGTCAACGGCGGATACCTCGAGGTGGCCACGGGCTCGGGCGACACGGATGCCATCGACGTGAACGGCAGCTTCGTCCAGACGGCAGGCTTCGTTTTGGTACGCGGCGGAGCGAGCGCAGGCAATGTGTGCGGAAGCGTGGATGTGGACGGTACGATAACAGTCAGCGGAGGAACGATAGTGGCTCTGGGCGGTATCTGCGAGACACCGCAGAGCGGCTCCGTGAATACCTACATATCGTCCGGAACGAGATTCGGCGCGGGAGAGTATGTGCTGAAGGACGCGGACGGCAGTGAGGTGTTTGCATTTACACTTGCATCAGACTGTTCGGGCGGCTGGATCGCGTCCGAAGGCCTTGCGGCGCTCACACAGTACACGCTTACCTGCGACGGAAGCGAGGTAGTGTCGTGGACGCAGGATGAGGGAACTACCGGAAGCGCCGGAAGCGGCGGCTTCGGTCCCGGCGGAGGCATGGGCCCGGGCGGCGGAATGGGTCCCGGAGGCGGAAGATAACGCAAAAGAAAAATAAAACTTGAAAAAGACCGGACAGTGGTATATACTCTCCCTTAATAGTCTGCGGGAGGTGCCCGTGGGCATATATCCGGAGGAGAATACGCAAAATGTTGGACATTAAGTTCGTCAGGGAGAACCCTGACGTCGTAAGACAGAATATCAGAAACAAGTTTCAGGACGCAAAGCTGCCTCTCGTTGACGAGGTGCTCGCTCTCGATCTTCGCAACCGCGAGATAAAAGGTGAGGTCGAGGCTCTTCGTGCGAAGAGAAACAAGGCATCCAAGGAGATAGGCGCTCTCATGGCAAAGGGCATGAGGGAGGAGGCGGAGGCTCTCAAGGCTTCCATCGCACTCGACGGACAGAGGATAGAGGAACTCTCTGCCGAGGAGAAGCAGGTCGAGGCAGACCTTAAGACCAAGATGATGGTCATCCCGAATATCATCGACCCTTCGGTCCCGATAGGAAAGGACGACAGCGAGAACGTGGAGGTGCAGAAGTTCGGCGACCCTGTCGTACCGGATTTCGAGATACCCTACCACACCGAGATCATGGAGAGATTCAACGGTATCGATCTCGATGCCGCAAGGCGCGTTGCGGGCAACGGCTTCTATTACCTGTGCGGCGATATCGCCAGACTGCACTCTGCAGTCATCAGCTACGCAAGAGATTTCATGATAAACAGGGGCTTCACATATGTGGTACCTCCCTTCATGATCAGAAGCGATGTCGTGACCGGTGTCATGAGCTTC
>DGVE01000143.1 GCA_002395865.1 Lachnospiraceae bacterium UBA4292 | reverse complement strand
ATGGGCGGGTGCTGAATAGTTACAAGATTATGACATCACAAGAACGATATCATTTACAGCCTGAAGCTTGTCAGCGGGTACGTAGTTGTCCGCGAGCTTCTCGCCGTTTAAGAACAGTTCCTTGTAGCCTGCCTGTGCGCCGTTATCATTCTTAACGGTGATGTTGAGCTTCTTGCCGCGGAATGTCTTCGCGATCGAGAACTCCTTCCAGTCCGAAGGAACCGCGGGCGCGATGCGCAGACCGTGAAGGTCGGGTCTCATACCCATCATACCCTCTACCATACCGACCATGGTGGTGGATGCGGTACCGGTCAGCCAGTGCACATGCGAACGGCCCTGATAAGGTGACTCGGTAGCCTCCGTAAACTGTCCGTGAACATACGGCTCGAGTCTTCTGATCTCTGCCTTGTCATTCATGGTCGAAGGCGAGCTCTCCTTGAAGTACTCGTATGCCCTGTTACCGTGTCCTGCGAGGGATTCGGCGAGGATTATCCAGCCCTGAGGCTGCGAGAATATACCGCCGTTCTCCTTTGTTGAGCCGTTGAACAGAAGTGCGAGCGCGCCGTCGAAAGCGTGGTCCTTGTATGAAGGAGCCATTACTCTCACGCCGTAAGGTGTGTTGAGCTCTCTGTGGACAGACTCGAGCGCCTTCTCTGCCTGATCCTTGTCCGCAAGGCCCGAGATGACAGACCAAGCCTGAGGGTTCAGCCACATGCTTGCCTCGGGGTCGTTCTTGGAGCCGATGACCTGTCCGTCCTCCTTGTAGCCGCGAAGATATCTGTCGTCCTCCCAGCAAAGCTTCTGTACGAGTGCGCCGAATTCCTTCTGCTTGGCTGCAAGCTGGTCAGCATACTCCGTATCGTTGAGCTCGAGAGCGAACTCGCGAAGTACCGAATAAGCGTAGTAGAGCTGCATCGCAACGAATGAAGACTCACCCTTCTTACCAAGTCTTAAGCAGTCGTTCCAGTCTGCGTGAAGACCTGCGGGCATGCCGTGATTGCCTAATCTCTCCTCCGAGAAACGGATGGCTCTCTTTAAATGATCGTATACCGTGCCCTCGTCCTTGTTGGCGTAGGGAATGACCTCTGTGAGGAACGCTGCGTTGCCTGACTCGCCCAGATACTTCTTGATAGTGGGGAAGAGCCAGAGCGCATCATCCGCACGATAGGCGGGATGGCCGGTAGCCTGTACGTATGAAGCGTCGTCCGGTGTATCCTCGTGGCCCGCGTTGTGCGTGAACTTAACGAGGGGCAGACCGCCGCCGTTGTCGACCTGAGCCGAGAGCATGAAGCGGATCTTGTCCGCAGCAGCCTCCGGATCGAGGTGGATAACGCCCTGAATATCCTGTACGGTATCTCTGTAGCCGTATCCGTTTCTGAGACCGCAGTATACGAAGGAAGCTGCTCTTGACCAGATGAAGGTCATAAAGCACTGATATGCGTTCCATGTATTTACCATGGTGTCGAAGAGCGGATCGGGTGTCTTTACCGTGAAGTTGTCGAGCTTTCCGTGCCAGTAAGCCTTGAGTTCTGCCAGCTCCTTAGCCACCGTAGCGCCGAGGTCTGCGTAGCCGTCCATGATGGCCTGAGCGTCGGTCACATTGTATCTTCCTAGGATGAAGGCGATCTCCTTCTCCTCACCGGGCTTGAGCGTGATGACTGTATGCAGAGCGCCGCAGGCATTTGCATTGTAATTGAGCTTGCCGTCGCACTTGCCGTTAACTACTGCCTGAGGGTTGCCGTATCCGTGCCAGGGACCGATGAACGCATCCTTGTCGCCGTTGTACGAAGCCACGGGTGCGCCAACGAGACCAAAGAATCGCTCCTGTCCTCTGGTAGGGTAACCGTCCTTCATTGCGCCTGTGCAGTTCTCGTTGATCGTCTGAACGATCTTGTTGTCGAAGAAGCGTGTTCTGGTGATGAAGAGCGTGTACTGAAGGTTCACCTGATCCTGCTCATAGTTGGAATCGTTAGTAAACTCCGCATAACCGAAGGTGGAAATAGTCCTCTTCCTGTCGGACTTGTTGGTGAGCTTCACTCTCCACACCTCATAGGTCTTGTCCAGAGGAACATAGTACAGAGCCTCGGACTTGATGCCCGAATACTCCGCGTTGATGAAGGTGTAAGCCGTTCCATGGCGAACCTCGCTCTTATATGAGGCAAGATCCTTGCCCACGGGCATCCAGGAAGCCGACCAGTAATCGCCGTTCTCATCATCTCTTAAATAGATGTAACGTCCGGGTGTGTCGTCTGCGTTGAAATGATAGCGCAGGATTCTTCCGTTCGCGCCGCTCTGCACGAAGCTGTAACCGCCCGCATTGTTGGAAATAAGTGCTCCGTAAGCGGGTGAGCCCAGATAGTTGGCCCAGGGGGCCGGAGTTGCGGGATTGGTGATGACGTACTCTCTGTTCGCGTCATCAAAATAGCCGTAGTTCATGTTTTTTCCTTTCCGCAGGAATGAAGGTTTGTTCTCTTTACTTAATAGCAAATGGTGATGTTCCTGCCGCATCACCTCATATTTCACATAACCATTTTTCGCAGAAAAATGAGCGGAACTCTGTTACATGATAGCACATCAAGGTACAATTTTCTACACAAAATATTATAGGATTTTAGTGATAAAAGCTGAAATCACCTCTCAAACATATATGTTTTTCCGTCTCCGCCGCTGACTATATAGCTCACATTACGCCACTCTCCGTTTCCGAGCCGTCCCTCTATGCTTATACTGAGATGGGACAGCAGATCGTCAAGCATGTCCTCCACCTGGAACATCTTGAGCTTGGATGTGCCGTCAGTGTTGCGGTTGGCCGGCACCATGAGTTTCACATATATGTAATCGATGACATTTCCGCGGGAATCCCGCATCCCGTCATCCCCGGGCAGAGGAATGATCACATAATACCCCGCGTAATATCCCCAGCTGTCTATGCCCAGCTTCTCATAGACAGTCATGCCGTTTCTGTATTTAACAGGGCCGTAGAAGCTCTGCTCTTCGAGCCACCGGGCCGTCCGAACCAATCCGTCGTCTGCCGATTCTCTTCCTGCCACGACATACACCGTCTCGTCATATATGTTTCGGAAATCTAACTGGACATGGTTTTTTCCCGTCTCCATCCTGTCGTTTATAAATGCAGCCGCCACTTCGCTGTTGCCTGAGCTTCCGCGTATGACAGTTCCGTCATACTCAACTCTCACCACATAATCGTTGTAAACGGGGAACCTGACCACAGAGGAAGCCTTGTCCTCAACGCTCTCAAACTTTTTGAAGCCCATGGGATGTATCGAAGCCATGATCCTCATGAAGCAGTCCTTGTATCTGAGCGGTATCCTCTCGAATTTGAGTTCTAAGCAGCTACCCCTGTCTCCTCCGAGCCATATTGTCTTCGCTATATCGCAGAAGTCCACCTCTCCCTCATACCGTGCAGTCTGAATAATATGAGTATCCACATATCCGGGGTCTCCGTCGAAATCTATGTACTCCCTCTCACCTCTTGTGTTCTCCAGACTCATCCAGAAGCGCTGCTTGAGCCCATCGACACCCACATCGAAATATTCATCCGAAAAGAATTCGCCGTCCCAGCTCTCTTCGCCCTTCCTCTCTGCGTAGTAATCGAGATATTCGAGTGCCTTGGTTTTGCTGTACTCTATGTACATGTCCTCCCGGCTGCTGTAGCCGGTCCAGTAAAGCTTCGGCAGAAGGCTTCTTAAGTATACGACTACATCGTCGGGGAATTCTGCGCCGTAGTCTGCGTGCACTATCCCGAAATGCATGGTGATCATCTCGTCATAATCTATGTTATTGAGAGGAGCGATCGTCATATAGGGAATGTCTGCTCCGTCTTCTGTCATTACCGCCTTCAGCCTGTCGTCGTACAGGCCGTCATTTTTATTGAACCACAGTCCGGCATAGCAGCCTGTCAGCCTGCTGTTCTCATCGATCAGCTCCGCAGCCATATGCTCAGCCCCCTGGTCATCATACGACAGTGTGATCTCATAGGTATTCAGATCGTTCTCTCCCCTGCTGCTGTTTTCCCCCAGATATGAACCATTATCCGGCATGACTATGGAGGTGAAGCTTCCGGTCGGTGTCCCGTCATATACGAAGGGACGGAAGATAATATTGTCGTATCTGCTCTCACCTGTCACCATTGAGCCGGGGACAGCGGTGGTCTCCTCCTCTTTTCCCGGCTCCGTGGCAGACGGCTCACCGCTTTCTGTTTCGGAGGAAACGGTGGTCTCCTTGTTTTTCTTTCTGCCGCTGCCTCCCGATCCCTCATATACCGGGGCATCCTCTCCGCCTGAGAGTACTACGGCCAGTATGATGATCAATATCAGGAGCAGTATCACGACAGCGGCGGATATAATGGCCATTCTCTGCTTCTTCGGCCCGAGGCTCTTCCATTTTTCCTTCAGATCGTTCATGGTACACCTCCGCCTACGGCCAGTCCGTCACATCGGCGATGGAGCCGACGGCGAGATAGCTCTCGAATTCCTTCACCCTTGCGCTGTAATCGTTCCTGTCCTTTACTGCTGCGAACTGCTTGCTCTCGGTATTGATTATATTTCCGTTTCTGTCATACTCGATCTCATCAACGCGCGCATATCTGGTTATGACCGGGTTAATGGCCGAGGATCCCATCTCCTCCCAATAGGTGGTGGTCTTTCTGAACTGGATTCCACCGTTATCGTAATACTTCTCCCAGCCTGTGTTATTGCCGGCGGAATTGTAGTGATTTGTCTGATAGCACCTGTAATTGCCCGATGCGTCCTTCTCCTTGTAATAGTAATCTCTTGAACATACGAAGCTTCCGTTGCCGCCGTAATGGTTTATCATCTGGTTCTCGAGACTGCCGTTCTTATCGTAGAATTTCTCGATGGAAAGAGTAGGATTTCCGTCGGAGTCAAGCATGAACTCAGACATCCTGTACCCGCCGTCCTTATAGGACCTGTATGCGTACTTTAAAAGTCCCGTCTCGTCATAGGTCAGAGTGTGCTTGGTTATGTAGCCGTCCGCAGGCAGCTCCCTAGTCCAGGTTCCGTCATCGTTGTGAGTGTATCCCTTCCAGCCGTACCAGTCTACCTTCTCTCTATCCTCAGTCCTTGCAGGGAAGCGGTCGCTTCCGAGCCCGCTGTCAAACCACCTGGTGATCTGGCTCTCCTTCGATTCCTGCTCGTTCTTCGACACTCTGGGAGCCTCCTCGGTATAGCGAGGCTTATCCTCCGTATAATCAGGTGCCACACCTATCTCACCCTCCGTGACCTTTTTGGGGATCTCGTAGGGCGTGAAGAAGCCGTTTAATACCGCCTCATTGTAGTATATCGGCACCGTGAGCGGATAGTATATGCCGTAGGTATCGGCCCAGGTCCAGCCGGAACCCGTATACTTCCTCTCGTTCATGGCATTTGCCGTAGGTCCCGCATACCTTATCCTGAGCACCTCATAGTAACCCGAGTCTTCATCTGAGCCGGTACGGCCTCCCTCGATGAGATAGTCCACATGCACGTCGCAGGTGTTGTTGAAGTACGAATCCACCAGCTGGGTCATGTATCCCGGGCTGTACGGGTTCTTTGAATTAGTGTTGAGATTATAAAGTGGTGTGGGATTCCACGTGGGCGTATAATCTTTTTTGAAATAATAGTTTATCAGCTCATCGAATAAAAAGCGCCTCTCGGTCCCTGCGAAGGCAGGCATCATCTCGTACACCGGCTTCATGGTCCCGGTGGAGTAATCCTCCTGACCGACCATGGCCCAGATGTGGTCATTTCTGGCGTCCGAGAGTATCTGCGCCCTCCCCTCCGGAGTGTTGTATGGCTGCACTATCGCAAATGCCCTGTCCATGGCTGCACGGGCCTCCTCCATGGAATCCCCCCTCACCTGCAGCTCTATCTCCTGTATGTAGAACTCAGAAGAGCCCTCTCTCTCCCGGATATCCTTAAGCTGTGTTATGAGCACCGATGCATTCGACCACGGCGCAATGGTAGTGCGGTTATCCTTGTCATCGATCCCGAATACAGCTGAATTGATCAGATATCTCTCATTGTATTTCGGGGAGATATAATTGAAGTAGAGTCCTCCCGCACCGTATCCCTCCCCGGAGTAGCAGTAGTGGAAATCCCTGTGAAAATCCTCCCAGTCCCTGCTCCAGCTCTCCTCATAGTAATACGGGTCGTAATTATCGTATTCCTCCTTGATCTTCTTCGGGTCTATCCGCTTATCGATCTGAGAGACTGCCTCGCTGCCGCCGAAGGCCGCAAGGAGCTGCCTTGTCATGACATCCGGGTCCGGGAGCATGTATGGAAGCATGTCCTGCGCCAGCTTCTTGTACACGTTACCGTAGCTGCCGTCCACGGGCGGCAGATTGGGGTTAAGTTCAGTAAACCACTCGGAATCCACTGAGTTCGGGGCTATAAGCACCTGTTCTGCAGCAAGCGCAGTGAGATACGGTATGAGATAATTATTTCTGTATCTGGCATCGATCTCGCCCGAAAACTTATTCTCCTTATCACCCCTTAGATAAGCCCTGTACTCCCTGAGGCCGACCTCTGCATAGTTTCTGGCATTCTCGACACCGAGCTGTATCGTGTCCTCATTCCATCTGGCTGCCTCGTCCCAGTAATCCCTGTCGGGGTCCGGGCCGGGCAATGTCATGGCCATCTGAGCCTCAGCCTCCTGTGCGCTGTCGGCTGCCCTGTATGGGTTCTCCGGCTCCGGCTCGGTCTCACGCGGAACATACTCCGGATCTGGCTCAAGCGTATCATCAGCTGCGGAGGCAGGCTCATCCGGCACGGTCGGCCGCTCCGGCTGTCCACCCTCTGTCTCATCCGGATAGTCCGGATGGGGAACATCTGTGTTTATAATGTACTCACCGGTCGTGGTGGTCTCCTCCCCGGTGGTCTCCGAAGTCGATCTTTTCTTTTTCTTTGTCTCATCGGTGTCGCTGTATGAGCTCTCCTGTGAGCTGTTGCAGCCCGTCAGAGCCTGGACACCTATCAGGGCACCCAGTATGCAGACCGCTGCTCCCTTCCTGAATCTCTTCATGTAAACTCCCCCCGTTTTCATCAGTGATCTCTGCTGATATCGTATTTGTCCAGCTGCGTATAGCCGTCCGGTATACCGCTCTTGTCACCCGCGTAGTAATAGTCACCGTCCTGCGCCATGACTTCGTTGTAGATCGAAGTCTTCACCACCGAGCCGTCCTCGGACACGTATGCGTCGACATCATTGATATAGTCATCCCACATCTCCATGACCTTCTCGCTTGTCGATCTCGCATCAGCGTTCGTGTCGCTCGAGTAATCGCTCATAAGGCTCTCGTTTACAGCGTCGAGCTGTGCCTGCGAACGTATCGCCTGTATCTTGGCGATCTGCTCGAGTATCGCGCTCGCGTCACCCGCGTTCAAGTAGAAGAACTCCGGTGAAAATGAGCTGTTCTCTATGATGGTACCCGCGATGTCGTAGTATTTGTCGAAGGTCGCCTTGTCTTTGGCGCCGTAGACGATGAAGTACGGTATGATCCAGCCAGTGGTCGTATTGGTAGTGATGCCCGAAAGCCTTCCCGAAAAACCGTAGGTGATGGTGGACGCCTCTAAATACTCCCCACCGTTATACGTATACTGTCTCTTCGAGTAGTCCGCGTATTTGCCGACGATGGAGTAGCTCTTTCCGTAGGACTCCACACCCATCTGCCTCATGCCGTCGGCATTGATATCCGCCAGACGCTGCGCGGCCGCATCCGCAGCCCTCAACGCCTGCTCGCCGTCATCCACCTCCTTCTTCATCGTCCTTGTGTCAAAGCCGTTCGAATCCAGAAGCGCCTCAAGCGCATCGTCCGCGTTCATGTACGGATAAAAAGTGGTGTAATAGGACAGGTCGGCACCCGCATTCTGCGATGGCATCCCGAAGGAATCGTTGTATATCCACAGATAGCTCTGAGGAGACACTATCGATATCTGGACAGTGCCATCCGGGTCGGCTATCTGGACCAGCTCCCTTCCGGGGTAGGTGTTGTCGATCATCTGCCAGTTGGACATGATGGTCATCTCCCACCCGTCGGGTATGATAGTCATAAATGCGGGAATATCCACAACGGTATCCCTCACCGTCTTCTTTACGTATATCTGACCCTTCGCGGGGTCAACAGCCGGGGCCCCGCCTTTACTGTCTGCAGTCTCGGTCTCCTTATCCGTCTCTTTCTTCGTCACATCCCCCTCTGTTTCTCCATCCTGCGTCGAATCGGGTGCCTCAGTCGAAGCCTTCTTCTTTTTCTTCGGAGTATCGTCCTCGTAGCTGTAGTTATCGTCGTCGCCCGAGCAGCCCGCCAGACAGGTCGAGGCCGCAAGCGCTACCGACAGGGCCATTACAGCCAGTTTCTTTTTGTACATCTGATCTACCCCCTTTGTTACCCCTCAATACATATCTCAGTGTTCTCTGTGATCGAATACCCTCTGTGTCTTCTTCTCTGACCTCGGAAGCGTCTGGAGCGGTACGATATTTACCTTGGGCGTCACCGAGAGCACCGACTTGAACAGACTCTTTATATTCGCGGCGGTAGCGGCGAAATCCACCCTTCCGTCGGCCTCTGCCGTGACCATGATTATGTCGCGGTTAATGGCATCGTCGTGCGCGATATCCACCCTGTACTCGCTCGAAACGCCGTCCACGCGTCCGAGTATCTCCTCCACCTGGCTCGGGAAGATATTCACGCCGTGCACCTTGAACATGTCGTCGCTTCTGCCCTGAATGATATCGAGTCTCGGATATTTGCAGCCGCAGGGGCACTCGCCCGGTATGATGCGGGACATATCGTGCGTCCTGAAGCGAAGCAGGGGCGCGCCCTCCTTCACGAGAGTGGTGATGACGATCTCACCCATCTCGCCGTCGGGCACATTTTCACCCGTTGCGGGGTCGATGATCTCGATGTAGAGGTAGTCGTCCCAGTAGTGCATACCGTGCTGCTTGTCGCAGTTGATACCGATGCCGGGGCCATAGATCTCGGTGAGTCCGTAGATATCGTAGAGCTCGATACCGAGCTCTCTGGATATGTACTCCCTCTTCTTGTCGCTCCATCTCTCGGAACCGATGACGCCCTTTTTAAGCTTTATATTCTTCCTGATGCCGCGCTTGTTGATCTCCTCAGCCAGAAGGAGCGCGTAGCTCGATGTAGCGCAGATAACGGTCGCGCCCAGATCCTGCATCATCTGCAGCTGCTTCTCGGTATTGCCGGGGCCCATGGGTATGGCCATGGCACCTAAAAGCTCGCAGCCCGCCTGAAATCCAATTCCCGCGGTCCACAGACCATAGCCGGGTGTGATCTGTATCCTGTCCTTTTCGGTTATGCCTGCCATCTCGTAGCATCTCGCAAACATCTTCGCCCAGTCCTCCACATCCTTTCTGGTGTAGGGGATGATGACCGGCTTTCCTGTCGTACCGGAGGATGAGTGGATCCTCACGACCTCCTCATCGGGCACCGCCTGAATGCCCAGAGGGTACGCGTTTCTCAGATCTCCCTTGCTCGAAAAGGGTATCTTCCTGAAATCCTCCTCGCTCTCGCAGCCGGTAATACCCATCTCTGCGTACATTTTTCCGTAATAGCTTTCGGTCTTTACGAGTCTCTTTATCTGCGCGTCGACAAGCTGTAACTGTTTTTCATTGATCTGCATTTGTTTATTATTCTCCTTATTTTCGTTGTGATCCAGTCATTTATTCACTATACAGGGTCTCACCCAGTTCAAACGCCTCCGTGTTCACCTTCAAAAACTTCTCCGGAACACTGCGCTTCATGACGGAAAGCAGCACCTCCCTGTCGATGGGAAGCGCCCCAGAAGCGGACAGGGCTCCGAGCATCGTGATGTTCAAAAACTTCATGGAGCCGAAGCGCTCCTCGACCGCAGCGGTACGGGCTATGTGCACATTTCTCAGACCGCTCAGGTACTTTACAGCCTCCCCGCCGACATATCCGGAGGGCATCAGAGCCTCAGTGACAGGCATGACGCTCTTCTCGCTCACGAGCATCATTCCTCCATCCTTCAGATATGGCAGATCTCTTATGCCCTCACCGGGCTCGAAGGCCAGGATGATATCCGCGCCGCCCTTAGCGATGAGTGGCGAATACGCCTCATCTCCTATGCGCACGTGGCTGGTCACAGGGCCCCCGCGCTGCGCCATGCCGATGGTCTCGGCGGAGTGAACCGTATAGCCGCATTCCATGGCCGCGGCAGCGATTATTTTTGAGGCGAGGACAGTTCCCTGTCCTCCCACGCCGCAGATCAGTATATTGTATTCCGTCATCTGCGCACCTCCTCTATGGACTTCACGGGACAGATCTGCGCGCAGAGCCCGCAGCCCGTGCACAGTCCCTCATCTATCACCACATTTCCTTCATGGACACTTATGGCAGGGCATCCGATCTCGCGGATGCATTTTTTACATCCTATGCACTTATCGTTTATCTTCATCTTTCCCGAAGGCTTCGTTATGGCGATGCAGGGCGACTTGAATATGATCGCCTTCACTCCCGGAAGATCCGCGCACTCCTTTACTGCTGCCACCGAGGCGTTCAGGTCGAGAGGATCGACAGTCATGACCTTCGTAAGCCCTATCGCCTCCAGAACACGCGGTATCGATACCGCGTCCACGGGGCCGCTCATGAGATTGAAGCCGGTGCCCGGGTGGGGCTGATGTCCCGTCATGGCCGTGGTGGAATTATCCAGTATGATAACGGTCATGTCAGCGCCGTTGTATACGGCATTTACCACGCCCGTGATTCCGGATGCGAAGAAGGTGGAATCACCCGCAAACGCAAAACACTTCGCCTCCGGATCCATGTGGTTAAAGCCCTGAGCCATGGTGATGCCCGCGCCCATGCAGAGGCATGTGTCTACCATATCGAGAGGCATCGCGTTGCCCAGAGTGTAGCATCCGATATCTCCGCAGAAATAGCTCTTTTTGCCCTTCATTGCCCTCTTCACCGCGTAAAATGATGCCCTGTGAGGACATCCCGCGCAAAGCACCGGCGGTCTCACAGGCGGTCTGGGGGCATCCGCAGTGTTATCAGCGCGGCCGCTTTCAGAAAAGCCCGCAAAAGCACCGATGATCCTTGCGGCGCTCTCGGCACTGTTCTCTCCCGCGTGCGGCACCGTGCAGTCGTACTTGCCCCTGACTCTTATTTTAAGGCCGTGCTTACCGATAAGTGCGAGCAGACTGTCCTCTATAAATGGTGAGAGCTCCTCGTAGCATAGCACCTCCTCCACTCCCTCGAGCGACTCAAGCACGAATCTTTCGGGGAACGGAAACGGCGTTCCTATCTTTATAAGTCTCACCCCGGGGTGATCCTTCAGATACTCTCTCGCATATGCCACGCTCACACCGGAGGCTATCACAGCCTTCTTTGTATCCGTGCAGTCGCCGTAAGTGCAGTTAAAGCGGTACGATGAGAAGTCCTCTGCCATGTGTACATTCCTGTCCTCTATCATGGCATGGTTTGCGTACGAGAGCCTCGGAAATATTACCCATTTCGACGAGTCCTTTACGAAGCCCTCTCCCCTGATCGGCGTAGCGGGTTCCTCGCACTCCACAGCCGCGTACGCGTGGCAGACTCTCGTGGTCGGCCGCAGTATCACAGGCGTCTTATACTTTTCGGAGTAATCGAACGCGTCCTGCACCATCTCGTAGAGTTCCTCGGGCGAGGAGGGATCAAACACCGGTATCCTCGCGAAGGAGGCAAACCTTCTCGTATCCTGCTCCGTCTGAGACGATATGGGGCCGGGGTCGTCAGCGCTGACCACGACCATTCCGCCCTTCGCTCCGACATAAGCCATGCACATGAGGGGGTCGGAAGCAACGTTAAGGCCCATCTGCTTCATGGTGACGAGCGCGCGTGCGCCGCTGTAGCTGGCCGCAGCGGCGACCTCCATGGCCGCCTTCTCATTGACGGACCATTCCACATATGTGCCCTTTGTCCTGTTCTTCGAGATAGTCTCGATGATCTCGGACGAGGGCGTTCCGGGATAACCTGCAGCCAGAGCTACGCCTGCCTTTAAGGCGCCGTGCGCTAAGGCCGCATTTCCCATAAGGTATTTTTTCGACATATATTCTAAAACATTCTCCTGTTCTTCGGAGCTCATGCTCTCCCATGTTCCATTATAAGGATTTACGAAAAAAATACAATAAAAATGTGCATTTTTATGAATGACATACCTTGAAAATCGGTTTGCACCTGTGTTATACTCGTGTTTCAAAAACCGACTCACATGAGTCCCACAATCAAACGGAGGCTAAGTACAGATTATGAAACCCGTTAAAGAAGGAAAAGTACGCGAGATCTACGATAACGGCGACAGCCTGATCATGGTCGCTACCGACCGCATCAGCTGCTTTGATGTTATTCTTAAGAATACGGTCACCAAGAAGGGTATCGTGCTCACACAGATGAGCCGCTTCTGGTTCGACATGACGAGCGATATCCTGCCTAACCACATGATAAGCACCGATGTAAACGACATGCCCGAGTTCTTCAGGAAGAAGGAGTTCGAGGGCCGCTCAATGATGTGCAAGAAACTCACCATGCTCCCCATAGAGTGCATCGTGAGAGGCTACATCACAGGCAGCGGCTGGGCAAGCTATCAGAAGAACGGCACGGTATGCGGCATCACCCTCCCCGAGGGACTTAAAGAGTCGGACAAGCTCCCCGAGCCGATCTACACTCCCTCCACGAAGGCCGAGATCGGCGATCACGACGAGAACA
>DGVE01000204.1 GCA_002395865.1 Lachnospiraceae bacterium UBA4292 | reverse complement strand
CGGTTACATCGGGACGCGGAACGTACTCGGTGGGAAGTCTGTAGCAGCGGTGCCCCCATATGAGTAACGCGAAGGTGCCGAAGCTGCGCCTCTCGTTCGTGGGCAGGACTCTCCAGCCGCTTATCTCCACGAAGCCGTCCTCGCATTTGAACGTTTCTATCTCGAAGCGGATATCCCCCTCCTCGGTATTGCCGAGGGAAATACCCTGCTCGTGGACCGTCGTCAGCTCCTTCCTGAGAAGAAAGGAGAGCCCGAGCCCGATGATCAAAAAGCCTGCTACTATGCACAGGGATATTATTGTGCTTTTCTTTGTGTTTTCCATGGCTCCTCCATATGTAGCGCATTGTACCAAAGCTTGCGCGAGAAATCAACTCCCATGAAAGTTTTGGAAGATGATATTTGCATTATCGTCGGAGAGATGATATAGTAGAGAACAAAGAGGATATTACTATATCGATCCGGAGGTTTTATGGAAGTATATGGACTTGGCGGCGCGTGGTCTGTGAGACTGGACGCCGAAAAACGCGGAATAGAAGAGAAGTACTACGGAAAGGACTGCGAGTATGAGCTGGCAATGGAGCTGCCCGGCACCGTTTCGCAGGCACATCTCGGCATCAAAAACGAAAAGCGCGAGACGGGATTTCTGACCGATGAGTATGAATTCAAGGGATGGGTATGGTTCTCGCGCGTGCTCGACCCGAAGGTCGAGGACAGGGGGAGCGTATTCAGGCTCTATCTTGAGAGGACCAGGCTCACGAGGGTGTGGGTCGACGGACATGAGGTGAGGGGAGAGAATGCCGACAGCCTGAACGCGCCGCATATCTACGATATCACGGAATATGTGGGGGCGGAACCCTTCAGACTTACGATAATGGTGTCGAACGACGGTTATCCCACGGGCGGCGGACATCTCACCAGCCCTGACACGCAGACCAACTGGATCGGTATCTGCGGAAGGATAGCCCTCGAGGTGCGCGATGAGGAGTTCATTGACAGCATAAGAGTCGACCCCGATGTTAAGTCGCGCGCGGTATCTCTGAAGATGAACTGGGTCAACACCGCCGACACCCAGGGGAATCTGAGCCTTAACATAAAGGTCACGAGACTCAGCCTCGCGGTGGACGGAAGTCTCATCGAGGAGGAGCACATACCGCTGAGGGGAGGCGAGCCGAAAAGCCTGCCTGTCAGCGGAGTGATTCTGCCACCCGGGCGGAGCATGAAGGAGCTGCTGGTAGACATGGGCGAGAATGCCGTTTTGTGGAGCGAGTACAGCCCCGTGATCTACAAGATCGCGATAACCGGTATCGACGACACCTACTACGGCGATGCGGTATTCGGCTTCAGGGATATCACCACGGATGAGCACCATTTCTATGTGAACGGCGAGAAGACCTTCCTTCGCGGAAAGCACGACGGAATGATCTTCCCTAAGACGGGTGCGGCCCCCACCGATATAA
Source organism: Lachnospiraceae bacterium UBA4292 (assembly GCA_002395865.1). Classification (GTDB taxonomy): domain Bacteria; phylum Bacillota; class Clostridia; order Lachnospirales; family Lachnospiraceae; genus UBA4292. The sequence continues at coordinate 1,074 of DGVE01000204.1, read as the reverse complement.
AGTCGTGGGTCGAGGTGCTCAGGACTGCGAAGGAATACGGTATCAACCATTACAGATTCCACACCTGCTGCCCGCCCGAGGCGGCCTTCTACGCGGCTGATCTCGTGGGCATATACATGTCGCCAGAGCTTCCCTTCTGGGGCACCATAGCGGCTCCCGGCGAGGAGGGCTACAAGAAGGAGGAGCAGGAGTATCTGATAAACGAGGGCTTCAGGATGATGGAGGCCTTCGGAAACCATCCCTCATACACGTTCATGAGTCTTGGCAATGAGCTCTGGGGCAGCAGCGAGCGCCTGAACGAGATACTGGGCGACTTCAAGAGGGTGGATAGCAGACATCTGTATACACAGGGATCTAACAATTTTCAGTTTGTACCCTGTATAGTTGACAATGACGACTATTTCGTGGGAGTGAGGTTTGCACCGGGCAAGCTCATCAGGGGCTCGTACGCTATGTGCGACGCGCCTCAGGGCTTCGTGCAGACGGATAAGCCCTCCACATCCTACTCGTACGACAAGGTATTTGCGGAGTTCACAGGCTCTGCGGAAAATGGCGGCGGCGAGATAGAGATACAGTACGGCACAGGAACCAAGAAGGTGAAGGCGGAAGGCACCGGGAGCCTTGTGCTGAACAAGCCCGTCGTGAGCCATGAGATCGGCCAGTACGGCATCTATCCGCATTACAAGGAGATAGGGAAATACACGGGATCCTTAAAGCCGAGAAACCTCGAGGTGTTTAAGGAGAGGCTCGAGGAGGCAGGCCTTGGAGATTTCGCGAATGACTATTTCATAAACTCGGGCGCTTTAGCGGTGGCCTGCTACAAGCTCGAGCTCGAGGCTGCCATGAGGAGCAGGATGCTTGCGGGCTTCCAGCTGCTCGACCTTCAGGATTTCACCGGGCAGGGCACCGCGCTCGTGGGGATACTTGACGCGTTTATGGAGAACAAGGGTCTGATCAGTGCAAAGGAGTGGAGGCAGTTCTGCTCCGATGCGGTGGTGATGGCCGAGTTCGACGATTTCGTGGTCGAGGCGGGTCAGACATTTAAGGCGAATATATATTTCAATGCCTACAGGC
>DGVE01000218.1:2012-6512 GCA_002395865.1 Lachnospiraceae bacterium UBA4292 | reverse complement strand
GAAGAAGCCTATGACAGAACCGGTCACCGACGCGAGCAGCGTGTATGTCAGATATTTGGCGGCGATACTCATCTTGGAGTAACCCAGTGCCTTCAGTGAGCCTATCTGCAGCCTCTCATCATCCACCATTCTCGTCATAGTGGTGAGTGCCACGAGCGCGGCCACAAGGAAGAATATCACCGGAAATACGGTACCTATCTTGCCGATGCCCTGCGCATCCTGTATGTACTCCACATAAGTGGGAACAGACGCCGTGCGGTTGAACACATACCACTTCGGCAGCCTCAGCTCCTCATCTATCTTCCCTAGCGCCTCCTCCTCGAATGCCTCATTGAATTTGGTGCTGAACGCGTCGTCGAAAACACTTCTGTACTCGTCCTCGAAGGTCTTCTCGAACTCGCTGTCAAACTGCGGCTTTCCTTCCTTCTCGAATCCCTCGTAGAAGGCTTCCTCGAATTCGCCTAAATGCTCCTCCATGAATGTCTTCTCGAACTGCTCGTTGAACTCGTCCAGATGTTCGTTCTCGAACGTCTCCTCAAACTGTATCTTTATGATCGGAAGGTACTGCGTGTCGAAGGTCGCGTCGAACTGCTCGCGCACCATGGGAGCGTACTCCCTCTCGAATGTATCGTCAAAGCCCTTGTCAAATGCCTCCTTATACTGCGCGTCAAATGTCCTGTCAAACTCCGCTCGCACGGTGTCCCCATACTGCTTCTCAAATTCGGACTCAAACTGTAAGTCAAACAGCGTCTTGTACAGAGTATCGAACTGACTGTTGAAATAGTCGTCGTATATGCCCTTAACCTGCGGCGTGACCGCCGCCTTCACCTGTTGCTTTATCTGCTCGGCATTCTCAGGCTTTATCTCCCCCGCCCTGATATACTCTGCCAGCGCGTCGACCACAAGCTGATATATCCTGCTTTGCGTCATGGTACCCAGATCCACAGGCTCGGGCGGAGCCAGTCCCAGCTTTTCAAAAAACACCGCAGATCTTTTGATCCTGTCATTTACGGTGGGAGAAGGATCCCGAAGTATCTCTATCAGCTCCTCACGGCTGTCATCGTCCAGTTTCAGTGCCGCATCCACCACCCTGTCGCATATACTGTCTATATAGCCTTCGATCTGACTGTAACCCATGTCGTAGGCCTGAGCGCGTGTCTGCGATAGGGCAATGTCATACGCCTGAGCCTTCGCCTGCTCCATGGCGGCGGCATACCCCTCCTCCTTAACCTTCTTAAGAGCCTCCTCATAGGCCTGGCTCCTCGCGGTCTCGTAGGCAGTCTTGTAGGCCTCCTCACGTGCGGTATTTACCGCCTCCTCGAGTGCTTCGGCTTTTACCGTCCTTAGTGCCTCCGATCTGGCGGTCTCCATAGCCTCTGACAGCGCCGCGTCGTAGGCGTCCCGAAGCACCTTGTCATAGGCCTCGTTGTAGGCCTCCTCCTTGGCCTCCTTCAGAGCCTTCTCGTACTCCTCGTCGTATTTCTCCCTGTACTCATCACTGTCGTACGCTTTGTTGAGAGCCTGCCATCTGACCTCCTCGAGCCTCCTGTGTGCCGCATTCTTCTCGAGCAGCCTTATTCGCGACACCACTCTGTCGACGAGCTCGTCGTACTCATCGGTGCCGCTGATGAGTTCCTTAGCTCCCTCCGCCTGCACATAGATCTCCGTATAGTAATCCTCTACGAAGCACTGCTTGTCGATCATGATGAAATAATCGATGCTTCCCGTGCCGATGCTCCCGGTGCCCCTGTCAAAATGCAGGTACCACGGAGAATAGCCTATTCCCACGACCTTATATGTTTCCGTCGTCAGCGTGTCCGAGAGCGGTGCGTCCGTTCCCGAAAGCAGCGTGACCTCCTCGCCTATATCGATATTGTAAGCATTCGCCAGATGAGAGTCGATGAAGCACTCCCCCGGAGCCTGCGGAACCTCGCCCTCCTTCACGTGGGGCTCGTTGATACCGCTTAAGTAACCGTAGACCTTCAGCGTCTTGGTCTCGATTCTCTCCTCCTGCCCCGTCCTGTCGATAAAGTGAGCAAATGTCTCGGTATATTTGCCGCCGCACGCGTACGATACGCCCTTCACGGAACTGATCTCATCCACATCGGACTGCGTAAGCCCGAGCGTGGATATGACCCTGATATCCATGAACTCCACATCGTCGTAATACTCGTCCACGCTTATAAGCATGTCAGGCTCCGCAGCCCTGATACCTGACAAAAATGCCACTCCCAGAGCTACGATAAAAAGTATGGACAGAAATCTGCTTTTATTTCTAAGTATCTCCCTCCGGAGATCCTTTCGCTGTCCCTTGGTCATAAACGCCTCACATGCTCTGCGGGCACAAAAAGCCCCGCATCAAAACTACAGTCTATCCTTTTGATTGTAGCTTTAATGGCAGGGCTCTGTCAAGGAGTTTGTATTACAATTATGTACAGAGAAATATTCTGTACTATCTCACCCATAAATCATCACATTGCTTCACCGTTCAGATACACAGTATATCCGTTCGTATCGATGTTATCCGCATTCCCTTCAAAGGATGTGATATAGCTGTCGGCCGTGAGGATCCAGGTGCTGTTATCGTCCAGTATAACGGATACATTTCCGGCAGATGTGGATACGGTATCACCCGCGGCGTTCGTGATATTGCCGCTGATGCTGCCGGTAAAGGCAGAATTCTCGAGGCGCAGTGTCAGTGTGGAGTTATCGCCCACGAGCACGGAGCCTGAGAGTTCCTGGTCGATGGCGATGAGCGTTGCCGTATTGCCCGCGCCGCTCCAGCCGTCGTCGCATACCGAGATGAGTACGTCTTCGTCATCCTCGTTAACTATATCAACGGATTTCAGCGTGATGACAGCATTTGTGTTTGTCACATGAAATACATGTCCGCTCTTGCTTGTAAGGCTTCCGCCGCTCATCGTAAACGAGCTCGTACCACTGTCGGCATCCCCGGACATGGACTGATAAATCATGACAGTGTCGAGGAAGGTCGCATTACCGTTTCTCTGTGTGTTGTCAGCAGTCAGATCGCAGTTATTTAAAGTGATGGCGTTCTTACCCTCTATGCACACGCCCTCGGAAAGATTCGATGTAAGAGTCGCATCGCTCACGGTTATATCTGCCGTGGAATAGATGGCAGGTGAGCCGAGACCATTCGATGTGTAGCTTCCGCCGGTGACGCTTACCGTTCCGCCACCCCTGTCGGTGCGGATGGCCGCAGAGGACCTGCCGCTTGTATTTACCGTCAGGTTGTTCGCCTCCATGATACCGCCGCCGGTGGTCATGATTCCGCCCGAGCCGTTTCCTGTGGTGGTAATAGTGCTGTCACTTATGATGACCTTCGTGCCGTCGCCCGCAGCTCCGTTGCTTCCGCCGTTGCCGCCGTAGCAGAATACTCCGTTAGCGCCATCCGCGTCGGAGGTTATATCGGCTCCTGTTATGGTAGTCGTGGATCCTCCCATGGCCAGTACTGCCGCGTTCAATCCGTAGAAATTACAGCTGTCACCGCCGTCGGAGCTACCGCTCTTGTTTACTGTTATACTATCCAGCGTCACTGCCTCATCGGTATTTACGATAAGAGCGCTTACATCCGCTGTATCGCTTGTATAGTTCTGTTTAAAGACCTCCTTCGCTGATGTGATCTCCTCAGTGGCGCTGTAGCTTACCGATGAAGCGCTGTTGCCGCCCGGCATACCGCCGGGACCTCCCTGGCCTCCCTGGCTGCCGTCAGGTCTCTGTCCTCTCTGTCCGGAGCCTCCGTCAGGTCTCTGTCCGCCGGGTCCCATGCCTCCATCGCTCATCTCGGGTCTCTCGCCACTCATATCGGGCATCTCACCGTTCCAGTCGGGAGGTGTTGGACGATCTTCGCCTGAAAAATCAGGCATCTGCCCGTCAGGCATCTCAGGCATCTCTCCATCAGAGAAGTCGGGCATCTCACCGTTTGACCACGGCATGTTTCCCTTATCTCCTATGCCGGGATCACCCGGCTGGGAGGCACCATCCCCCATTATATAAAGGCCCGGCTCTTCTGTGTCCTGTCCCTGCTCCGAGTCTGAAGAGGACTTTTCCTTCTTTCCGTCTTCTCCCTGTGTACCGTCCCTGCCTGTCTTTCCTTTTTCCGAAGTTTCCTCTTCCTCGGCCTCCGTATCTTTCTGCTCACTGTCCCCGGTCTTATCGGCTGTCTCGCTGTCCTTTACATCCTCCCGCGTCTTTTCAGCCACAGCAGAAGTATCCGCCGTGCTCTGCTTATCGGAAGCACAGGCTGAAAGTGAAAGTGCCAGCGCCGTTCCTATTCCCAAATACATATACCTTCTTCTCATGTTGATTACCTCCTTCATCCTGTCGGTTTTTGTTGTTGTGCCCTTATAATACGGCCTGTTTTTAACCGAACTGTGATAAAATTGTGGTAATTCTGTGAAAATCCACTTGAAAAAAAATGCTCCGGGTGCTAAACTTATACGCACAGCGCGGAATTAGTACATCGGTAGTACATCGGCT
>DGVE01000218.1:0-1960 GCA_002395865.1 Lachnospiraceae bacterium UBA4292 | reverse complement strand
CGGCTTCCCAAGCCGATGAGGCGGGTTCGACTCCCGTATTCCGCTTAAAGCGGAGCAGATGCTCCGCTTTTTCTATTCCGCGTATATGTCGTGATACAAGGGTCAAAAGGTCACAAAGCGGATGCTTGCATACGCTTTTGTGACCTTGGGACTCGAACAAACATGAGAAAGTAGCCATTTTTCGAAGAAAAATGAGCGGATTTCGAATGTTTGGAGGATTTTTCAAGGCGCTGAAAGCGCGAAAAATCCGTATCAGGGGTTTGGGCCCCAAAAACATGTTATTCTGCATATATGTTTTCGAAGGCCCTGTAGGTCCTTGCCATTCCCTCTGCGAGGCTTATGTACTCAACGGACGCTGCCCGACTCGCCTTCGTGCCGTCATATACCTGTGACTCCTCAAGCGTCCCCGCAAATACTACAGGTATTCCTCGCTTTTCCAGAAGTTCCTCGCTGAAATGATATTTTTTTACCGGTACGGCACAGGCCGCCATGAGTGCCGAGGCGACATCCTCCGCATTTGCCGCGGGGCCGGCCAGATTGTAGATCTGACCGTAAGCCTGCTCATTGGCGGTGAGCGCAAGTGTTATGAGCGCCGCATCCTTCACATAACAGAAGGAGTAGAGCCTGGATGAATTCTCCGGCAGAAAAAGCGCGCGCGATCTCACCATCTGCTTTATGAGTTCGGGCTCGCGGGGCGCGTAATTGAACGGTCCGTAGAGTACTGCGGGACGCAGTATCGTGTAGCCGATATTCTTCTCAGTCGCCACCCTGCGGATCTCCCTCTCCAGCAAAAGCTTGTTTCTCACATATCTGCTCTGCGCATCGTCTCCCGAGGGCAGACCGGTCCTGAAATCCTCTGTCTTTATGAGCCCCGGCTCATACGGCACAGGCGCGCACACATCCACCGTGCTGATATAGATATACTGATCAGCGCTGAACTTCGCTCCCGAGAGTCCAAGCTCTATATCGCCCTCCTCGTAGGCACAGAAATCCACCACGGCATCGTAGTGCGCTTCGGGAATACGTTTTAAGTCCTCCGCGCGCTTCCTGTCCCCGCAGATCTCGGTGACTCCCTCGATATTTACCTTAAAATTCCCCCGATTAAAAAGTGTCAGCTCATTCTCTTTGCTCGCCAGCATGGTATACACTCTGCCGAGGAAGTAGCTGCCTCCGAGTACAAGTATCTTTTTCAATTTGTCCCCCATATTATATCCCTCATTCGCCCAGCAGCTCCTGTGCTCTCTCAAGCGCGGAATCTATCCTCGAGCAGAAATTCTCTCCGCCTATCTTGTCATACAGGCGCGATCTCTTCATGGCCTTCATGGGCTGCTCGTTCACATGGGACATTACAAGCTTCACACCGGCAGCCTCGCACTTTTCCTGAAGCTGCTCAAGACTTCTCATGGCGGTAGCATCGATCGCAGGAACACCCCTCATTCGTATTATCAGCACCTTCGTGAAATCCATGAGGGAGATATCGGACATTCTGTCCACAGCGCCGAAGAAGAGCGGTCCCGTGATCTCGTATACACGTATCCTCCTGTCGATCTCGCGCATCTCTATGCTCTCGGGATCGTTCTCATCCGTATAATACTTCCAGCCGCGCACCTGTGATTCGTCGCTCATCTGCTTCATAAAGAGCACACAGGCACCTATCATGCCTACCTCTATGGCAACGACCAGATCGAATACCACGGTAAGAATAAATGTGGCAATAAGCACCAGGACATCCGCTCTGGGAGCGGTCTTCACCAGTCTTACAAATGTCCTCCAGCCGCTCATATTGTAGGCGACCTGGAAGAGGATCGCTGCGATGACGGGCATCGGTATGAGCGCCGCGTAGGGCATGAGGAGCAGAAGCACCACAAGGAGCACCACCGAGTGCACCATACCTGCCACGGGTGTGCGTCCGCCGTTTTTGATATTGGCAGCGGTCCTCGCGATAGCTCCTGTGGCGGGG
>DGVE01000165.1 GCA_002395865.1 Lachnospiraceae bacterium UBA4292 | reverse complement strand
CATATTCAAACGCTGCAGGCCGACGGTATATGACTGGATGAAGGAGCCGGCCTGAGTGATCATGGACTGGTGAGGGTTCTTACGTGTAAGAGCCGTTTCGGCGTATTCCTTAAATTTCTTTCTGGGACCCTCGTTTTTCTTGAACTCTTCCGCGATCTTTAAGATGGCGGGATCCTTCGTGTACTCCTGAGCCTTTTTGTTGATCTCATCTACGATCACGACCGGGTTCTTGTTATCACCGTCTACTGTGTACATGTCGGCAGTGGAGAGGGCCTTTATAATAGCCAGATTGGTGATCAGACTGTTCTTTTTAATGTTGGCCAGCGTATCCACACTGTTGTTCTTGAGCGCTTTGATAAAGGGGTCTACCGACTTGCAGGCATCGGAGTACGTTATGTAATCCGTATCGTCATCCGCTTCCGGCTCATCCTGTTCCATATCGTCGCCGAGCCCGGGGTCCTCGCCGTCGTCGCCGTAAATGAAGTTCTGGAGCTTGTTGTAACCCTTCTTCTCGATCATTTTCGACATGCTCTTCGCAAAGCTCAGCTCGGGCTCCTTATCCTTAAGGCTGTTTATTGCAATATCCTTTATCTGCCCACGCGCCTCGGGGCTCTTTAAAAATTCCTCGGCCATATTTACGACTGAGGGATCCTCCGAAAGAGCCATCTGCTCATCGGTGAGGACGTTTAAGTCGAGCTTTGTGGGATCCGATGAGAGCGGCTTGGCATTGCTTAACGCTATGCAGCCGGAGAAGAGCAGCTTTAGAGTCTTCATATTCGGAAGGTTTTTCGAATTCACGTCATAGGTCGAGAGAACGTTCAGATTCTTCCTGAACCCGGCGCACACATCCTTTATTGACATGGACTTGATCTTCTTCTCGGGCTCTTTTTTCTCAGGCTCCTTTATCTCGGGTTCCTTCTTCTTAGGTTCTTTCTTCTCAGGTTCCTTCTTCTCGGGTTCCTTCTTCTCAGGCTCCTTTATCTCAGGCTCCCTTACACCTTCCTCATAGCCTGCTTCGCTGTTTATTAATTTTGCCTTGGGGTCCATCTCGTCGATGATCTGTCCGTCGCCCGTCCACACATTTAAATAATCATATACGTTCGTTGCCTTCTCCGCATGCATCCCGAGCTGGAAATAGGGGTTATCGAGACCCTCGGGAGCGATATCCGTGGCTGCAGTCGTTCTGAAGTTGCCGAGGCGGATCTTCTTCTGAAGACGCCATCCTCTGACATCGTTGAAACGGTTGATGAGAGGTGTGACGTTCGGGTTGTGAGCCGCGTCGGGAATGGTGATGGCCAGTGCCTTGAGGGCGTCCTTGACCATTTCGTTCTTCATGTCGGAGCCGTACAGGCTCTTTCTGCCCTTGGTGAATTTCTCGACCGCAAGAAGGACTTTGGCACTCTTCTCCGCGGCGATGAGCTTCTCGGGTTCTTCGGAAAAATCCTCAACCGCATTTACAAGCTCTTTCCACTCGGGAGTCTGCGCTTCGGGACCGCTGCGGCCTTTCATGGAGTTAAGAAGTACAGAGGCTTTCCCCTTCATCCTGTCGAAGTCTGCTGTCTCCTTGAAGGTGAAGTTGGAGATCGTCCTCTTGTACTCTGTGTTGAGCTGGCGGTAAGCCTTGTTGCCTGCCATTCGAACAGTCTCTTTGTTCCTCATGGTGAGGATGCTGAAAGGGTCCGCCTTCATCTCATTTACCGCGTGGTCGTCGAGTGCGATCGCACCTCTGCCGCCATAGTGGTTGACTGCCGCCGTAAATGTGCGCCATGCGCTCTCGGGGGCGCTGTACTCGTAGGTGGCGGGTGTCTTCGCGTACTCGGTGTAGACTTCAGGTTCCGGCGCGTCGAACAATATATGCTCGGAGCAGTTGCGCACTTTCGTCTTGAAGCGGCGGATATGGTCGCCGAGGGATTCCCTTAAAAGATTGTTTCTCGCGTCGCTCTTAATACTCAGCTTATCCCAGTTGTAGTAGAGGAACGCGGTGTGATCCATGTCCGCGAGCTTTATCGGAGGGTAGATGTTCTCATACATATTGATACCGTAATTGGCACCCTCCGCGAGCTTTACCTTTCTCGCGTTCTTCTCAAGCTCCGAAAAATTGACCTCCTTGGTATCATTCTTTGAGAAACCCCGTCCGCAGGTAAGATACCATGCGGCCTTCCATGAAAAGTACTCGCCGATGACCTCCCTGCGGGTCATATGGTGTTGCTTTGCATAGGTCATTATCTGGGAAATGAGCTGGTCGGCTTTGATGTTCGTTGGCTTTTTGTCGGCTTCAAATATCTTCTTATCAGGCATATATCTTCCTTTCCAGGGCGGGATACTTCTGTGTATCCGGACACCGCGATGCGTGAACTTAAATCGTACGGCCATAGTTTAGCGCCCCGTGTCCAACAGATGTCCAACATCTGCAAAAGATTTTGGAAATAAGCAAAAACGCTCCCCCGGAAACAGGGGAGCGTGATGCGTCAATGGCTTACTTTTTCGTTTCTGCAGAAGTAGAAGACCACGTCTTTTTTATTCTTGTCGATGTTCACCGTGTAGGCGTAAAGCGTGTTGTAGTCATGGAGCTTTTCCGCGTCACCGTCCACGAATCTGTCGATCTCCTTTGCGTCAAAGGGTATCTTTGACTTCTTCAGAAGCGGAGCCAGATCGTCGTCGTACACGGCATACGACAGGTCGATTCCGTCGAGCTTTACATCCAGATCCAGTGACTGGGCTGCGGGGTAGTACCAGAGCTCGAAGATGGAGCATTCGTTCAGCTTCTTGGTGTTTTTGGAGGTGTTCACGAACTCTACAACCAGACCGGTGTACCTAAGCTCTTCGTCATCGTCCTCGACGTACAGATAGAACTTGCTGTCGTAGATATATCTGGGGTAGACGTTGGTATTGGTCGTTCGCTCCTCGCCCTTCGAATTGCACAGAACGAAGCCCATCTCGCGAAGACTTCCGGCAGTGGTTCTCAGGTCGAATTCGAGTGCATTTACCTGAAATTTCGGACTGTAGGTGAATACCAAAAGCCACAGCAGCACGGCTCCGGCGATAATGATCGGAATCAGCAGAGAAATCAGTGTGATGAGAAGGCCGGTATGCTTCTTCTTTTTCTTCGGGGCGTCGGGAGTCGGTGTTCCGTCCGCGCTTACAGGCTTGCCGTTTAATATATAGCTTTCATTCATAAAGATATTCCTCTTTTTATGTTTTAGGTATTTCTGCAGATACAATACCATATAAGACATAGGATGTCCATGAAATTTTCATATTATTTTCATCCCGGCCCCCGGCTAAGCTCCGGGGGCTGAAATTTGCTCTTTACATGTGCCGAAAAATATCGTAATATCTTTGATACAAGAGTGGACGAAAAAACTTCACATAAAACAGTTGGAGGAACACATGCAGGACAATTCATTTGTATTACTTAAGGAGCTGGTGGCGAAGATGCGCTTTCAGGAGCTGACACCGGAGGTCAGCTATGAGAAGGTGAAGCTGTCGCAGCCGGATATCAACAGGCCCGCGCTTCAGCTGACGGGCTTTTACGACTATTTCGACAACGAGAGGGTGCAGATAATAGGAAACGTGGAGTACGCGTATCTGAAGAACCTCCCCGAGCAGGAGAGGTGGGCAAGGTTTGAGAAGCTGTGCGCGAGCAAGATACCCTGCATAGTGTTCTGCCGTAACCTGATGCCTGATGAGATGATGATCCAGAAGGCGACGGACAACAACTGCCCCATATTTATAACTCAGCTGACCACGACCGATATCACGGCCGAGGTGGTCAGATGGCTGAAGGTGCAGCTGGCTCCGTGCATCTCCATGCACGGCGTTTTAGTCGATGTGTACGGCGAGGGCGTGCTGATCACAGGCGAGAGCGGCATCGGTAAATCCGAGGCGGCGCTGGAACTCATAAAGAGAGGCCACAGACTCGTGAGCGACGATGTGGTGGAGATCAGAAAGGTAAGTGATGAGACACTCGTGGGCTCGGCACCCGAGATCACAAGGCATTTCATAGAGCTGCGTGGTATAGGTATCGTGGACGTAAAGACTCTCTTCGGCGTGGAGTGCGTCAAGGACTCGCAGGCCATCAATATGGTCATCAAGCTCGAGGAGTGGGACAGGCAGAAGGAGTACGACCGCATGGGTCTCGAGCAGCAGTACACCGAAATCCTGGGCAATAAGGTAGTATGCCACAACATACCCATAAGACCCGGTCGAAATCTGGCCATCATCGTGGAGTCCGCAGCGGTAAACTACAGGCAGAAGATGATGGGTTACGATGCCGCGAGGGAGCTCTACAACAGAGTCCAGAACAGGATGATGGAGGAGTACAGACGCAAGCAGGAGAACGGAGGCATCTGACGTTTTATGGGGCTTTTTGAAGATATTGAGAGAGAGAATATCGATGTCCTGCGCGATGAGCCCATGAAAAGACACACCTCTTTTAAGATCGGAGGACCCGCGAAGGTCTACGCACGCCCCGAGAGCGTGGTCCAGCTGAAGAACCTGATCACCCTCGCGAAGAGATGGAATACGGAGTATTTCGTGACAGGCAGGGGAACCAACCTGCTCGTCGGAGATAAAGGCATCGACAAGCTGGTCATCTCCACGGAGAGGATGGCGGATGTCAGGAGGGACGAAGGCAGGATCGTGTGCAGCTGCGGGGCAGGGCTCACGAATGTGGCTGTTTACGCGGCGAATGAAGGCCTCACGGGGCTTGAGTTCGCGTACGGTATACCCGGAAGCGTGGGCGGAGCCGTGGTGATGAACGCCGGCGCCTACGGCGGACAGATGGCGGATGTGCTGCGCTATGTCACCGTAATGGACGCCTCGGGAGAGGTGAAGAGGCTCGAGGCAGGAGCTCTTGAGATGGGTTACAGGAGCAGTAATGTTCTCTCAAACGGCTGGACAGTGCTCATGGCGGAGCTTGAGCTTAATGAGTGCAGCGGCGAGGCGATATGGGAGAAGATGGAGCAGCTGATGAGTGCCAGACGCTTAAAGCAGCCCCTTGAATACCCGAGCGCCGGAAGCACATTTAAGCGCCCGGAGGGTGATTTCACGGGAAGGCTCATAGAGGAAGCGGGGCTCAAGGGCGAGAGAGTGAACGACGCCTGTGTATCCGAGAAACACGCGGGATTTATAGTGAATCTCGGGAACGCGAAGGCCGCCGACGTGATGGAGCTCATTGACAGAGTGTGCGAGAGGGTCTACGCGAGATACGGCGTGGAGCTGGAGCCGGAGATAAAGTTCGAGGGCATATAGTAAATGGCGGAAAAACAGTCATTTTCAATGCGTGTAAAGCAGGAAGCTCAGGAGAGAATATCGTCCAGAAGACACTGCGTACTGGCCGAACTGGCGGGTCTGATCATACTGAGTGAGACCGAGTTCGGGGACGGAAAACTTAAGATATTCTTTGAAAATCCGTGCTGTGCAAAAAAATGCTTTACTTTATTGAAAAAAACATTTAATATAGACCTCGCTGTATGTGTCATAAGACACAGCGGCAGGGGACAGAAGATGCGCTATGCAATAGGCATCACAGGGCGTGAAAATGTCCGTGAGGTGCTGGAGGCGCTTAAGCTTGAACCGGGTGATAAGACGGTGAATGAGCTCCTTCTCTATAAGAGCTGCTGCAAGAGGGCTTTCATCAGAGGCTGCTTTCTGGCGGCGGGTTCGGTCACCGATCCCTCGAAGAGCTACCATCTGGAGATAGTGACAGGGGACGAGGAGATGGCCGCACAGCTGTGCCGCGCCGTCGACACCTTTTCGGAGAGCGGGGAGCAGGCTGCAAGGTATATCCTCAGAAAGCGCTCGAGCGTGAAGGACTGTTATGTCATGTACCTCAAGGAGGGCAATCACATCTCGGACTTCCTGAATGTCATAGAGACATACAGGAGCCTCATGGAGATGGAGAATGTCCGCGTGAACAAGGAGATAGCGAACTCTCTGAACCGCGCGCAAAACTGCGAGATGGCGAACATGGTAAAGACTATAAGCGCCGGACTGGACCAGTGCGAGGATATAGAGCTCATCGCAAGCAAAATAGGGCTTGAAAGTTTGAGCGGGGAGTTGTATGATGTGGCGAGGCTGCGGCTTCAGTATCCGGACATGCCCCTTAGGGAGCTCGGAGAGATGCTCAATCCCCCCACGGGCAAGAGCGGAGTGAACCACCGCCTGAGAAAGATCAAAAGAATTGCACAGGAATTGAGAAACGACCTGTGAAAGGAGCATGGATGTTAAAGGAAACAGTTACCGTAAATGTGAATGAGGCGCAGGATGTCAGGCCGGTGGCTATGCTGGTACAGCAGGCCAGCAGGTTCAGCTCTTCGGTGTACATAGAGAAAGCTACGAAAAGCTTCAACGCCAAGTCCATAATGGGTATGATGACTCTGGGACTGATGCCGGGCGACGAGCTCACGATCTCGGCGCAGGGAGAGGATGAAGCCGATGCCATACAGGCTGTGGCGGGATTTCTCACAGGGAAAACTGTTTAGTGTTATCTGAGCCAGGGGTCATCCCTGGCTATGCTTTTTTCGGGGGGTATTATGGCTTACGTTAATCTTCATCAGCATACCGAATACAGCCTTCTGGACGGTTACTGCCGCATAGAGGAGCTTGTGGCCAGGGCGAAGGAGCTCGGCATGACGAGCCTCGCGATAACCGACCACGGCAATATGTTCGGCGTGATAAAGTTCTACAGGGAGTGCAAAAAGCAGGGCATAAAGCCGATAATAGGCTGTGAGATATACGTCGCCCCGGGCTCGCGTTTTGAAAGGGAGAAGGGCACGAACGACGAGAGATATTACCACCTCATCCTTCTCGCCGAAAATGATACCGGATACCGCAATCTGGTGAAGATAGTTTCCAAGAGTTACACGGAAGGGTTTTATTATAAGCCCAGAGCCGACAGGGAGCTTCTCGAGCAGTACCATGAGGGGCTCATCTGCTGTTCGGCTTGTCTGGCGGGCGAGGTGGCCAGATATCTTCAGTTGAATATGTACGACAAGGCGAAGGAGGCCGCGCTCTGGCACGAGAAGGTATTCGGCAAGGGAAATTATTTCCTCGAGCTGCAGGACCATGGATACAGCGTGCAGCAGACGGTAAATGCGGGCATAATGCGCCTTTCAAAGGAGACCGGTATAGAGATGGTGTGCACGAACGATGTGCACTATGTGCTTCCGGAGGACGCCGTGCCGCACGATTATCTCCTTTGCATCCAGACCGCGAAGAAGTTCGACGACGAGGACAGGATGCGCTATGAGGGCGGTCAGTTTTATCTGAAGTCCGAGCAGGAGATGAGGGCTCTTTTTCCCTACGCACTTCAGGCGGTGGATAATACGGAGAAGATCGCGCAGCGCTGCAATGTGGAGATAGAGTTCGGCAACTATAAGCTGCCGAAGTACCCGCTGCCGGAGGGTGAGACGGATGCAAAGCATTATCTGAGAGCACTGTGCGAGAAGGGGCTTTCGGATAAGTATGAGGTCACCGATGAATTAAGGGAAAGACTCGGTTATGAGCTTTCTGTAATAGAGAGCATGGGCTTCGTGGATTATTTCCTTATAGTGTGGGATTTTATAAATTTCGCGAAGACACACGACATACCGGTGGGACCCGGAAGAGGAAGTGCTGCGGGAAGCCTTGTGGCATATTGCCTTGGGATAACCGATATCGAGCCGACAGGGTATGCGCTGATCTTCGAGCGCTTCTTAAACCCCGAGCGTGTGACCATGCCCGATATCGATGTGGATATCTGTTATGTAAGAAGGCGCGAGGTCATAGATTATGTCACGCGCAAATACGGCAAGGACCATGTGTCGCAGATAGTGACCTTCGGTACACTGGCCGCGAGGGGTGTCATAAAGGACGTGGGCAGGGTGATGGATCTGCCCTACGCGCTGTGCGATACCATTTCCAAGATGATACCCGCGAGGGATCCGGAGAACGCGAACAGCCAGATAAGCATCGACAGGGCATTCGCGCTGAATCCCGAGCTGAAGGAGAAGTACGACTCGGATGAGGACGTAAAAAAGCTCATCGACATAGCGAAAAAGCTCGAAGGACTTCCGAGGCATACCTCGGTTCATGCTGCAGGCGTGGTGATAAGCCCCAGACCGGTGGACGAGTACGTGCCGCTGTCGGCCGACGCGGAGGGAGTGGTGACCACGCAGTACACCATGACCGTGCTCGAGGAGCTGGGCCTTCTGAAAATGGATTTCCTCGGCCTTCGCACGCTTACCGTCATACATGACGCGATAAAGCTTATCGAGAAGAACCGCGGTATCAAACTCGATATTAGAAATATTGACATGAAAGATGCGAAGGTATACGCATCGATAGGAACCGGCCACACGGAGGGCGTGTTCCAGTTGGAAAGCTCGGGCATGATGAACTTCATGAAGGAATTAAAGCCGGGCAATATAGAGGATGTCATCGCGGGCATCGCGCTCTACCGCCCGGGTCCCATGGACTTCATACCGAAGTATCTCGCGGGTAAAAATGACGCCACGTCCGTGACATATGACTGCCCGCAGCTGCGGCCGATACTTGAGCCGACCTACGGCTGCATAGTGTATCAGGAGCAGGTCATGCAGATAGTGCGCGACCTCGCGGGATATACCATGGGCAGGAGCGATATGGTAAGGCGCGCCATGTCGAAGAAGAAGACCTCCGTCATGGAGAAGGAGAGGCAGAACTTCGTCTACGGCAATGCAAAAGAGGGAGTAGCGGGCTGCATCGCGAACGGAATCTCCGAGGAGGTGGCCAACCGCATATACGATGAGATGACGGATTTCGCGAAATACGCCTTCAACAAATCCCACGCGGCGGCCTACGCGGTGGTGGCGTACCAGACGGCTTACCTTAAGTACCACTACAAGGCCGAATTCATGGCAGCTCTCATGACATCCTTCCTCGACAGGATCGAGAAGGTGACCTACTATGTGAGACTGTGCAAAAAGATGGGTATAAATGTCATTGCCCCCGATATCAATCTCTGCGAGACCGGGTTTTCGGTGTCGGGTGATTCGATAGTGTACGGCCTGGCTTCGATAAAGAGCGTGGGCCAAGCGGTGATAAATACCATCGTGGATGAGAGAGAGATCGGCGGAAGATACACATCACTTGCGGATTTCATCGACAGGGTTTGTACGAAGAACGTCAGCAGGAAGGTCGTGGAGTGCCTGATAAAGGCGGGAGCCTTCGACGGCTTCGAGGGGACGAGGCGTGAGAAGCTGATGGTCTACTCGCAGCTGATGGATGAGGCCGCGAAGAGAAGTAAAAACTCCATGGCGGGACAGATGAGCTTCTTCGACATGATGTCGCCGCAGCAGAGGCAGGAGTACGCGATACAGATGCCCAAGGCCGGCGAGTTCGACAAAAAGACCCTTCTCGAGTACGAGAGGGAGGTTCTCGGTTTTTATATGAGCGGCCATCCCCTCGAGGAGTATCAGCCTCTTATCGACAGGTTCGCGAACGCCTGCGCGGCGGATTTCGCGGTCGACGAGGAGACCGGAGAGACCGGAGTGGTCGATGGAAAGTCGGTAACGGTCGGCGGCATAGTTACGGCTGTGCGCACAAAGATCACCAGAAGCAACAAGCCCATGGCCTTCGTGACCATAGAGGATATGACCGGAAGCGTGGAGGCGCTCGTATTTCCCGCGACATGGGAGAAGATCGATAAAAAGCCTTATGAGGGCAGCAGAGTGTTCATCAACGGCAGAGTCAGCACGGAGGAGACCGGGGCGAAGCTGCTGGCGCAGAGCCTGTTTTATTTCGACGACGCTCCGAGGCAGGTCTGGGTGCGGTTTAATACGCCCGCGGACTATTCCGCCGCGTCCGGAAGGCTCTTTGGCATCTTAAGGCGCTTCCCCGGCAGGGATACGGCCTGCGTCTACATAAGGGATCCGAGGAGCTTCAAAAAGCTGGACTCACTGGGAGTGAGGTCCTGCCCGGAGCTTATCGAGGCACTCGGACGCGCCTTCGGTGCGGAAAATATCAGTGAAAAGACCGTAAAGTTCTAAACTTTTTTAAAATTATTTTTGCAGATACTTGAAATAGAACGCGGAATGATTTATTATCAATCAGATATTTTATTTCGAACTTTTTCGGAGGGATTACTATGAGCCAGATCAAAACTATAGGTGTACTTACGAGCGGCGGCGACGCGCCCGGTATGAACGCATGTATACGTGCGGTAGTGCGCACGGGTATTGCAAGGGGCCTGAAGATAAAGGGTATCCAGAGGGGATACGCAGGTCTTCTCAAGGAGGAGATCGTGGATATGGACGGCCACTCTGTATCCGATATCATCGGACGCGGCGGCACTATACTTTATACGGCCAGATGCCTTGAGTTCAAGCAGCCCGAGGTTCAGGAGGAGGCAGCTAATATCCTCAAGAAGCACCGAATCGAGGGACTCGTCGTAATAGGCGGCGACGGATCGTTCGCAGGCGCAAGACAGCTGGCGAACCTCGGCATCGATACCATCGGTCTGCCGGGCACCATCGATCTGGATATCGCGTGCACCGACTACACCATCGGCTACGATACCGCTCTTATGACAGCCATGGAGGCAGTCGATAAGGTGAGGGATACGTCTTCTTCGCATGAGAGATGCTCCATCATCGAGGTCATGGGAAGAAATGCGGGCTATATCGCGCTTCGCTGCGGTATAGCTACCGGTGCCGAGGATATATTCATACCCGAGAGGAGGAGCGATTTCTCCATCGAGTCCGTCATCAAGCACGTAAAGGATCTTCGCGCTCAGGGCAAGAAGCATCACATCATCATCTACGCGGAGGGCATGAGCAAGGATGTGCTCCCGGCTGCCGATCTGGCGAAGATCATCGAGGCCGAGACCGGCATCGAATCCAGAGCCACGGAGCTGGGCCATATCCAGAGAGGCGGAAGCCCTACGGCGACCGATCGCTTTTACGCGTCCATGTTCGGAGCAAAGGCTGTCGACCTGCTTCTTGAGGGAAAGAGCAAGCGCGTGGTGGGCTACAGAAACGGCGAATTCATCGATTACGACATCAACGAGGCGCTCGCCATGAAGAAGGATATAGACGAGTACGAGTACACTGTCAGCAAGCTTCTTGTAAGATAAAGCGAAGGCTTGTCGTTTTGTTAATTCGCGATTTTAATAATTCCCTCAAGACCGCTGTCTTGGGGGAATATCTTTTTATAGCAAACAAATAAAACTTGTTGAATTTTAACAAAGTTTTATCAAAAAAACATTTTTTACTGTTCAAAACACGAAATATGTGTTATAATACCTTGCATTATATTTCATACTGTACTGCTTTAAAGTGTTACCGTTGCAGTACGGATGAACAACCTTTAAGGAGGCATATTATGGTAAGACGCAGTAAACTATCGCGCGTACTTCCGGCAGCTCTCGCTGCAGCCATGCTCGTGTCTGCATGCTCGGCCAATACCGAAAATAAAGAGACCACGGCCGGAACCGGCGACAACACTCAGACTACCGCCGACAGCAACAATCCCGGCGGTGAGACAAAGTCCGGCGATGACAAGCCCGAGCCCGTAGTTCCCGAGGGACACTACACCTATTATGACAGGGTGGTCACTCTGTCATCAAACTGGAACCCCCACACCTATAAGACAGTCGATGAGGCATATCCTCAGGATTACACCAGATCGGCTCTCTACAAGATGGTATTCAACGATGCGAGCCATCCCATCGCAGGACGCGAGGATTATTCGGCATACGTTATCATCCCCGAGATGGCTACCGGAGAACCTGTAGACGTTACCGCACAGGTAAAGAAGGATCATCCCGAGTACAACATCCCCGAGAGCGCTGAGAGCGGCTACGCGTGGGAGGTAACTCTTCGCGATGATCTGTGCTTCGACAACGGCCACAAGATCACACCGGATACATATATCGAGTCGCTCAAGAGACTCCTTGACCCGAAGCTTCTCAACTACCGCGCTTCGGATGCTTATGATGGAACATACGCCATAGCGAATGCGAAGGAATACGCTCTTGCGGGCGTTGCCAATTTCAAGTCCTTCGACGACGCCGGAACCGATTATGAGGCATATATCGCCGATGGCCATACGGATGATGAGGTATTTGTGGACCTCGACGGCTTCTGGGGCGTAAGCGCAGCCAACGGCAAGAAGTACGCCGCCATCACGGATGACACCATGGTGCGCGACCCCGCGGTTAAGGAGGGTGATCCCGAGGCTTATGTATCCGCAAAGTACCTTTGGGATAATTATCTTGCGCCCGGACAGGTCTATGAGGCATACGCTTCCACGTATACCGGTATCGAGTCTGTAGACTATGAGGCGGGATATGATTTTGCGAATGTAGGTCTCTTCAAATCAGGCGACAACAAGCTCACATACGTATTCAGAAACAGCCTCGACGGCTTCTATCTGAAGATCTATGCCATGGACAGCTTCTGGCTCATCGATCCCGAGGAGTACGATAAGTACCTGAAGGAAATGAAGACGGCCAGCGGAAGCGTATGGTCAAGCACATATGATACAAACGCCGCTACGGCAGTATCCTACGGCCCTTACAAGGTAAGCGATTATCAGCTCGACAAGTCCATGCATTTCGTAAGAAATGACAGCTGGTTCGGTTACAAGGACGGCAATCACACCTACGTTGATCCTGTTGACGGTGAGACTTACAATATGTTCATGACCGACGAGATCGATACTCAGGTCATCACAGAGACCGCTACAGCCAAGAATATGTTCCTTTCAGGACAGCTCATGACCTACGGCCTCCAGTCTGAGGACTTCTCAGAGTACAAGAACTCCGAGTTCTTAAAGACCGCTCCCGGCCAGACGGTATTCTTCTTCATTTTCAACGGCTATAAGTCGGTTATCGAGGAGAGAGAGGCTGCGGCTGATTTCGATAAGAAGACTACAGACCTTGAGAGTATGACTCTCACTAGCTTCAGAAAGGCTGTTGCCGTAACATTTGACAAGCAGCTCATGTGCGATACGCTGTTCCCCAGCAACGTACCCGGCTACGGTCTCCTCGGAACGACCAACATCTACGATCCCGAGACCTGCGCTTACTACAGAGACACAGACGTGGCTAAGCTCGCTCTCTGCGATTTCTATTCAGTAGATGTTTCCAAGTTCGCAAGCCTTGACGATGCTGTTGATTCCATCACAGGTTACGATCCCGAGGCTGCAAAGAAGTTCTTCAACGACGCTTTCAAGGAGGCTCTTGAGGCAGGCTTCATCACAGATGAGAACGGCGACGGCGTATCAGACCAGACTGTTACCATTACATACTCAGTTTCTTCAGAGACTGACCGTACCAACAAGCTCGTTGAGTACCTGAACGAGAAGTTCAATGATGTGACCAAGGGTACAGGCTTTGAAGGAAAGGTCAAGATAGTTAAGTCTGCTCCTCTCGGAAATGACTGGTCAGACAAGTTCAGAGAGGGTACCGTGGACTTCGCATTCGCAGGCTGGAACGGCTCTGCTATGGATCCTTTCGGAACAACAGATGTTTACGTAAATCCCGATATGGCTTACGACGGCAACTGGTTCGACGCTACAAAGGTTCCCATGACTCTTACACTTAACGGTGAGGAGATCACTATGAGCCTGTATCAGTGGTCTGACTGCCTGAACGGCAAGACGGTTTCTGTAGACGGTAAGGAGTACAACTTCGGTTACGGAGTTGCTGATGCTGAGACCAGGCTTCAGATCCTCGCAGGTTTCGAGAAGGCTATCCTTGCTACATACGACTACATCCCCATGCTCACCGACGGTGAGATGTTCCTTCTTTCCCAGAAGGCATTCTACGTTGTAGATGAGTACAACCCTGTAATGAGCTTCGGCGGCATCGACTACCTGAAGTACAACTACAGCGATGAAGAGTGGGATGCTTACGTTAAGGAGCAGGGCGGTACACTCAAGTACTGATGATATGTAATACAAAGATATAAGTTCTGTCACTGACGGCTCCGGGAGGCTTTATGCCTTCCGGGGCTCTTCGGTGCTTTTTTGGAGGTATAAGGCACATGTGGAAGTATGCGGCCAAAAGAATAGTTTACATGTTCGTGGTGTTTTTCATCATCGTTCTAATGTGCTTTGTGCTCATCAGAATGCTGCCCCTTCCCACGCTCCCGCCCTCTGATCCGCATACGGCGGTGGTCATGATGCGGCGTGAGGCCATGGGTCTGAACAAGCCAATGATGGTGCAGTTCGGCATCTTTCTGAAGAATGTAATCACTAAATTTGACTGGGGTCTTTCCGAGAACCTTTATTTCGGACAGGAGTGCTGGAGCATCTTCAGACAGAAGCTCCCGGCTACAATTATAGTCAATCTTTATTCTATCATTCTGAGTATCCCGATAGGAATACTCCTCGGTATATTTGCGGCTCTGAAAAAAAACACCTGGATCGACTATTCACTGTCGACCCTGACGATGGTGGTCATTTCGGTGCCGAGCTTTGTTTACGCTTTTGTCATACAGTATATTCTCTGCTATAAGCTCCAATGGTTCCCGTTTGTCATGAAGTCGGGAAATGACTGGTTCTCACTTGCCATGTTCAAGAGCATGATACCGGCAGTGCTGGCGCTGTCCTTCGGAGTCATCGCGGGCTTTACCAGAACCACCAGAGCGGAGCTTGTGGAGGTCCTCGGAAGCGAGTTCATGCTGCTGGCCAGAACAAAGGGCCTTACCAAGGCCCAGGCGACCATGAGGCATGCCCTCAGGAACTGTTTCGTGGTCATAGTACCCAGTATCATCGGTGAGTTCATCGGCATCATCGGCGGCTCTCTCATCATCGAGAGGATATTCTCCATCCCGGGCATCGGTGCACTGACGCTGAATTCCATAAACGGTCTGGACTACAACATCTTCATGCTGTCCACCTGTTTCTACACGATCATAGGCCTCGCAGCCAATCTCGTGGTGGATATCAGCTACGGCTTCATCGATCCCAGAATAAGAATGGGGGCTAAGAAATAATGGGTACGAAGGATAATTTTGAACACATTCCCAAAGAAAAATTTGCTTTTGTCAATGCAGACAAAATGCTTTCAGATAAAGAGATACAGACCAAGTCCAGAAGCTATTTCGCCGACGCGATGATCAGGTTCTCCAAGAACCGTTCCTCTGTCGCGGCGGCGTGGATACTGCTGTTTTTGGTACTTTTCGCGATATTTGCACCGATGTTTTCTCCCTATACCGTAAAGGATACGGATAAGGTGTATGTCTCGATGCCCGCGTACATTCCTGCGCTGGCCAAAAGCGGCAACGAGACCTTCTCCGGCCCCAGAACTCTGTCTTCACAGAATGAGGCTGCCATGAACGCATGGAAGGCCATCGCCGTGGAGACGGGTTACGATCCGCTTCTCGGCATCATTCAGACCCACGAGACCGAGGTGAAGGTCCGCGGCAAGCTCACGAAGCGCTACACATACGACATCAAGGTCAATACCTACTATGCGGTAGGTGTCGTATATCGTACCTTCTCTTACGACGAGTTCGAGAAGATACAGCAGTGGCAGAACGAGACCGGTATTCAGGTCATCTTCCCCTATGTTCAGGCAGATAAGGCCGGCAACGGAAGCAGCGACCCCAACATCTGGTACAAGGTGGACAAGCAGGGCGCGGCAGTGCTTGACAAGCAGGGTAATTTCACACCCATGTATGCCACAGACGCATCCAAGGCGGGCGTGGAGTACCATTCACTTCGTATCGCGGGTGATGACGGAAGCTATGTGTACTCACAGGGCAAGTCCGGTGCCGTTACCTGCCGTGTATGCTATTACAACTATTATCAGTACCTGTTCGGACATGAGCCCATTTACATCTTCGGCACCACGCTGATGGGTATGGATCTCTTCTCCGCTATAGGTGTCGGCGCGAGATTCTCGCTCGTATTTGCGGTCATCGTATCCGCCATCAACCTGTTCATCGGAACCATCTACGGCGCGATCCAGGGCTACTACGGCGGCAGGATCGATATGACCCTCGACCGTATCACCGATATACTCGCGGGTGTTCCTTTCATCGTTGTCACCACGCTGTTCCAGCTGCATCTGG